>JBGTIU010000157.1:0-20095 GCA_041745515.1 Hyphomicrobiaceae bacterium | reverse complement strand
CACCGCGCGCGATGCGTGCCGCGTCCGCGGCTGCCGGCGCAGCGGAGCCGGGCGGCTCGGAATCACGACCAAGCAATACTGTCGCATCTGTCGATTTAGATCCGGTTGCGCTTGCCGGCCGATCGGCAATACGCGCTGGCGTGGCGGCCGTTGCATTGGCTCTGCTCTTGCCGTCAAGATCGGGCGTGATCCGGGCTGAGTCTTCTCGGCTGGCAGCTGCCAGCGCGTCTCGCAGGGATCCCAAGAACCCGCTCTGCGCCCGGCCTCCTTTCGCCTTGTCGGTCATCGGCTTGGCTCCTCATGTTTATCGCTGTTAAGTAATACATTTCCGGACAAGCCGTATAGGGCTCAAGCCGGGCGTGTCTCCAAGACCAGCAGGACTTTTCCGAGCGCGATCCTGTCGCCGTCCGCCAGCGTCGCCTGAGTGACGCGCTCGCCGTTTATTCTGACGCCATTGCCCCCCTCCCCACTCAGGTCCCGAATGACAATCTGCGCATCCTCCGACCTGTTGACCACGGCGTGGTGTCGATGAACTGTGGGATGCCCGAGCACAAGGTCATTGTCTTCCGCTCGCCCGATACTCATCAATTCGCGCGGCAGCCGGCGTCGCTCGGGAGCGTGGCCTTCGCTTTCGACGCGAATCCAAACGTCGAGCGGCCACCCCAGGCCTTTGCCGGCAGCCTCTCCCGTCGGCAGCGTCATCCTTCTATGGTCGTTGCGAAAACGACTTGCACGATTGACGAGGTAGCCCGCGATTGCAAGCGGCGGTATCAGGGCCAATACACTCAAACCCACCATCAGGACGGGAGCCAGCGAATAGCCATCCAGAATCCAGTTTTCGGCGGCTTGCCACCCTCTGATGACCCAGTCTCGAACCACCGCGAGGCGCGAATCGTCCGGATCCGTGGCACATGCTGGTGTTACTACACCGACCAATGTCAGCCCGGTCGTCAACGTCGTTCCGAGAGGCTTGCACGGCCTCATGCCACGACCGTCCCGCTTCGGTCCATCAACCAAGACCGACAGTAGTTGCGAGGTTTCAAGGCCGGAAAATGGCCATGCTGCGTCAGCGTGCGTCGTCGGTGGCGCGGGGAACGACAAATGCCGCTTGCCCTGCTCTCCGTTTCGCCAGAAAGTGCATGGCACTTCCCCAGCAACGGTGCAGGTTCCCCATGAACATCCGTAACTTGGCGGCGGCGTTCGCTTGTGCCTTCGCATTTGCCGATTTGCCGTCCGCAGCAGCGGCGGCCAGTTGCCGGAACACGGCCATCTTCGATCGCTGGCTCGAAGCCTTCAAGCGAGAGGCGATCGAGCAGGGCATATCCGCTCGCACATTGCAGTCGGCCGCGCCCTATTTGACGCTCGACCAGAACATCATCTGGACAGATCGCGGACAGCGCTTTTTCTCTCAGAGCTTCCTCGATTTCTCCGACAAGCTCGCCTCGCGCAACCGGCTGCAAAGCGGCCTGGCACAAATCACCAGGCATAAGGCGCTGTTTACCCGCGCCGAGCAGCAATATGGTGTTCCGGCCCCCATCATAACTGCATTCTGGGCCCTGGAAAGCGACTTCGGTTCGGGTATGGGCAATAAGCCTGTTCTGCGGTCACTTGCAACGCTCGCCTACGATTGCCGTCGGTCGGACATGTTCCGTGGCGAATTGCTGGCGGCACTCAAGATCATCGAGCGCGGCGATCTGCAAGCGGCGGAGATGATCGGCTCCTGGGCGGGCGAACTGGGCCAGACCCAGTTCCTGCCCTCGCACTATCTGAACCATGCTGTCGACTATGATGGCGACGGCAGCCGCAACCTGATGCGCAGCCCGGCAGATGTCATCGGATCATCGGCGGCCTTTATCAACAGCCTTGGATGGGCACCAGGCGAGGCTTGGTTGCAGGAGGTGCGGGTGCCCGCGTCGCTCGCCTGGGATCAGGCGGATCTCGCCATTCGACATCCACGCTCGCAATGGGGAAAATGGGGAGTGACGGCAGCCGATGGACGCGCACTGCCGGTTGATGCCAGTCCGGCATCGCTCGTGCTGCCGATGGGTCGAAACGGCCCGGCCTTTCTGGCCTACCAGAATTTCCAGGCTTTCCTGAAATGGAACCAGTCCCTGAACTACGCCATCACAGCCGCATACCTCGCCGCCCGACTGGATGGTGCGCCGCCGATGAGCCGAGGCCGCAGCCCGGTCCAGGTGCTTAGCGCCACCCAGATTACCGACCTTCAGACGCAATTGACGCGTCGCGGTTTTCCCGCCGGGGAAGCCGACGGGAAGCTTGGCGCTGCTTCCCGAGCCGCAATCAAGGCGGCTCAACTCAAGTTTGGATTGCCCGCCGACAGCTATCCAACGATGGAACTGCTGGAGATTCTGCGGCGCTGATGGTGGGCGTCGAAGCCACGATGATGCCGGCTCAAGACTGCTTCGGCCCGTACGGCGGGCGAGGGATGTCGTTATGGGCGCGCTTCAGAGCGTAAGACCAGCGTTCACGCAGATCGTGGAAATACGGCTCGCCAGCTTCGATACGCCGATTGACCTCCCAGCTCATAACGTCGCGGCGCAGCACCACCAGATCGACCGGCAAGCCGACGCCAAGGTTCGACCGCATGGTCGAATCCATCGAGATCAATCCCAGCTTCAGGCTGTCGTAAAGATCGGTCGAAAACGTTACCGCACGATCAAGGATCGGCTTGCCGTATTTATGTTCGCCAACTTGCAGAAACGGGCTGTCGGGCGTTGCCTCGATGAAATTGCCCGCTCGGTAAAGCATGAAGAGCCGCGGGTTACGGCCCCGCATCTGTCCCGCCAGCAGGATTGACACATCGAACGCTGCCTGATGATGCTCCAACGCACTGCCATCGGTCTCCCAGACCTTGCGTATGGCCTGACCCACGAGGCCCGCGGCCTTGAACATGCCTGTCATCTCTACCAGCCGTTGCGTCACTCCTGTCTCTGGATCGATCAGGCCCTCTCGCAAATACGAAACGATCGACTGCGTGACCGACAGGTTGCCAGCCGTCGCCAACGCACACAGGAACTCGCCAGGCCGCTCGAATACGTGAAGTTTGCGATAGGTCGAAATATTGTCGAGCCCGGCATTGGTTCGGGTGTCCGCCATCAGCACGAGGCCTTCGCTGACCAGAATTCCGACACAATATGTCATTGATCGAGTGCTCGCCGGATCGATGCTGCATAAGCTTGGTTCGTCAACTCTAATCAGAGTCGTGAGCCGGCTCCAAGTCGTAGCGATCTTGCCGGGGACACGCGCTTGACACGCGAGCGTCAGCGGGTATGTTGCCGCCAAACGCGGGCGCGTTGCTCGAAGGTTTCAGGAATTTTGCTGCCATGGCCAAGCCAGTCACCCAGAAGATCAAACTGCTTTCGACTGCTGGAACAGGCTTTTTTTATGTGACGAAGAAGAACCCTCGCACGTCGACAGAGAAAATTGTATTCAAGAAGTATGACCCGGTGGCGCGCAAGCACGTCGCGTTCAAAGAGACCAAAATCAAGTGACATAGCGCGAGCCTCTTGCTCGAGCACCAAGTTGGCCCCGATGTGGGCCGGTATTGTGCCCTGATGTGCAAAAGTAGCAATCGCAATGAACGACGCGAACTTGCGCGATCGATCGGTATGCCTCAGCGGAGGCCGCAGCAATCTCGGTAGCGGGGTAAATGATCCGAGTTCACTACGGCCTCTGCTTAATGACCAGCCGACTCGCTGAAGAGGGCGTCAGCTAACCGGTTGGTGGCGATCAGCTTCCAGGGAACGCCTTGCGGCGAATCCGGCTGGCTGATCCGTCGCCCAACGACTGAAGTGATGCGGTTCACCTCAACCATAAAGGGCCACGTCTGACTTCGATACAACCCGACAGCAGCGCAACCCGCGCAAGGTTGTCCGAAACTCGAAAGACAATTAGCAATTGCCGGCGCACATTGCCAGAACACCGCTCGCTTCGCAAGGTGCTGAATTTATGAGTCGTCTTGCTTGTCAAGAGGCTCAATCGTGCCCGTTACCGTACAGAGAAACTGCCGAGCTGCAAGGCGGCTCAAGCAGAGTTTTGAGCGCTTAACTTATTGTTCTCACATATTTTTCGGATAGCGGAACTGACATATCTGTCAAGACTTCACGCCGCTTCGGCGACAACGCGGTTGCGACCGTCCCGCTTGGCCGCATAAAGAGCCTTATCGGCACGCTTGAAGATCGTCTCCGGCGTGTCGTCGGGCAACGCCAGCGTCGCGAGCCCAACGCTGGCCGTGACGCTGATATGGTTCCGCGCATCGACCTGGAATGGCTCTGCCGCAACGCAGGCCCGCAGCCGTTCCGCAACCTGACGGGCGCGTTCAATATCCGTGTCAGGCATGATGACGACGAATTCTTCGCCACCAAACCGACAGGCAAGATCTATACCACGAGTGTTGCGCTTGAAGCGGCCGGAAAACTCGCGCAGCACATTATCGCCCGCATCATGGCCATACGTGTCATTGATTCTCTTAAAGAGATCGATATCAACCAGCATGATCGACAGCGGCCTGCCGGTCGCCACGCTTTCGTCCACCAATGTGCGGAGGTGACCCTCCATGTACCGGCGGTTATGAAGCCCGGTCAGGGCGTCAGTGATTGCGAATTCGACGCTCTCCTCAAGCCGCATCCGCAGCAAATCCGAATGCCGCTTGCGCCGGATCTGCGTCTTGACACGCGCCAGCATCTCATTGTGATCGATCGGGCGCACCAGATAATCGTTGACCCCCATGTCCAGTCCGCGCATCAGGCGCGCTTCATCGCCCGGCTCTACGATCACGATCACCGGCAAGTGCCTGGTCCGCTCGAGCGCCCGCACTTGACTGCACAGTCGCAATCCGTCCGCGGCGACCAGGCTCAAGCTCACCATCAAAAGGTCGAAGTTGAAATCGGTGACCCGTTTCAGCGCCGTTGGCACGTCGCCGGCCAAAAACACATCATGCATCGGGGCCAAGGCTTTTAACGTGCGCGTCGCCGAGCGGCGATGGTCGTCGACAAGCAAGACGCGCCCACCGCCTTCCATCAGGGCCTTGGCAACCGCCGGCGACACCGGTACGCCCATCTGCTGGGTGGTCGCCGCGCGCATGGTCAGCTCATCGTGCATGAGCTTCAGCCGGGCGAGATTCTTGACGCGCGTCACGAGCGCTATGTCGTCGACCGGCTTACTCAGAAAATCATCCGCTCCGGCTTCGAGCCCCTGAATCCTGTCAGAGGGCTGATCGAGCGCCGTCACCATGATTACAGGTATCTGTTGAGTGGCGCGATTTTTCTTGATCCGCCGACAAACTTCAAAACCGTCCATGCCCGGCATCATCACATCCAGCAGCACGACATCGACGCGTTCCCGGATGCACGTCTCCAACGCCTGCTGACCGTTGGTCGCCGTCAAAACCTCGAAATACTCGGCCGTCAACCGCGCTTCCAGCAGTTTTACGTTGGCCAGGATGTCGTCGACAATCAGTACACGAGCAGTCATCAAACACCTTCTTGGCGCCACAGCATTCCGCGGCCCGCGTTACGGTTCACCGATGAACCGGCGAATCGTTTCGAGAAAGCTGCCGACCGAGATTGGCTTCGAAATGTAGGCTTCGCAGCCGCCGCCTCGAATTCGCTCTTCGTCACCCTTCATGGCAAATGCGGTCACTGCCACTACCGGTATGTCGCGCAGTTCCAGATCTTCCTTGAGTCGCCTGGTGATCTCCAGGCCGGACACCTCCGGCAACTGGATATCCATCAGAATGAGCGCAGGGCGGTGATGGCGCGCTAGGCCGATGGCGGCCATGCCATTCCGCGTCTGCAGAGTTGCATAGCCATGTGCATCAAGCAGATCGTGAAAAAGCTTCATGTTGAGCTCGTTGTCCTCGACGATGAGGATCGTCTTGGCGCCGCGAGCCTTGTCTGCGGAATGCCTCTCAAACTCTGTGCTGCGTTCCTGATAGGTCATCGACCGGCAGTTCCAACATTTTCCCAAACGTCTCATGCACCGATTCGTGCGCAAGGTCGGAATTGCAGTGTGGGTTATAAGCCGTAACAAACGGTTTAAGTTAAACTGATCACTAACGAAGAGTTACGACATGCCTCCCATCGTGAAAAAAGTGCCTCGCAAAAGAATCGACCGAGACAGCGCGATGACAATTGCTCTGCATGCACTGGCCTTCCTTGCAGAGCAGGAAGAACGCCTTGCGCGCTTCCTGCAGCTGACCGGGCTCAACCCGGCCGGACTTGCGGCGGGCGTGCAGACCCCCGATCTACTTCGAGCGGTACTTGAACATGTCAGTGCGGATGAATCGATGCTGCTGATGTTTGCGGCAAACTCCGGCATTCGTGCGGAGGATGTCGCTTGCGCCATAGACCTGTTGTCCAAGGATTCGTGAGCAGTTCACATGGCGATCATTCGAACTTTCACTCATGCGCCTCATGCCCTACGCCTCGGAATTGATCTGGGCGGCACAAAAATTGCCGGAGTCATGCTCGATCGGACCGGACGAGTTGTTGCCGACGCCCGCATCTCTGCGCCTCAAGGAGACTATCAGGCGACATTGGAAGCTTTGGGCGATCTTATTACCGCATTGGAACGGCAAGGCGGCGCACGGGGCTCGATCGGAATTGGCATGCCTGGGTCGGTGTCACCCCCGACCGGCTTTGTCCAGAATGCCAATTCGACATGGCTCAATGGTCGCGCGTTGAAGCCCGATCTAGAGGCCAAGTTGAACCGGCCGGTGCGGCTTGCCAACGATGCCAACTGTTTTGCGCTTTCGGAAGCAGTGGACGGGGCTGGGCAAGGCATGACCTCTGTCTTCGGCGTAATCATCGGCACAGGCTGTGGCGGCGGTGTCGTGATCAACGGCAGTGTCGTTGACGGGCCGCGGGGCATCGCCGGCGAATGGGGTCATAATCCCCTGCCATGGGCCGATCCGAGCGAGCATCCGGGTCCGACCTGCTGGTGCGGTCGTCGCGGTTGCATGGAGACTTGGGTGTCCGGCCCGGGTCTCGCCGCCGATCATGCCCGTGTTACGGGCCATCGACAAACTGCCACGCAAATTTCTGCTGCCGCGTCGGCCGGCGACGCAGCAGCGCAGGCGACGCTAGAGCGGCACGCCTCCCGACTGGCGCGCGGTCTTGCCCATATCGTAAATCTGATTGATCCTCACGTCATCGTCCTCGGCGGCGGATTGTCGAACCTCAACCAGCTCTACCCGGCTCTTCCGGACCTGATGGCGCGCTATGTTTTCGCCGACCAGGCCGACGTCCTGGTGCGTCCCCCAGTGTGGGGCGATGCCAGCGGAGTGAGGGGGGCCGCATGGTTGTGGAACGAGTAAGACCGCCAATTCGCGCGGCGCTATTTCTGCTTGCACGTGGAAGTTTCGAGAAACGTCAATTCTTTCAAAACTCCCCGAACCGAGAAATCGCCGTAGTCTATGAACAGCCTCCGGCTGACGCCGTTTTCGAAGAATAGGAAGGCAAGCTCATAGGACGGCGCAGCGTCGGAAGCGTCCGCTGCTTTGTCGAAATAGCTGAGCGATACCGGCCACGATGGCAGGCGGTCGAGTTGCTCGGTATTCTTGACCGTAGCCAAAAGGCTATTGCGCCCGGGCGGCTGCCGTGCACCGATTACCGCGGTGGTCGCAAACACCTTCTCGCCCTTGTCGGATCCGTCGTAGAGATCCGAGGCAAAAATCGACTTGCCGGCTTTGGCCGCCTGCAGCAGCTCGATCGAATGCTGCACCGGAAACAACGTCGCCGCCTTGATCGTCACCGAGGTTTTTTTCGGCTTCGTCACCTCGGCTTTGATCGCTCCCCCGGCCGCCTGCCGCACCGCGTCGCCGGCTGTCACTTCGGTTTGCTGCTCGTCACGATACTGACTGGAATTGAATTTGAACGTCTTCGCACCGGCATCCTCAAACGTCGAAGACCTCAAGTCGTTGACGCTGATCTGACCTTCCTGGTTGGTCATTCGCGTCACGAACCGCATGTTCTGTGTGTAACCATCGCAGACACTGCCGGTAAGCTCGTAGACCATCCGTCCGGAAAGATCCGCAACCCCGGCGCCACCCTTCGCCTTATCGAGCGTGATTTCATAGACGGCGCGATGCGGTGCCAGATTGACAGCATCGGCGGCCATCGCGGTGCCCCCGGCAATCATCGCCGCCAATCCCATGCCCAGTCGCGCCAGTATCGGCACCATCAGCCATTGTCCTTATGTTCGCGGGTTGCTCGAACCTCGAAACGGCAGAGTAATGCGCCGGCCGCGCCTTGCAAAGAACTCTGCCAGTAAAGCGAGCCGAGACAAAGGCAGAGCCGGCGCGCAATAGTGGGCAATGCGACACCCGACAACGAATGCGGACGACATCTGATGCTCGATCGAAAGACCTTTGTTCGTCCAATCGCCCATCGAGGACTTCACAATACAACGCTGGGAATCATCGAGAATACGGCCCGTGCCTTCGAAGCGGCCATCGCCGGGGGCTATGGCATCGAATGTGACGTCCAACCGCTGGTTGACGGCACGCCGGTGGTGTTTCACGACGAAGAACTCGGTCGCCTGATCGACGCACGCGGGCGAATCGACGCACTGTCGATGCCGCAACTGCGGAAGCTGCGCTATCGCGGCCAGGATACCAGCGTCATCGGGCTCGGCGAACTGCTGGAACTGGTGCATGGCCGCGTGCCACTGCTGGTCGAGATCAAGAGCGAATGGGCACCGCCCCGTCTCGCTTTCCTGAAGAGAATCGCGACGCTCGCTTCGGCCTACGCGGGACCGCTGGCCCTGATGTCGTTTGATCCCGCGGTGATGGTGCAGATCCGGCAGCTGGCCCCGGGCATTCCGCGCGGCATCGTTTCGGGGCTCTACAAAGGCCCCGGTTGGTGGCTGGACAAACTGAGCCCGGAGCGTGCTTTTCGCCTCGGCCACCTGTTGGAGATCGGCCCGGTTTGCCCAAGTTTTGTCAGCTATCACGTCAAAGCATTGCCAACACCGGTGACGAGGTATATCCGCGAAGTCGCGGGCATAACGTTGTTCTGCTGGACCGTGCGAACGCCCGTGGATCGCGCCCGCGCCGCCGAGTGGGCCGATGCGCCGACCTTCGAAGGCTATCTCCCATGAATGTATACAGCGGGTACTTTGTCGACGCATGGCGACTCCCCTGCGGGGAGCCGGCCGCCGTGCGCGACTAGCCGCTTCGACGCTTGGCCGCCTCGTAGAGCGGCATCACGTCCTTCAGGTTGGCCTTGATCGTGGCGATGCGTGTCGCGCCTGTCGGATGCGTCGACAGCCATTGCGGCGGCGCGCCCTTGGCGGCTTGGCTCATCTTCTGCCAGAGCCCGACACCGGACTCCGGATTGTAACCGGCTCTGGCAGCCAGTTCCATCCCCACGAGATCGGCTTCGATCTCATCATTGCGAGAGAACCTCAGGCTCAACAGCCCGCCGGCCGCGCGGGTCAATTCGCCAACATTGCCGCCGACCAGCACGCCAACCGCCAACGTTCCTAAACTCGTCAGCTTGGCCTTGGCGGCACGGGCGCGTGCATGCTCCCGCAGGGCGTGTGCGATCTCGTGTCCCATAACCATTGCAACTTCGTCATCGGTCAGCTGCAGTTTATCAAGAATGCCCGTGAAGAAGGCGATCTTACCGCCGGGCATGCAGAATGCGTTGATCTGCTGCGAGTTGATGACATTGACGTCCCAACGCCAATCCTTGGCGCGTTCGTTGAACTTGTAGGAGTGGGGCAGCAGATCCTGAAAGATCTTGCGCAGGCGACGAGTTTGCGGATGGTCCTCCGGCAGCAGGGCTCGCTTTTGCAGCGCTTGCCGTTTCAACTGAGTATATTGCTGCTCGCCGGCCTGCTCCATGCCCTCGGAAGACGCAAGCTTGCGAACCAGCCGCCCAACGATACCCGGTTCACGGACCTTGACGCCGTGCTGCGGTTCCTGTGACGCCACAGGCGCCGCTACCGAGATGGCGGCAGCCATGACGGCCATCGGCATAAATTGACTGATCCGCATTGTGAGGTCCCCCGCGCGTTCGCCTGTGGAACATAGCGAGCCCGACACCTTGGGTGAAGGGGCGCCAGCAAGACGCGTCAACTGGCCTGCCCAGACTTGTCCATCATGCGTTAAGTTCGAGACCGACAAGGAATGCGTCAATGAGCGACAATACAGCCAGCATCGTCCGGGTCGCAGCGATCGGGGCTATCGAAGCCGTCGCATGGGATGCCTGTGCAAACGCCGAGCCTAAGACTTTCAACCCGTTTATCGCCCATGCATTCCTCAAGGCACTGGAAGTGTCCGGTTGCGTCGGCCGCCGCACCGGATGGGTTCCGCAACATCTGGTCGTGGACGGCCCTGAAGGAGGGGTCGTCGCCTGCATGCCGGCCTATGTGAAGACGCACAGCCAGGGCGAGTACGTGTTCGATCACGGCTGGGCCGACGCCTACAACAGGGCCGGAGGTCAATACTATCCCAAGCTGCAGGTCGCGGTGCCGTTTACGCCCGTGCCGGGCCCCCGTCTGCTGGTGAAATCCGGCGCGAAGGCGGAGCACAACGCACGACTGCTGGCGGCGGGGGCTGTGGAACTTGCCCGACGCCTGGAGTTGTCGTCGGTCCACGTAACATTTGCGACGGAAGCGGAATGGACCGAGCTCGGAAGGCTAGGCTACCTGCAGCGCACCGACCAGCAATTCCATTGGATCAATGCGGGTTACAAAACGTTCGACGACTTTCTGGCATCATTGGCGTCGCGCAAGCGCAAAGCCATCCGGAAAGAACGCAGCCAGGCAGCGCGCGCCGGGCTTGTCATCGAGCAACTGGAAGGCAGGCAGATCAAGGAAGCCCATTGGGACGCGTTTTTCGCGTTCTACCTCGAAACCGGCAACCGCAAATGGGGGCGGCCTTATCTCAACCGCCGCTTTTTCTCCGAACTCGGTCAGGCGATGGCGGAGCGCTGCCTGCTTGTGATGGTGAACCGCAACGGCCGTCCGATCGCCGGCGCACTCAACCTGATCGGCGGCGACTGCCTCTACGGCCGTTACTGGGGCGCGATCGAACACCACGCCTGCCTGCATTTCGAGGTGTGCTACTATCAGGCAATCGACTTCGCCATCGCGCGTGGGCTTGGCCGAGTCGAAGCGGGTGCGCAGGGCGAGCATAAGCTTGCACGCGGGTATCTGCCGCAACCGACCTACAGCGCCCACTGGATCGCCGATACCGGGTTGCGCCGCGCGATCGCCCGTTATCTCGACGAGGAAAGGCGCGCCGTCGCTGAACAGCGCGAGCTGCTGGCCGAGTACAGTCCCTATCGCCGCCAGGTCGAGGAGCAGGATTGATGGCGTCAGCCTGACAGCCACGCTATGAGAAACACCGATCTCCGTTCGAGCCAAGGTCCAGCCTCGCCATGACGCACAATGTTCCGCCCTATGACCCGTCCAACGTTTTCGCCCGGATCCTGCGCGGCGAACTGCCAGCCGAACGGCTGCATGAGGATGCCGACACGCTGGCGATCATGGACATCATGCCGCGCTGCGACGGTCATGCACTCGTCATCCCCAAGACCCCTGCCCGCAATATGCTCGATGCGACGCCGGCTCAGCTTTCGGCTTGCATTCGCACCGTGCAATTGATCGCGCGCGCTCAGATCACCGCGTTCCGGGCCACCGGCACCACCGTGCAGCAGTTCAACGAGGTCGCAGGCGGGCAGGTGGTATTTCACCTGCACTACCACGTGATGCCGCGTCACGACGGCGTGTCGTTGCGCCCACCCGCAAGTGTCATGGCCGAGGCAGAGCAGCTTCGTGGCCATGCCCGCGCCATTCGCGACGCGCTGGCCCAGCAATGACGGCTGTCAAGAAGTTCTAAACCTGCTCGAGCTCAACCAACGTCCCACAGAAATCCTTCGGATGCAGAAACAGCACCGGCTTGCCATGCGCCCCGATCTTGGGCTCGCCGGAACCCAGCACGCGAGCGCCCTTGTCGATCAGCCGATCACGAGCGGCAACCAGGTCATCGACCTCATAGCAGATGTGATGAATGCCGCCATCAGCATTGCGTTCGAGAAACCGGGCAATCGGCGAGTCGGTGCCCAGCGGCTCCAGCAGCTCGATCTTCGTGTTCGGGAGTTCGACGAACACCACGGTTACGCCGTGCGCCGGCTGCGGCGAAGGCGTGGACACCCTCGCACCGAGCGTGTCGCGATAACATGCTGCCGCACTATCGAGATTGCGCACGGCGATCGCCACGTGATTGAGCCGCCCGATCATTTTTCATTGACCTCTTTTTTCAAGTGCCACGATAGACAATGAATTCCAGCAACGATCCGTCGGGATCACGGAAGTAGATGCTGCTGCCCTGCCCCTTTGCGCCGATCCGATCGACCGGCCCCAGCTCGATGGCAACACCGAGCTTCTGCAGATGCTCGATCGCACCGGCAATGGGCCCGTGCCATTCGAAGCACAAATCGCTGCCGCCCGGCATCACCGGCAGGCGCGCACGCGGCGTGCCAATCTGGCCGGGTCCATGGCAGTTCAGCTGCACCGTTCCGAAACGATAGGCAAAGCCGCCTCCGACCGGAACGGCGACCGCGCCGAGCACATCCCGATAGAAGTTGGTCGACTGCTGCCAATCGCCAACGTGAATAACGCAGTGGTCGAAGCTGATTGCGGGTGTCATCTGCATCCCTCCGGGGTTGCAGCTCACCAATACCGAAACCGATGGCTTTTTTCTACTCTTGCCCGGTGATCAGCACCTTGACGATCGGCTTCTTGCCCCAGGCACGATCGACCGCCGCCCTGACTGCTCGCCGCACCGCATCTCGCACCAGTTCCACATCCTTGCGGCGACCCGGCGGAATACTTTCGATTGTGCCTTCCACCGCATCCAGGATGATGTCTTCCATTAGGTCGCCGTCGGCATTTTCGTCAGGAACGCCATCGACTGCGCAATCGGGCTCGCCGAGCAGCTCGCCCTTTCGCCCAAGCGCAAACGCCACCGCGACCACCCCGACGATCGACAGCTTCTTGCGATCGCGGACCGGGCCCTCGCCCGACCCGATGATCAGCCGCCCGTCACGATAGAGCCGTCCGACAGGGATTCCATCGACGATCTTCGAAGGTCCAGGTGCCAGGCGGACCATTTCTCCGGTTGTTGGCGTCTGGGTATCCTTGACGCCGCATGCGGCAGCGAGCTTGGCGTGCTCGGCCAGGTGGCGCGCCTCGCCGTGCATCGGAATGGCGATCTGCGGTCTGATCCAAGCATACATCTGCTTCAGCTCCTCGCGCCGCGGGTGCCCGGTGACGTGGACCAGCGCATCGCTGTCGGTGACGAGGTCGCAACCCTGCCGCACCAGCGCATTCTGGATCCGAGCGACGGGTTTCTCATTGCCTGGAATGGTCCGCGAAGAGAAGATCACCAGATCGCCCTTTTCGAGCGACACCTCCGGATGGTCGCCTTCCCCGATGCGCGCCAGCGCCGCGCGCGGCTCGCCCTGGCTGCCGGTGCACAGTGCCAGCGTCTCGCGCGGCTGCAGATAGCTGAACTGATTCTGATCCAGATACTTGAAGTCGGCAGGCAGGTAACCGGTTTCGATCGCCACGTGAATGACGCGGTGCATGGAGCGGCCGACCACGACTAGTTTGCGACCGGTTGCTTCTGCCGCGTCGGCCACTGCCTTGATCCGCGCGACGTTGGAGGCAAACGTCGTCACCGCTACCCGGTGCTTCGCGCCCTTGATGATCTTCGTCAACGACGCCGCCACCTCGATCTCGGACGGCGATCGGCCCTCGCGCATGGCATTGGTCGAATCGCACACCATGGCAAGAATGCCCTCGTGCCCGAGCGCCTGCAACCGCGCGTGATCGCTCGGGGCGCCAACAAGCGGATCGCTGTCGAGTTTCCAATCGCCGGTATGAAACACATTGCCGTGTCGCGTGCGAAGCACCAGTCCAGACGGCTCCGGAATCGAGTGCGCCAGATTGATGAACTCGAGATCGAACGGCCCGACCTTGAAAGTCCCACCAATCGGGACCTCGGTGATAGGAAGCTTCAACCTGCCGCCGAAGTCGACAAGTTTGGAGCGCAACATGCCGGCCGTGAATGGTGTCGCAAAAATCGGGCAACCGATGCGCGGCCACAAATCAATGACCGCGCCGATGTGGTCTTCATGAGCGTGAGTAAGCACGAGCCCTGCAAGCGCCCCTCGCTCTCCGGCGATGAAGCGGAGGTCCGGCAGAACCACGTCGACACCCGGCTCGTTGTCGTTAGGGAACGTCAGCCCCAGGTCGACCATCAGCCACTGCCTCGAACGAGGCTCGCCCAATCCATATAGGTATGCGTTCATGCCGATTTCGCCGAGACCGCCCAGCGCCGCGAACACGAGTTCACCCTTCGCCGAGCGCGCACCTGCGTCAGTCTTGCCGTCTGCCATTCAGATTGTCCTCGTCGCGTCTCAGGGCCTGTCCGCCCCGGATAATCTTGTTTCAAGTATCGTCACATCGCCATACGTGAGCCGACGCAATGCGCCATGATCATCATGCAACAATAGTGCGCCTTGCCGGTCGAGCCCGGCAAAAAAACCCTCGATCCGCTCGGTCCCGGCGTTGATGGCAAGACGCTCGCCGACTGGCCCGCCGCGCGCCAGCCAGTCATCGCGCAGCTGAGCAAATCCAGCGCCCGCCTGCCAGTTGCACAATCGACGGTCCATATGAAGCGCCAGGCGGTGTAGCACTTCGCGCGGCGAAGCCAAACATCCGTGTTGGATAAGCGCCGTCGCACGACGACCGTCGATTTCCGGTGCGTGCGCGCAGTTGATGCCGATGCCAATGACTGCAACCATCGTACCGGCCCATGTTGTGGTTTCCACCAGGACGCCGCCAATCTTCTCCGCCCCGATCAGGCAATCGTTCGGCCATTTGAGGCGCAGCGCCGGCGCCGGCGGGATCAGCACATCACCGAGTGCATCGTGCACCGCCACCCCGGCGAGCAGCGACAGCTGATGCAAGGTCGAGACCGCGGCACCGGGCACGAACAGTAGCGATGCATGCAAGTTGCCTGGCAACGACTGCCAATTGCGCCCTGAGCGGCCGCGTCCATGGGTCTGGCGCTCGGCGACAATCCACAACGGCCCGCATTCGCCACTGCCTGCTCGGCGCATTGCATCTGCGTTGGTCGAATCGATTTCCGCCAGGTGCAGCATGCGGTGCGGGGGCTTCGAACTCATCAAGGAGCCGCATACCGGAACGATCTGGCCGCGACCGCGGCGGCTTCGACAATGGGGCCGCCAATGAAGGGCAGCAGGAACATCAGGACGAAAAGCCCCGACACCGTCATCACGCTCAATGCTTTGGCTCGAACAGGCAGGAACGGCGCGGCTGCCTCATCGAAGAACATGATCTTGACGATGCGGAGGTAGTAATAGGCACCGACCACGCTTGCCAACACGCCGACAACAGCCAGGAACCACAGCTTGGCGTTGATCGCCGCGACGAACACATACCATTTCGACCAGAACCCTGCGAGCGGCGGAATGCCGGCCAGCGAGAACATCAGCATGGCCAGCACGAATGCCATCGGCAGATTGTGATGGCTGAGCCCGGCCAACTCGTCGATCGACTCGACCTCGCCACCGTCGCGGCGCATCGACAGGATGCAGGCGAACGCTCCCAACGTCATGGCAAGGTAGATCGCCATGAAGACGAGTACGCCCTGTGTGCCTTCAGCGGAGTTGGCGGCCAGGCCCACGAGCGCAAATCCGACGTTGGCAATCGAAGAATACGCCATCAGCCGTTTGATGTTGGTCTGGCCGATCGCCGCGAAGGCGCCGAGCAGCATCGAGGCGAGGCTGAGAAACACGATGATCTGCTGCCATTGGGCGGCAAAGCCCGGGAACGCACCGAGCGTCACCCGCAGCAGCAGCGCCATCGCCGCTACTTTCGGGGCCGCGGCGAAGAACGCAGTCACTGGTGTCGGGGCACCCTCGTAGACATCTGGCGTCCACATGTGGAATGGCACGGCGGAGACCTTGAACGCGATGCCGACCAGCAGAAATACAAGGCCGAAGATCAGGCCGATGTTGCCGGCTTGCGTCGCGCCTTTGGCGGCATTCGCGATACCTGCAAAACTTGTCGCTCCGGTGAAGCCGTAGAGCAGCGATGCACCGTAGAGCAGCATGCCGGAGGACAGCGCGCCGAGCACGAAGTATTTGAGCCCGGCTTCGCTCGATTTCACAGCGTCGCGGCGGAAGGCCGCCACCACGTAAAGCGCGAGGCTCTGCAGCTCGAGCCCGAGATAGAGCGAGATAAGATCGTTGGCCGACACCATCATCAGCATGCCCACGGTGGCCAGCAGTATCAGCACCGGGTACTCGAACTTCATGTGTTTGTGGTCGCGGAATTCGTCGAAGGCGAGGATCAGCGCCGTGGCGGAGCCCGCCAGCACGAGCAGCTTCATGAAGCGGCCGAAGCCATCGACGATGAAGGCATTGTCGAACATCGTCTGCGCGGGCGTCGGCTGCTGCAGCACGACGGCGCCGGCCACGATCAGCAGCAGCACGGCAATCCAGCCGATACGCTCGCCCCATTGGTCCGTCTCGGGCCGGAAAGCACCGATCATCAGCAAGGCCATCGCCCCAACGGCGATAATCAGCTCGGGCAGCAGCGGATAGTACGATTGAAGGGTCATGGCGTCAGTTACCGGTTTTCCTGTGCCGGCGCCCCGGCCACATACTCGATGTCATCCCGGGGCTCGTCCCCGGGACCCATCGTGCAACGGACCGAGGCACCGAGGATGTGGCGCGGTGGGTCCCGGCAATGAATGCCGGGATGACACCTGAGTCGTTGTCGTCGGACGTTTCCAGGTCATCCACCGTCACTGCAAGGCAAGCGCCGCGGTCTTGAGCGCGGCTTCGTAGTTGGCGACAAGCTTCTTCACAGACTGCGCTGTCACGTCGAGAATGGGTGCGGGGTAGAACCCGAACGCGATGGTCAGAATCACGAGCGGCGCCATCACCATGATCTCGCGGGCGCTCATGTCGGCGATGCGCTTCAGCGACGGTTTGTCGAGTTCGCCGAACATCATGCGCTTGTAGAGATAAAGCGCGTAGGCCGCCGACAGGATCACGCCGGTGGTTGCCAGGAACGCGACCCAGGTGTTGACCTTGAATGCAGCAAGCAACGTCAGGAACTCGCCGACAAAGCCGCTGGTGCCCGGCAGGCCGACGTTCGCCATCGTGAAGATCATAAAGCAGAACGCATAGATCGGCATCCGATGGACAAGCCCGCTGTAGGCCGAGATCTCGCGCGTGTGCATCCGGTCGTAGACGATGCCGACGCACAGGAACAGCGCTGCCGATATCAGGCCGTGGCTCAGCATCTGGAAGATCGCGCCGTCGATGCCCTGGGCGTTGAACGTAAAGATGCCCATGGTGACGAACCCCATGTGCGCGACCGACGAGTAGGCGATCAGTTTCTTCACATCCTCCTGGGCGAGCGCCACGAGCGACGTGTAGATGATGGCGACCACCGACAACGTGAACACCATCGGCGCCAGTTCCTGACTGGCCAGCGGGAACATCGGCAACGAGAACCGCAGGAAGCCGTAGCCGCCCATCTTCAGCAGGATTGCCGCCAGGATCACCGAGCCTCCGGTCGGCGCTTCGACGTGCGCGTCGGGCAACCAGGTGTGCAGCGGCCACATCGGCAGCTTCACCGCGAACGACGCGAAGAAGGCGAGCCACAGCCACCATTGCATGTCCTTCGGGAACTTATGCGTCATCAGTGTCGGGATGTCGGTTGTGCCGGCGTGCCAGTACATCGCCATGATGGCGAGCAGCATCAGCACCGAGCCGAGCAGCGTGTAGAGGAAAAACTTGAAGCTCGCATAGACACGACGCTTGCCGCCCCAGACGCCGATGATCAGGAACATCGGGATCAGGCCGGCTTCGAAGAACAGATAGAACAGCACGATGTCGAGCGCGCAGAACACCCCGATCATCAGCGTCTCGAGCACCAGAAACGCGATCATGTATTCCTTGACCCGGGCCTCGACGCTTTCCCATGCGGCCAGAATGCACAACGGCATCAGAAAGGTTGTCAGAATGACGAAAAGCATCGAGATGCCGTCGACACCCATCTTGTACTTAAAAGTGCCGAGCCACTGCATTTCCTCGACGAACTGGAAATTGGGCGTACCCTTGTCGAAGTTCCACCAGATCAGCAGCGACAGTGCGAATGTCAGCGTCGTCGTCTGCAGGGCGATGTAGCGGATGTTGCCTTTTGCCTGGCCGTTCTGACAGGCGACCATCAGCGCGCCGAGCAACGGCAGGAACGTGACGAGGGACAGCAGGTACCCATTCGCAATCATCGGGCAGCTCCGCCGTTCAGCATGAACCAGGTGATGAGAGCCGCAACGCCGATCAGCATCCAGAACGCGTAGGTGTAGACATAACCGGTCTGCAACTTGACGACGCGATTTGTCACTCGGACAACCCCTCCGGCTGTGCCATCGATGGCGCCGTCTATCATTGCACCGTCGCCGCCTTTCCACAGCGCCCGGCCGACCCAGAGCGCCGGCCTGACGAACAGCCAGTCGTAGAGCTCGTCGAAGTACCATTTGTTGAGGAAGAACAGGTAAAGCGGCTTGAAGGCGCGCGCCGTTGCCGCCGGCAGCCAAGGCGCCATGATGTAATAGAGATAGGCAAGGCAGAAGCCCGCCAGCATGGCCACGAACGGCGCAAACCCGACCCAGCCCGGGATCTCGTGCATCGCGTGCAGGATGTGGTTGCCCTTGCCCTCGAAGATCGACGCTGCCCAGAATGCCTTGTAGGGGTCGCTCGCACCGCCGTGGCCAACGCCGATGAAGTGGTTCGCGAACGCAACGCCCGCGACAACCGCACCGAGCGCCAGCAGCCCCAGCGGGATCAGCATGACGAGCGGGCTCTCGTGCGGCTCGTGCTTGTGATCGTCTTGGGCGTGGCCGCCATGATGCGCCCACTTGGCCGGGCCGTGAAACGTCAAGAACATCAGCCGCCAGGAGTAGAACGAGGTCATGAAGGCGGTGATGACGAGCAGCCAGAACGCGTAGTTCGACGGCGTGTGCGCCGCGTAGGCCGCCTCGATGATCGCGTCCTTCGAATGGAAGCCGGCAAAGCCTGCCAAGTGCGGAATGCCGACGCCGGTCAATGACAAGGTCCCGATCAGCATCATCACCCAGGTGATGCGGATCTTTGGCGCCAGCCCGCCCATGTTGCGCATGTCCTGCTCATGATGCATCGCGTGAATCACCGAGCCGGCACCCAGAAACAGCAGCGCCTTGAAGAAGGCATGCGTGAACAGGTGGAAGATGCCGACCGTGTAGGCGCCGATGCCGCAGGCGACGAACATGTAGCCGAGCTGCGAGCAGGTCGAATAGGCGATCACGCGTTTGATGTCGTTCTGGACGAGGCCGACGGTGGCCGCAAAGAACGCGGTGATGGCGCCGACCATCATCACCGTCACCAGTGCGAAGTCCGAGGCCTCGAACAGCGGCGACAGCCGGGCAACCATGAACACGCCCGCCGTCACCATGGTTGCGGCGTGGATCAGGGCGGAGACCGGCGTCGGGCCTTCCATGGCGTCCGGCAGCCAGGTGTGCAGCAGGAACTGCGCCGACTTGCCCATGGCGCCCATGAACAACAGCAGGCACACCACGGTCATCGCGTGGACGTCCCAGCTGAGGAACCGGATGGTCACATCGGCGGCTTCCGGCACGGCGTGGAACGCCCCGTCGAAATCGAGATGGCCGAGCACCATGAAGGCGCCGAAGATGCCGAGCGCGAAGCCGAAATCGCCGACGCGGTTGACGACGAAGGCCTTCATCGCGGCCGCATTGGCGGAGGGGCGCGTGTACCAGAAACCGATCAGCAGATAGGACGCGAGGCCCACGCCTTCCCAGCCAAAGAACATTTGCAGGAAGTTGTCGGCGGTCACCAGCATCAGCATGGCGAAGGTGAACAGCGACAGGTAGGCGAAGAAGCGCGAGCGGTGCGGATCCTCAGCCATATAGCCGATCGAATAGAGATGGACCAGCGAGGAGACGGTCGTGACCACGACCAGC
>JBGTIU010000156.1:0-26062 GCA_041745515.1 Hyphomicrobiaceae bacterium | reverse complement strand
CGATCTCGGCCCGACGCTCCTCGGCTTCGGCCCGCGCGCGGGCGAGCATGTCGGCCTCGTCGGCCTTCGATCGTTCCGCTGCGGCTTTGGCGGCGGCCACTGCCGCCGCTGCTTTCCGTGCCTTTTCATCAGAGCGCTTGGCGGCCGCGCGACGCTTGGCCTCCTCGGCCGTCTTGCGAGCCTGTTCGGATTTGATCTGGGCAGCCTCGGTCAAACGTTGCGCATCGCCGGTGCTTTGAGCCGCGGGTGGCGCGCCAGCGAATTTTCCGGCGATATTCTCCGCCGCATTTCCGGCGGCAAGCACGTTGGCAGCCCCTACAACCAAAGCCAATCCGAGGGAGCCGATTAAGTAGAAGCTTGTCACAGGAGATTGCAGAGCCACATTCCGCATGGGCAACTCGCTCCTAATGGTCGCTTCAGCGATCAGTAGTTGATCGCGGACAGCGTTATCCGCGCCGACTTTGGCAACAAAGCGGATGAAGCCTGAACTTATGCTGAATAATTTCAGCAGACATCGAGCCCGAATTCCGCGGACGAGGCCTCGAGCCAGTGCCACAGATTGCCCGCGAAACTGCGCATTACTGCAATTTCAAACACGGGCAAATGGTCGTCGGTGTCCTCCAGCCGGGTGATCTGGGATGTCAGCAAGGCAATCAGCGTGATCGCAGTATGGCCCTGCTTGAATACGCGCGCGTCCAGGTCGAGCATACAACCTTTAGCCAGTGCGTCGCGCACGCGCGGACCCGACAACCGGAGCATGGCACGCCCGTCGGTTTGGTCGGTGACCGAGGCGAGGCCGGCGAGGTCGCGTGCCAAATCGGCGGCAAAGGCGGCGCCATCTTCGCCATCGGACATTGCCAGCCATTGGTTTGGCGCCGTCCAAACGAAGCCGATGTGGTCTCTGCCTACGAGCTGCGGCGTCTGTGGCAGTATCAATCCGGTTCGTTCGGCGATGCGTTCTGAAAGAGCGGCAGTCTGCCCCTTGCGCGCGCCAATGCCGGCAACGGCAACTCGGCTGCGTTCAGATACGGTGACGCCGGCCGGCCCGGCGCGACCATGATGGCCACGATGCAGGAAGGCCCCGAACGCAGTTGATGCCTGAAGGTTGTCCCGACTAGCCACGCAGGCGCGCTCCTTCGGGGTCGTAAAATACCGGCGAGCAGACTTCGACCAGGGTGTCGCCGCCGCGCAAGGGATCGGCGGCGCGGATGATTTCGCCCCGTCGACTCTCGCCGCGCGCAAGGAAGCCAAGCCCGACCCAGGTATCGAGCGAAGGCGAATAGGCGCAGCTCGTCATGTAGCCGTCGTCGTTGACCGCCGCGACCGCCGCGTCCCGCGCGATGAAGTGAGACCCAGACCGCAGCCGTGCCGTCTTGTCGACCGGCTTAACGCCGACCAGAACGGGGCGCGCCGGATCGACCAGCGCGGCGCGCTCCTTCAGGACACGACCGACGTAATCCTTTTTTGTTGACTGCATCTTGCCCAAGCCCAGATCGCGCGCCGTGGTTTGGCCATTGAGTTCGACGCCCGTCACATGCCCTTTCTCGATCCGCATGACGTTCAAGGCTTCGAGCCCATAAGGCACGACCTCCCGTTCCTGGCCAGCAGCCATGATGGCGCGGATCAAAGTCTCGCCGTAGCGCGCGGGCATCGCGATCTCGTAGCCAAGCTCGCCCGAGAACGAGATGCGGAACAGTCGGGCCGGAAATCCGCCAAGCGCCGTCATGCAGGCGGCAGCCATATAGGGGAAGGCCGCATCCGAGAGATCGTGCTGGGTATCGATGACGCGCGCCAGGACAATGCGTGCCTTGGGGCCTGCGACCGAGAATTGCGCCCACTGGTCGGATACCGAGATCATCTGGACGTCGAGGTCGGGCAGCAATACCTGGTGGCAGAACTCTAGGTGCTGCATGACCTTGCCGGCGTTCGCCGTGGTGGTCGTCATCAGGAAGTGGTTGGGGGCGAGGCGGGATGTCGTGCCATCATCCAACACGAAGCCGTCCTCGCGCAGCATCAGGCCATAACGCGCGCGCCCGACGGAAAGTGCCGAGAACGTATTCGTGTAGACGAAATCGAGAAAGCGACCGGCATCCGCACCTTGGATGTCGATTTTACCGAGCGTCGAAACATCCGCCACGCCGACGCTAGCGCGCACGGCATTCACCTCACGGGTCGTGGCGGCAAGCCAATCCTCGCCAGCTTTAGGGAAGTAGGACGCGCGCAACCAGGCACCGGCCTCGATGAACTGCGCGCCTGCCTCTTTGGCCCATGTGTACGCCGGCGTCAGCCGCGTAGGGCGGGACTCGCGCCCGCGATGGTGGCCCGCGAGAGCGCCCAACGAGACGGGAGTATAAGGGGGCCGGAATACTGTGGTGCCGGTTTCGAATATGGACTTGGCCGAGAGTTCCGCCATCATCGCGAGGCCATTGAGGTTCGCGGTCTTGCCCTGGTCGGTCGCCATGCCTAGTGTCGTGTAACGTTTGAGATGTTCGATGCGCGTGAAGCCCTCCTGTCGGGCAAGCCTCACGTCGTCAGCCGTCACGTCGTTCTGCAGGTCGATGAACGCCTTGCCTTTGGCCGATTTGACCCGCCACAGCGGCGATGATGCGATGCTTTCAGGGTCGGCTTCAGGGACTTCGATCTGGGCGCGACGGAAACCACAGCTGGAGGCGGCCTCAAGCCCGGCGGCGGTGCCCGACGACAGGCAGTCCGCAATACTGAACTGGCCGGCGGCTGCCCCGGCAACCGCCATCCCGGACGGCAGCGGACCAGGGATGAAAGCCGATATACCCGCATCCCAAACCGGCTTGTGGCCTAAGTGCGAGGTCAGATGCACGGTGGGGCTCCAGCCACCCGACATGGCGACGAGATCACAATCGAGACGCATGCTGCCTGACGCTGTTTCGATGTCGACGCCTTGTACGGCCATACTGCCGTGCGCGCGCGTAACGACGCCGTTGATAACTTGCGCTCCCGCATTATCAGCGGCCTGCTTGACCGCTTCGGACAAGTCGGGGCGCGGATCGACGATGGCCTCGACGATGCCGCCGGCGCGGGTGACATCGGCGATGGTGCTCGCGGCATCGTCGTTGTTGCCGAAAATGACTACGCGCTCGCCCGGGGAAACAGCATAGCGGTTGATAAAGCTGCGAACGGCTCCGGCCATCATGATGCCGGGACGGTCATTGTCGCCGAACACGAGCGGGCGTTCGATTGATCCGGCGCAAAGCACCGCACGTTTGGCAATGATGCGCCACGAGCGCTGACGCGGTTCGAAGGGAGGTGGTTGAACGATATGATCGTTGACCCGCTCCAGTGCGCCGTAGGTGCCACCGTCATAGACGCCGAACAGCGTGGTCCGCGGCATCATGCGCACGTCCGGTAGGTTCGCCAATTCCGCGACCGTCTGCATTACCCACTGTGCTGCGGGCATCCCGTCGATCTCGCGGCGCTCGACCAGACAACGGCCGCCGAACCTGAAATCCTCGTCGGTGATGATGACCCGTGCGCCCGATCGGCCGGCCGCCAGCGCCGCCATCAACCCGCTCGCACCGGCGCCGACGACCAGCACGTCGCAATGAGCGAATGCTTTCTCGTAGCTGTCGGGATCGGCGACGCCCGAGGCTCGACCTAACCCCGCCGCGCGCCGAATCAGCGGCTCGTAGACCTTCTCCCAGAACGAGGCGGGCCACATGAATGTCTTGTAGTAGAAGCCCGCAGACAGCAGCGGCGATGCCAGCGAATTGATGCCGAGCACGTCGAATGCGAGCGACGGCCAGCGGTTCTGGCTGCGCGCTTCGAGACCATCGTAGAGTTCGACCACGGTCGCGCGCGTGTTCGGCTCGCGGCGCGCTCCGGAACGCAGCTCGACGAGGGCGTTGGGCTCCTCGGGTCCAGCGGAGAGGATGCCTCGCGGGCGGTGATACTTGAACGAGCGCCCGACCAGGGTAACGCCGTTGGCGAGCAACGCCGATGCCAGCGTATCGCCAGCGTGCCCCTGATAGGCCCGGCCATCGAACTTGAATAACAGGGCCTTCGATCGATCGATCAGTCCGCCGGTCGCGATACGGTTGGGTTGCGCAGCACTCATGGGGTTGCTTCCCGGGGCAATTCAATTCTCTGCTCCTCCCCCTCGAGGGGGGAGGGAGGGGAAACTGGGAGGGTGGCGAGAACCGAACTGCCCTGAGATAAACCTTGCGCGGACGCATGGACAATGGGGCCAGAAATCTCATGCGTACGAACGTCACGCGTGACGACGAGCCATTGGCGACACCCGGCCTGATGATACCAAAGCTCCCGATGCGCGCCGGCCGGGTTCTCGCGCAAGTAGACATAATCATGCCAGCCGCTCATCGTCGCCTCATCGAGAGGCTGTTCGACAGGCGTTTGCGGGCGGACGGGCATTGCGTCGCCGAGTACCACAAACTCTTGGACGTCGCGCGCGCCGCAATGGGGACAGGTGATGCGCATGGATTTCGGCTACTCTCAATGCAGGTTAGGCTGGGCGCCCGCGCCTTTTTCATCGATCAGGTGTCCGGTGCGAAAGCGGTCGAGGCGAAAGGCAGCGTTGAGCGCATGCGGCTCGTCGCGCGCGATAGTGTGCGCAAAGCACCAGCCGGAGGCCGGTGTCGCCTTGAAGCCGCCATAACACCAGCCGGCGTTAAGATAGAGCCCTTCGATGGGCGTGCGGTCGATAATAGGCGAACCGTCCATGCTCATATCCATGACGCCGCCCCAGGAGCGCACCAGCCGCAGGCGGCCGACCATCGGCATCAATGCCATTGCCTCTTCTGCGACGTCCTCGACAATGGGCAGATTGCCGCGTTGGGCATAGGAATTGTAGCCGTCGAGGCCGCCACCGAAAACCAGCCCGCCCTTGTTCGATTGGCTGATATAGAAGTGCCCGGCTCCGAACGTAATCACTCCGGGAATCAGCGGCTTCACCCCTTCCGAGACGAAGGCCTGCAGCACGTGGCTCTCGATCGGCAGCTTGAGGCCGGCCATGGCGGCAACACGCGAGGAGTTGCCGGCTGCGGCGAGGCCGATCTTCTTGGCTCCGATGAAGCCCTTCGAGGTCTCGACGCCGATGGCCTGCCCATCGACGACGCGGATGCCGGAGACTTCGCAGTTCTGGATCAGATCAACGCCACGGCTGTCAGCGGCACGAGCGTAACCCCAGGCGACGGCGTCGTGCCGCACGCTGCCGCCGCGCTTCTGCAGCAGCCCGCCGTGAATGGGAAAGCGCGCGCTGTCGAAATCGAGGAAGGGATACAGGCTACGCACGGCGTCGCGATCGAGCAGATCGGCGTCGACGCCGTTGAGGAGCATGGCATTGCCGCGCCGGGCGTAGGCATCGCGCTGGCTGTCGGAATGATAGAGGTTGAGCACGCCACGCTGTGAGATCATGGCATTGTAGTTGATGTCCTGCTCAAGGCCCTCCCACAGCTTGAGCGAGTGCTCGTAGAACGGCGTGTTGCCGGGCAGCAGATAGTTGGAGCGGATAATCGTTGTGTTGCGCCCGACGTTGCCGGACCCCAGGTAACTTTTCTCGACCACGGCGACATTCGTCAGGTCGTGGTTTTTCGCCAGATAATAGGCAGTCGCCAGCCCATGCCCGCCGCCGCCGACGATGACCACATCATAAGAAGGCTTTGGGGTAGGCTCACGCCAGACCGGCTTCCAGTCCTGCTGGCCGCGGAAGGCTTGCCCAATGATGGAAAAGACCGAATAGCGCACGGTGTCTCGTTTCAATTCTGGCACATAGGTTCGCTGATAGGAGAGCAAGGCCGACAGGCCGCCAGTAGTTTCGATAAATGCGGCGATCTTGTCCACCCCTGTTCCCGCACGAATGATGGCGAAACGTCGGGAAACTGACTCACGATAGCGAGCCCAGCCGCACAGGCCAAGCCTTTAGAGTGCTGAAGAACTAAGCGGCTCGCGCCACTCCGGGGCATACAGGTCTTGCGGCAAATCCGGGCACGGTCCAACCTGCGCGTATACAGGTCGTGCATGAAGATTTGGTCACATCAAAATGTCCCAGCGTACCCCCGTTCTTCAAAGTTTCCTCGATCACTTCGAGACCAGTATCCTTACTGGGGAAGGGGCTGCGACGGAAGCGGTGCACGTGGCGAGCAGGATCTTCGAGGCCCTCAGAGCGCGTACGGCCGAAGCTTGTAACATACGGCCTGCGCGGCTTCCGGTCTGCGCGCATTTCGATCCCGCGATCGCCCATGCGCGCGAAGCTTCGGTCGAAGCCAGTGGCCTCGCGTTTGCCCTGGCAGAACTCGAGCCAAGCCTGCATTGGGTCCGCAGGAATGGTGCGGGCGCACATGGCGAGGCCTTCGCCGAAGGGCACGCCAATACAATGATTGTTGGTCCTCACGGTCTGGAAAAGCGAGAGGATATCTCGGTTGGCATCAGCTTGCTCGCACCCAACGTCACTTATCCCGATCACCGGCATCCACCGGAGGAGGTGTACTCGGTCTTGTCGAGCGGCGATTGGCGGCGGGACGGCGGCGACTGGTTCGCGCCGGGTATAGGTGGCATCGTCTACAATTCTCCAGGCATCACTCATGCCATGCGATCAGGCGCGCAACCGTTGCTCGCCGCCTGGTGCTTGTGGAGTGGCAGGTAGGGATTAACAGTCATGATGACGGTCGAGCAGGCCATTGTCGGCCGCCAGAGCATCCGCGCCTACCTCGATAGGCCTGTGCCGCGCGATGTGGTGGAACGCGTGCTGACGATTGCGGGGCGCGCCCCCTCCGGGTCCAATATCCAGCCGTGGCGCGTCCATGTGCTCGAGGGCGAGGCGAAGGACGCGCTCTGCCGTGAGTTGGTGCGGCGACACGAAAGCGGCGATGAAGGAAAACGCGCCTACAACTATTATCCGGTTGCCTGGCGCGAGCCGTACCTGGCGCGTCGGCGAGAGACGGGCTGGGGTCTTTACGGTCTGCTCGGCATCGGCCGTGCCGACAAGGCGGCCATGTCAACCCAGCATCGCCAGAACTTCACGTTTTTCGGCGCCCCCGTCGGGTTGATTTTCACGATCGACCGCGACATGGAGCTTGGTTCCTGGCTCGACACCGGCATGTTTCTGCAGGCGGTCATGATCGCCGCCCGGGGGCTGGGACTGGAGACGTGCCCGCAGGCGGCATTCTGCCAGTATCACGAGGTCATCGAACGTCGGCTCGGCATTCCCGAAAGTCAGATGCTGGTCTGCGGGATGGCGGTCGGCTACGGCGATCCTGATGCGCAGATCAATTGCTTCCGCACCACCCGAATTCCGCTGTCGAGTTTCGCCACCTGGGTAGGTTCCTAAGGCATTCCGACAGCCATAGGTCATGCAAATCAGAGACCCCCTGGGTAGCCTCCTGGGACGACAGGACGAGGGGGCTGCGTCCTACGATCCGCCTCGAGAGATCGGGGGATCATGCAAGTTCATTCGCGCGCGGAGCTGGAGGCGGAACACCCAGCAGCAGCTTTCAACGAGGCGGCGCTGCAGCAGTTGGGGTTGGGCGCGCCTGTTGCCGCCAACGCAATCAGCAAAGTCGTCATCGGGTTCGTAGACTACGGTTTCGACCTCTTGCATCCTTGTTTGCTCGACGCTGCGGGAAAAGCCTCGCGCTTCGCCTGTCTATGGGACCAGAATCGCACACCGGATTCTGCACGCGCCGCCGATCTCGATGTCGCGATGATCGCCGATTGGGATGCTGAGTTCTTGAATGCGAAGATCGCGCAGGCACAGACGACAGGTTCGCGCCGCGCCCTAGATGCGTTTTACGATCCGCACGCCAATAACTGTGGGCGGTACGGGACCCAAGGCGGCGCACACGGCACGATGATGGCGTCGATCGCCGCCGGCACGCCGTTCGCAGGGTTTCGTAGCGCTGCTCCCAATGCACTTTTAGTCGGTGCGCAGTTGGCACTTTGCGATCGTGACTGGAAGGAGGAGGACGCACATGGCGTGCCGACGTGGGTCAATTGGGATGCACAGCGGCAGCCGAAATGGAACGGTTGGCGGGCTTATGACGAAGCACTGCAAATCGTCAACGCCGTTCGTTACATCTACGACCGGAGTTGCCGACTCGGTGCCGATGGGCTGGTGATCAACCTCAGTATCGGCGCATGGGCAGGTGCCCATGATGGCCGGTCTCCGGTCGAACTTGGCATTGCCGAGCTACTTGCCCAAGCGGACGAAGCCGCCGCCGTTTGTCGCGGTCCACTTACCGCCGTGGTGATCGGTGCAGGCAATGCAGGCGCCGACGAGGGACACTTTGCCGGCGTTGTGTCGGATGGTGCGCCGGCTACCTTCGATTGGCTGATGCATCGAGCTGATCCAACTCAAAACAAGCTGGAGATCTGGTACGATAACTCGCCAGCCGATCGTCAGCCACTGGCCGTATCGCTGATTGCCCCGGGTCATTGCGGCCATCGCCTTGCGATCATACCTGGTGAAACGCACGCCATCGTCATCGACGGCGTTCGCGTTGGGATCGCCGATCACGTGCCGAATGCCCGAGGTGCGTTGGCGCGCGTGCGCATTCTCCTTCACCCGCCGTTGTTCCCCGAACGTATGTCGAGTGATCCCGGTGCAAACTGCACTTGGAGCCTATCGGTGTCGACGCCGGTGAGCCAGCAGCCGCCAGCGGCGGCGGTCCGGCTTCATGCCTGGGTCGAGCGCGACGATGGCGTCATGGAGCAGTCGACCCTGTTTCCGAGCCACCCGGAAAACACGCTGTGCTGCTTGGCAACCGTCGACGGTGCTATCGTGGTGGCCGGCTACGATCACCATGTCCAGACGACGAGCGCCTTGGGCGAGCTTGGCGTCATGGCTGCATCGAGTCTCGGTCCAGCGGCATGGACCCGCTCTCCACTTCCTCACGTTTGTGCTCCTGGACATCGCATCTGGGGGGCGCGTTCGAAGTCGCGGGGTTTCCAGGAAACCACCGGTACGAGTGCATCAGTCGCGCTCGTATCGGGTGTCTTGGCGGCCACGGTGCAAAAGAATGATCACAAGGAGTATCGCAGTGTATTGCAAAGTATAATTTTCGATTTTAAAATGTTTAAACAGATAAAAGCTCATAGCAATAATAATATTCATATGAATGACTGGAGTGTAAGAACCGGATTCGGCGCAATTCAAAAACAGTAATACGTGGTGAGATGGCCGATGAACAAATTTGCTCTGTCGAAACAACTTAATTTGCCGGTTCGGTTGGCGCCTAAGCTTGAAAAACCGTTCAAGCTAACGATTTGTATCAACCAGACCTGCAGCATGGACTGCAAGCTCTGTTACGCCGATTGTGGGTCATCGAAGCGCCCCGAATTGACGACCGCGCAATGGAAAACGTTCATCGATGAACTCATCGCTGAAGGCTTCATGCACATCTTTTTCGAGGGCGGTGAGCCGTTTCACCGTCCGGATTTCGAGGAATTGCTCGGCTACTGCCAGCGCAAGCTCTATGTGGCGGTGCGCACCCACGCAACGCTGATCGACGAGGCCCGAGCCCGACGCCTGAAAACCCTCGGCATCGGCCGGCTTTATGTCGATCTGTTTGCGGCCATACCTGAGATTCAGGATGAGCTGACCGGTCAGCCGGGAAGCTACGATGCCGTCGTCGATGGCATTCGGCACGCGCGCGCGGCCGGCCTCAAGGTCACCATCCTCGGTATCTTGTCCGCCAGAAATGCGCCGCACCTGCAGCGCTACCTCGATCTTGGCAAGGAACTCAACTGCGATCAGGTCGGCGTGCTGCGGCTTTATCCGCTCGGTCGAGCTCGCAAGAACTGGAAAGAGTTGTCGCTGACGCTGCCGGAAATGATGACTGCACTTGACAGGCTCAAGGTGCCGCCAGGCATTCAACTGATGCAGTCTTGGCATCCCAAAGATGGCAACTGCTGCTGGCAGAATGCCTGCGTGACGCCGCATGGTGACAGCGTTGGCTGTCCGTACATGCGCGAATACGTGAACTACGGCAACATCACCGAGACGTCGCTGTTGCAGACTTGGGACAACCCGCTCTATCGACGCTTGCGCGCCAATGACGTCGAGGACAGCTGCCCTGATTGCTCGGCCACGCAAGGCACACACGGTGGCTGCCGCTCCACCGCCTTCGCATTCACCGGTCGCTTCACCGCACCCGACCCTTATTGTAACCACCATAACAAAGGAGTGGACCTGCGTGTACTCCCGGAACGGTTGCTATTCGAAGACCCCTGACGTGGTTGTGCGGGGGTTCGAGGAGTGGGGGCACGCTTATGCCTTCACGCCGGATGAGCCCGAAATCCACGACCTCAACTGCAGTGCATGGTTCATTCTCGATCTGTGCAATGGCCGGCCGTTTTCTCAGATCGAGGCGGATTACTTGAAGGCTGTCGCACCCAAGATGGGCGCTGCCGTCGCAAAGGAGCAGTTTCACCAAGGCTTCGACCTGCTCTTGGCGCGCAACATCATTTCGATCTCCGACTGACAGGCGTCGGCGATCCTTTATCGAACCGAAAGTCCGTCCTGGCGATGGGGCGGTAGCCGCCAGCGGGCTCGAACCGGCCGGCGATAGTGAGGTCGCGCGTTGGGCGCGGCTCGAATGCCCGTGCCCGCACATCCGCGAGCCGGCACATCAGGAGGAGTGAAGGCATGTCCTACGAGGTATCCTTGAGACACACCGGCCGCATGTCAGCAGCCGAATTCATTGAAACCCCTTCGGTGGAGGTCGTCAATCAGCAGGTCCGCACCAGCATGAGCGTACCGTTTCAGCGGCACATGGTGGGTGAGAGGTTTGCGGGTTCTTTCGAAGTACCCGCAGTCGAGACCGTGAACCAACAGGTGCGCACCAGCATGAGCGTGCCATTTGCTCCGCATATGCGCGGCCGGGATCTGGGCAATGTGCCATCGGTCGATACTGTGAATCAGCAGGTTCGCACCAGCATGAGCATTCCGTTCTCGGCCTATATGCGTGGCGCGGGTAGACATGATGACGCTGTGCCCGGGCCTATCGTCGATGCGGTCAATCAGCAGGTGCGCACCAGCATGAGCGTGCCGTTCAATCCTTACATGATGGGCGCGCACGCAGAGGAACTACTGAAGAAGCGCATCATGATTTCGCCCGTTCTCGTGGTCTGGCAATATAAGGTCGCCAGCGGCGAAGCTTTTGCCAACTGGCTCGGCACTCGCGAGATCTTGATGAGCGAAAGCCGCATTTCCGGAGACGCCGAGATCAAGGGCGTGCGCTACGGCGGCACCTATCGCGTTGGTGCCGATCGGGCGGCCATCGGCGGAACCTACAAGACGGTCTGGGGCTACACGAGCGAAAGCGCGATGCTTGCGATGCAGCGGTTGTGTTCGGACAGCTCGGTCTCGGCAACTATCGTTCAGTTAGAGCTGATCGATTTTGTCAAGGGGCTCAAAGGCATGATCGCGGCGGCTGGCCAGCAGCACTTCTCGGAAGAGATCCTGATCTCGACGGCGACCGGCTGAGATCAGCAAGGATGCTGTCGCTCCGGGACCTGTCGAACTCTTCGCTCGCGTACCGAACATCCAAGGGCATGGAGCTGTTGGGTAGGCCCCGGAGCGACAATGGCATTTGCGAGAGGAGCCGCGTTTGGCCGCACTAAAAACCGCGATCGCGCCCGGGGTAGCGCTCGGCATGCTTGCTGGTCTGGCCGCTGCCCTGCTTTGGGGCGGCGGCTCGGTGGTGTCGAGGCATCTGGTCACGGAGAAACTGGACCCGATGGACCTCGCGTTTCTGCGCTACGCCGGCTGTTTTCCGATTGCCGCGCTCGCCATCTATTTCTTTCGTGACCGCGTCCGCCTCGACATCTCGTGGCTCCGGTTAACCGCGCTGCTGCTGTTGGCGGGCCCGCCGTACCACGTGTTCGTCATCGGCGGTTATGCCCACGCAACCGCTGGTGCCGGAGCGCTGATCATTACCGGGTTGATGCAGGTGTTCAGTCTTTTAGTGCCGCTGATATTGGTACGCACGCGACCCGGGTTGGCCTGCATTATGGGCGCTTGCCTAGCAATCCTGGGGCTCAGCCTGTTTTCGGCCGATATGGCGTCGGGGTTCTCTTTCACCCCTTATGGCTTGGCGGTGTTCTCAATCGCGGCGTTGGGTTGGGCGCTGCTGACCTATTACGTGCGCCTCTGGAAGATCGACCCGCTGCAGCTGACCAACGCGCTGGCGCTCTGGTCGCCGATATTTCTGCCGCTGTATTTATGGTTTCGGCCGAGCGCGGATTTCAGCGGACCGATCGATGAAATCCTGCTGCAACTCGTCTATCATGGTGTGCTGGTCGCCTATGGAGCTACGCTCTTGTTCTTCGTCGCGGTGCGCAATCTTGGCATTTCGACGGCGGCGGTGATCCAGGCGCTGGCGCCAGGTCTCGCTGCCTGTATGGGCGCCTTGCTGCTGGGCGAAGTCCTGTCGCTCACACGCACGCTCGGCATAGCGATAGTCATCGCTGGCATCATCGTCACATCGATTGGTGCACAGTTTTGGGTTCAATGGGGTGTGATCTCAAGTAACCGGCGAAGAGCCGCTTAAACGTGCGCGGTCTCAGGGTGCGCCACGGGCCCTGCGAAAAACATTGCGATAGCGGTGCATCGAACCGGTTTGCCACAATTTTTGGCCACATTTGTCGTGTGATGGCTCGCTAAGGTCTTAGCGCCGGTTTACAGCCATGGGGAGCCTCGACTGAACGTGCAGCGCAACGCAATCGCGCATTCGCTGCCTGGCTTGGCGTCAGTCGTGGGGTGGTGCCAATGACGCACGTCCTCGCGCTGCCGTCGGGCACCGAGCTGGTTGGCGATTTTCGTATCGAGCGCGTACTGGGTGCCGGCGGCTTCGGCATTACCTATCTGGCCGACGAGATCGCGCTGGCGCGGTCGGTTACGATCAAGGAGTATTTCCCGACGGACTTCGCGGCGCGTGGCCAAGATCAGGGCGCCGTGCCTCGCTCGAGCGATTGCGCCGGCGACTATCGATGGGGGCTCGACCGTTTCATCGAAGAGGCGCAGACGCTTGCGCGCTTCGATCATCGCAACATTTGCCGAGTATATCGCTATTTTCGAGCCAACAACACCGGTTACATGGTGCTCAAGTTCGAAGAGGGCGCGAGCCTCAAGGGTTGGCTCAAGGGACTCGGCCGGGCGCCCAGGCAAGCCGAACTCGATCGTGTCGTCGCGCCCCTGCTCGATGCGCTCGAGATCATCCACCGGGCCGATTTCCTGCACCGGGATATCGCACCGGATAATATCATCATCCGTAAGGACGGGTCGCCGGTGCTGATCGACTTCGGTTCAGCGCGAGGTGATATCGCACGCCACTCGCGCACGGTCAGCGCGCTGGTCAAGCCCGGCTACAGCCCCTATGAGCAATACGGCGAGAACGGTGCCGGCCAAGGACCTTGGACCGACATTTACGCGTTGGGCGCAACTCTCTATCACGCGATCTCCGGCAAACGCCCGCCCGATAGCCCATCGCGGGTGGTCAAGGATGACCTCGTCAGCGCGCGCGATGCAGCGCTTGCCGCCTACCGACCACGCTTTCTGACCGCGATTGATCGTGCCCTCGAATTGAGCATCGAACGCAGGCCACAATCGATCGCCGCCTGGCGCGGCGACTTGCTGGCACCTGGACCGGTCAAGTCGAAGACCGGTTGGTTGACTGGCGGGCAAGCATCCGACGCGGACCTTGCGCTTGAGCCAGCGCAGGCCGCCAGACAGACGGCTGCCGCGCAACCAGCGGAAGTGGTGCCGCCAGCTCCAGATGCGCCGGGCAGGAAAGGCAGCATTCTCGATTTCTTCGAAGGCTTGAGGAGGAAGGCAACGCCTGTTGCCGATCCTGGCCCGATGGGCGGCCTCAATCCACCCCCACCGCCGCCGTCGGTGCAGACCGTTCCGCCCGCTGCCGCGGTCGCAACGGCTGCTGTTGGGCCGGTTGTGCCGGCGCGCGCAATATCGCAGCCAAAGCCGCCACCAGCAAGGACACCTCGCCCACGACGCGTGCGTTCGCCGGGCACGGGCAAATGGCGCAGGCGCACAGTGGCCGTCCTTGTCGCCACAAGCATCATCAGTGCTGCTGTTGGTTTGAGTGACCGGATGCCGTGGACATCCAATTCCAGGGGCGGGATCGTTGCCGGCAGCAGCGCCACAGCGGTCCGGGCTGAAGTTGCCCATCAGATGGGGCAGATAAAGGGGCACGCGCTTGGCACTCATGCGGTCGGTTTCACAAGTGATGGCAGCCTGCTTGTGACAATCGGCGGCGATGCGACTCTGAAAGTCTGGAATGCGGTCACCGGCAATCTGACAAGATCCGTAAATGTGACAGATAGGGGTGCCACAAGCCTCGCGGTGCTCGGCCGCCGGGCCTTGACCGGGCATCACGACGGAACCGCTGTGCTGTGGGATATCGATAGGGGAGAGAAGCTTGCGAGTTTCAAACGCAACGAAGCCAGTATCTGGTCGGTGGCATTTGCCGGTGGGCTTGACCAGGTTGTGACCGCTTCGCACGATTGGTCTGTGGCGTTGTGGGATGCAGGCCATTCCGGCGCAGCGAAGTTTATTTTCGAAGGCCACGAGAGCTCGGCACAGGCTGTCGCTTACTCGGCTAGGGGGCCCTATCTCGCATCCGGCGGTGCTGACAGGACCGTGAAGCTCTGGAGTATGGAGACCATGAGCCTCCTGCGCAGCTATCGCGGGCACAAGGATTTCATCACGGCGGTCGATTTTTCAGCGGATGGCCGGCTGCTGGCTTCAGGCGACCTCGACGGCGGACTACGGATCTGGTCAACGTCCTCCAATCGTCTGATTGCAACGTTGCCGGGCCATCGCGGCCGGATCAATGGGCTCGTTTTTGCGCCGAATGGCGAGATGCTTGCGACTGCCGGAGATGACGGCGCGGTTCGCCTTTGGGACGTGCGAAGGGGGCGTGCAATCAAGTCGTTTGACGGAATCAGCGAAGGCCCTGGCGGTGCAAGAGCGGTCGCGTTTTCCAGCGACGGCCAGCAGTTGGCGACGGCTGCTGCCGATGGCACGGTCCGGCTCTGGAATACAAGAATCGCGCGCACGACTAGAGGGGACCAGCGCGAGTAGTCTTCTCTCCGAATCTTTGTCTAGCCGGATGTGGATTTAACATAGGCGTCGATCTGCGCGGCAAGCTCCTGGTGTTCAGCGCATCGCGTGCCGCAACGCACGGCAATCTCACCCAGCTGTTCCCGGGCGTTGCCGAGATCCGCCCTTGCGAGAAACGCCTCGCCAAGGTAGGCGCGCGCAATCACGAAATCCGGATCATTTGCCAGCGCGCGAATGTAATACGTGATCGCACTTTGGTGGTCGCCAAGCTTGCGTATCGAAAATCCGATGTAGGTCAGAAAGCGCGGGTCGTCCGGGTTGCGGGCTCGACGCAGGAAGGTCAGTGCCTCGTCGTACCTGCCGGCGCGAGCCAGCCAGTAGCCTGCGTAGTAAAGCTCGTCGTCGCCTGCATCCGCGCGATTTTTTTTGCACTCGGGTTTGGATTTGTTGGCCTTCTTGCTGCAGTCGACCGGCTCGCCTTTGGCAAACGCCGGTTGCCATGGAAATGCCGTAGCGGCCATGCTAACGCCAGCAGCTAGAGTCATGCCGAGCAGCAGACGGGATAGGATCAGCATACCTGTAACTCCTGCTCAGGGGGTCCGCAGCTGGCTCGATTCCTAGCACAGGTTCAACGCCAGTGCGACGCCGTTTGAGACACGCCCCAGCGGCGCCATGTTTGGCGGACATCTTTCGACACAATTCGAGTCGGCTGCTTGCCGCATCTGCGGCAGCGCCGAGTCTTTCGGGGAAGTGGGCAGGCAGCATGTTCGGTTGGGGCCGGAAGACCGATGGCTTCGAATGGCACAAATATGTGCGCACGACCATTCGGTTGAAACGCGAAGACAGGCGCATCCGCGTCGAAGGTGTGAAGCTCGCGGCTTTGGAAGGCGCCAAGGATGCGGGCCGTGCCGGGGTGAAGGCCGGCGTTAGTGGCCTGGCGGCAGTTTGGAATGGCGCGGTCAGCGCCGTCCAGTGGATCATCGGCGCGGCAATTTCAGGAGGGCTGTCCATGGCTCGTACAGCAGCACCGGCAGCGCGCAGTGCAATTGAAATTCTCGCTCCCTGGAGTAAACGGCTGGCGCACGGTGGGCTGTCGGCCCTGCTTCTGGCCGTCGGGTTGATCGCATTGCATGCCGCTTTCTCCCGGTCGCGCGGCGCGGGACTCGGGGGTGAAGCGCTCGTGCCGGCTGTTGTTGCCTTGATCGCGCTCGGCGCCAGCCTGACGCCGATCCTGATGGGGCATTTGCGGTGGCAGCCACCTGCCAAGATGAATGTCGCGATTGGTCAACTACAGCGCCGGCTTCCGGGATGGGCGAAACTGCCGCCGAGAATGGCACGCGGCCTTGGTATTGCCGTCACCGCCGTCGTGATCACCGGCGTCGGCTTTTGGGGCCTGCGCGGCACCAGTGTCGCGCCCCATTTTGCCAGCTTCAAACCGTTTGCAGTCAAACCATTGGAAGGCCGGGCCACGGCCGTCGCCGGCGACGTACTGCAGGTGGGGTCAACGATTGTGCGGCTCGCCGGAATCGAGGCACCGGACCTCGAACAGAAATGCACGAGCGGAGGCAAGAAGCGTTGGCCATGCGGGGAAGCGGCCCAGTCCGCGCTCACCAAACTTGTGCGAGGCAAGACCCTGCGTTGCGAGCTTTCTGGGGCGGATGATGCGGGCCGCCCTATGGCCACCTGCACCACCGTCAACACTGGGACGTCGCAGAACGTCGCCGCAGTTCTCGTCAAGGAGGGGGCGGTGTTCTCCAGCGGTGGCATGTGGGGCAATTACAACAGCATGGAAAGCGAGGCCAAGGCCCGCAAGATCGGGCTGTGGCGTGGCGAGGCCGAGCGCCCGTCCGAGTTCCGCGCCAAGATGTGGGAACAAGCCAGGAAAGCGGCGCCGGAAGGCTGCCCGATCAAAGGTCAGGTTGCCGGCGACAACCGGACCTACGTACTGCCCTGGTTTGCCGACTACGGCAGCGTGCGGGTACGCACCTCGAGGGGTGAGCGCTGGTTCTGTTCGGAGGCCGAGGCCAGGGCCGCTGGCTGGAAAATTGCATCTCGCTAGACGCGGCCGCGCAGCATATCTGCAACCCATGGGCTTGACGGGCCATGCACAGGGAGGCTCGATGGTGGGAGCTCCAGGTCTCAAACCCATCGAGGTGCCGCCATGCAGGACACTCCCGCCAAGCTCAAGGCATTCCAGACCTATATTGGCGGCAAATGGTGCGATGCCGCGTCGGGCAAAACGTTCCTGAGTTACGACCCTTACACCGGCGAGGCATGGTCGCAGGTCCCCGAGTGCGATGCCGTCGACGTCGACCGCGCTTGCGATGCGGCTTGGTCGGCGTTCGATCGCGGCGCTTGGCCCGCCATGACTCAAACGGGGCGCGGCCGGCTGTTGCGGAAGATTGCCGGGCTCATCGAACAGCACGCTGAATATCTGGCCCAAGTCGAGGTGCGCGACAATGGCAAGCTGATCTCCGAGATGCAGGCGCAGCTCAAGTACATGCCCGAGTGGTATTATTATTATGCAGGGCTTGCCGACAAGGTGCAGGGCGCGGTGGTGCCGGTCGACAAGGCGGACCACTTTGCCTACATCCTGAAGGAGCCGGTTGGCGTCTGTGCCATGATCATCCCATGGAACTCGCCGCTGCTGCTGGTGGCGTGGAAACTTGCGCCGGCGCTGGCGGCAGGGTGCACGGCAGTCATCAAGCCCTCGGAATACACGTCCGCCTCGCTGCTGGAGTTCGTGCGGCTTGTGATCGAACCGGCGGGAGTTCCGCCCGGTGTCGTCAACGTCGTCACCGGCTACGGTGCGGCGACGGGCGAGCCGCTGGTCACGCATCCCAAGGTCGCCAAGGTCGCATTCACGGGCGGTTCGGTGACGGGCGCACGCGTTGCGTCGCTCGCCGGGCAAAGCTTCAAGAAAATCTCGCTCGAACTTGGCGGCAAATCGCCCAACATCGTGTTTGAAGATTGCGTGATTGACGATGCCGTCAACGGCGCAATCTCAGGCATCTTCGCGGCCACCGGACAGACCTGCATCGCTGGCTCGCGGCTGCTGGTGCAGGAGAGCATCCACGACAAGTTTATTGAAAAGCTGCTCGCCATCGCCCGGACTGCCAAGCTCGGCAATCCCCAGAGCTTCGACACGCAGGTCGGCCCGGTGACAACGCCGCCGCAGTATCAGAAAATTCTGGGCTATATCGATATTGCCAAAGGTGAAGGCGCACAATGCGTACTGGGCGGCGGGCCGGCGACCGCTGCCGAGGGCGGTGGCAAGTATTTCGTCAAGCCGACCGTCTTTACGGGCGTCAACAATAAGATGCGCATTGCCCAGGAGGAAGTATTCGGGCCGGTGCTGTCGGTCATCAAATTCAAGGACGAGGCGGAAGCCATCGAAATCGCCAACGACGTGATTTACGGCCTGGGCTCCGGTGTGTGGACGCAGTCAATCAATCGGGCATTGGTGATGGCGCGCAAGATCCGGGCAGGAACGGTGTGGGTCAACACCTACCGCGCTGTCAGTTTCACCATGCCGTTCGGCGGCTACAAGTCGTCGGGGTTGGGTCGCGAAAATGGCCAGGACGCGATTAACGAGTATCTGCACACCAAGAGCGTCTGGGTGAACACCGCGACTGGCAATAGCGGCAACCCGTTCGTCATGAAAACGTCGGCGCCTACGTGAATTCTACCCCAAAAATAGAATGCCCGCAGCCGGGGGGAGGCTGCGGGCGACAAAGTGGCGCGTTGAGGGGGATATAGGGACAGCGCCACCGAAGAAGTATACTCTGTTTACTGGAAAATGCAAGAATTTTTTGAGTATTGCTCAACGTACTTCAGTGAACTACCCGGTTTATAGTTACGAGCCTGGATCGCGCTCGCTTGGCGCCAGGCCGACCCGCAGCAATGCATCGCCGCGCAGGACAGTTAAAGTAACAGTCCGCCCGATGGTCGAGTGGTCGAGCAGACGAAAGACGTCGTCGACACCGGTTACCGGATTGCCATCCAGTGAAAGCATAACATCGCCCGGCAGCAGGCCAGCACGTTGCGCGGGACTGCCGGCTTGGACATCGCGGATCAGCACAGCCCTGCTCTGCGTCACGCCCGCCCGATCGGCGAGGCGGCGTGGCAACGGCATCTGCTCGGCGACAATGCCGATGCGTGCCCGTCGCACGCGCCCGTGACGCAGAACTTGTGTCAGCACCTGCAGAGCGGTGTTTGCCGCGACAGAAAAACAGATGCCTTGGGCCCCGGCGATCATCGCCGTGTTGATGCCGATGACCTCGCCCGCCGAGCTGACCAGCGGCCCACCCGAATTGCCGGGATTCAACGCGGCATCGGTCTGGATCACGTCAGCGATCTGGCGGCCGTTCTGCGCCCGGAGCGAGCGACCGACTGCGCTGACGATGCCGGCCGTAACGGTCGACGCGAAGCCCAGCGGATTGCCAATGGCAATGGCGATCTGGCCACGGCGGACGTTTTTGGAGTTGGCCAGGACCGCCACCGGCAACGTTTCCGCCGTCTCGCCACGCAACACTGCGAGGTCGCTGTCCGGATCGCGGCCGATCACGCGAGCCTTGAAGCTGCGTCCGTCGGCAAGACCTAATTCTATGCCGGAGGCGCCGTCGATCACGTGGTTGTTGGTCAGCACGATGCCGTCGGGCGAGACGATCACGCCGCTACCGGTTCCTTGCGCCGTTCGGCCGCCGTGTACACCGGTAACCTGGACATGTACGACCGACGGCGATACCGCTTCCACAACGCCAACGACGGCCGCCGAGTAGGCATCGAGCAGGTCGCCGTCGTTACTGGAAACCTGCTTGGCCGACTTTGCCGCCAATGCTGTACTGCTTGCGGTGATGCCGCGCTTCTCGCCAAGCCAACGGTTCAATGCCTGCATGTTGAACTCATGGTTGAAGGTGCGGATACGATGGCCGTTCGAGCTTATTGGCGACGGATGTCGAGGACTAGTGAAATGGTAAAGGCGGCCAACGATGTCGAGGGGTCGCCGCGAGGGACATGGGCATGATTGGAGATGTCATCATCCGGCGGCAAGGGCGAGCCGGGCGGATCACAATGAACCGTCCGCAGGCGATCAATGCGCTGACCTACCCGATGATCGGCGAGATCGCCCAGGCGCTCGGGGAGTGGGCGGCCGACGATGAGGTTGAACTGGTCATTCTCGATGGCGCGGGCGAGCGCGGGCTTTGTGCGGGCGGGGACGTGCTGTCGTTCTACGAAAGTCGCCATCAAGGCCCGGATTTTGCTAGAACATTCTGGGCGGACGAATACCGCCTCAATGCCCGGATCAAGCGTTATCCAAAGCCATTTGTGGCTTTCTTGGATGGCATCGTGATGGGTGGCGGCATAGGGCTGTCCGCTCACGGCTCGCACCGCATCGTTACCGAGCGCTCGATGCTTGCCATGCCCGAAACCGGGATCGGCCTGATCCCCGATGTCGGCGGCACCTGGCTGCTGTCGCGGGCGCCGGGCGAGACGGGCATGTACCTTGGCCTGACCGGCAGCCGGATGACAGCGGCGGACGCGATCTATGCGGGCTTTGCCGACACCTACATCGAGGCGTCGCGGCTGCCCGCGCTGGCCGACGAGCTGGGTCGGGCGGGACCGCCCGATCAGGTGATCGCGGCATTTGCCACAACGCCGCCCGCGAGCGCTCTCGCGTCACTACAACCAGAAATTGATCGGGTCTTCGGCGGCGAAGACCTTAGCCGCATTGTTGCCGCGCTGCAGATACAATCCGACGACTGGGAAAAGTCGCGAAAGGCCGTTTTCGCGGCGTCGCGAAAAGCGCTAAAACTGACATTCGCGAACTTGCGCCAGGCAGCGAGCCTTGCTGATCTCGAGAGCGCATTGACCATCGAGTACCGGCTGGTGACGAGGCTGTTCGAAGATGGCGAGTTCATCGAGGGCGTACGCGCGCTGCTCGTCGACAAGGATCGAAACCCAAAATGGCAGCCACCGACCCTGGACGAGGTGACGCCGGAACTGGTCGCCGCCTACCTTGCTCCGTTGCCTGATGGTCTGGAGTTGCGGATTTAGAAGTGGCCGCTTCGCTTGGATTATTCGGCGGCCATCGGCCGGTCGGAGCGGTCATTGCCGAGCGCACCCGCGGCTTCGGTGACGTACCAGTCGGCGAACTCGGCGACGACATGCTCCGCGGTCGGATTGTACGGCCCCGGCTGATAGCCGACCGAGTTGACGCCAAGCTGATTGATCTCGACCAGCTGCCGGTCCTGGTCGTTGGTGATGTTCCAGATCCGGGCCAGGCTCTCGGCGTCGTAGTCGACGCCCTCGACGGCATCCTTGTTGACGAGGAAGGTGCTGACGACCTCGGTTTCCATCGGCCCCCTCGGCAGCAGCCGGAAAAAGAACGCGTAGTCGCCGAAACAGTGTGAGAAGAAATTCGGAAAGCGTGACCAGCGCAGCGAGCCGATATCGCCATCGCCGGTTTGTCCCAGCAGTTTCTTCACGCCCGGTTGGCCGTCCGGAGTGACGGAGACGGCATCGTTGGCGAGTGGCAGGCGCAATGCGCGAAAGCCGTGGCCGTAAACGGGGCCATTCTCGAGCCCCTTGCTTTCGCAAGCCGCCCAGAACTTTTTGATTTCCGGCGATTCCAGATCGTAGGTGTCGAGCAGTGTGTCCATCAGTTCCGGATGCCCGGTCGGACAGTGGTAGCACTCGCGCGAGTTTTCCATCACGAGCTTCCAGTTGCCGTGCTCGATCAACGTGGCGCGTGCCGCAACTTTGGCGTTGCCGAGGTTGTGTTTGGCAAGAAGAGGCTCGATCTTACGTCTGAGGTCGGAGAAATCCGGCGGCTGATCGCCGAGGCAGATGTAGATCGTGCCACCGAGCCGCTCGACATGCACGGTCTTCAACCCGTGCTGCGACTTGTCGAAGTCATCGGGCATACGCCCCGCCCTCAACAGCGATCCGTCCAGTCTGTAAGTCCACTGGTGATAGGGGCACACCAGCGTTGGACTTCGCCCGCGTTCCTTGCCGCAGATCCGTGAGCCGCGATGGCGGCAGGTGTTGTGAAAGGCACGGATCGCGCCCTGTTTGTCGCGCAGTACAACGACCGAGCTGGGGCCGATCTCAAGCGTAAAATAGTCACCTTGCCTTGGCACCTCCGCTTCAAGCCCTGCGAACAGCCATTGCCGATAGAAGATCGATTGAAGATCGAATTCGTAGACTTCGGCGTCGCGATAAAACGCGCCGGGAAGCGTGTAGCCGGGTCGCCGCGTCGCGAGCTCGCGCGCAATACGGTGCGGGTGGGTGGCTTGAATCATGGGAGCGGCTCTGTTGCTTGCGGTGGCGACGCTAGCAGCAGCGCCCAAACTAGAGAGCAGTTATTCGACATCTACAGATATGTAAGCGACGGATGCGCCTTTCTCAGTCTTCCGCGGCCGCATCGGGATCGCTCCGTCGCGCTGGCCTGTCTGCCGCGTAACCAGTTTTTCCGCCGCGGCCAGGACCTGCTCCCGAGAAAACGGCTTGGCGACGACATCTGCGCTGCGATAGGCAGCCGGCAATCCCTCCTGCCCGTAGCCGGTCACAAACGTGAACGGCACACCCTTGCGGACCAGGGCTGCGACAATGTCGTCGACGGGCCGCCCTTTCAGATTGGCATCGAGAAGTGCGCCGTCGAGCGTCGTCGTCTCGATCAGGCGGATTGCCGCCTTGGCCGTGCTTGCCGGCCCAACGGCCTTGAGGCCCGCCTCCTCCAAGGTGCCGACCAGGTCCAGCGCAACGAGCGGCTCATCCTCGACGACGAGAACCTGCTTGCCGGCAAGATCGCTGCGGGCGGCCGTCTTCCTCTCGGGCGTCTGCGTAGCGGCAACCGTCTGAACGGTCGTCGATCGCGGAAAGGTCGTCGTGCGCTCGGCCGACGCCTGTGGTAGCGGCAGGGTGATGTTCCAGGTGACGCCCTGCGCCTCGCAAAGCATCAGCGCCTCGCCCTGATGCGCCTTGATGCTTTGCTCGATCAAAATCGTTCCGAACCCGCGGGCCGGCGGCGCGCTGACCAGCGGTCCGCCGCTTTCGACCCACTGCAACCGCAGCTGCTCGCGCTCGACGGTCCAATTGACCGTCACCCATCCGCCATTGACCGACAATGCGCCGTACTTGCAGCAGTTGGTGGCGAGTTCATGCAGCACCATGGCGAGATGCAGCGTCATCTGCGGCTCGAGCGTCACCGAGGGACCCCACGCGGTCAATCGGTTCTCGTCGATCGGCCCCTGCACCACCTGATCACGGATCAGCTCGCGCAGATCGCCGCCCTGCCACGTTGCCTTCGTGAGCAGCGTGTGAACGCGCGATAGTGCCTGCACGCGGCCGCTGAAATTGCTGACGAACTGCTCGGGACTGCTGGCCTTGCGCAACGTCTGCTGGACGATGGCCTGGACCGTCGCGAGCGTGTTCTTGACCCGGTGATTGAGCTCGTTGATCAGGAGCTCGCGGGTTTCGTCCGCCTGCTTGCGGCTGGTGATGTCGACGTTCATGCCGACCCAGCTGTGCACGGTGCCGTCGGGCTGGATCAACGGCACGGCGCGCACGCTCGTCCAGTGCCATTCGCCGCTGACATGACGAAGCCGGTACTCGGTTTCAACCGGCGCCACACCCGCCACGGCTTGGCGCCACTGCTCCGCGACCGCTTCCCGATCCGCCTCGGGAATGGCGTCGAGCCAGCCGAAGCCGCGTTCCTGCTCCGAAGTCTGGCCGGTAAAGGCGCGCCAGGAAGGAGAGCCTCCGTTGACCACCATTCCCTCGGCATCAGTGGTCCAAACAATCTGCGCCGACGCATCGACCAGCGCGCGGAACTGGTGCTCGCTCTTTTGCACCTTCTGGAACAGCGCCGCACGGTCAAGCATCGCGGCTACTTGATCGCAGATCGTGTGTACCATGCGCACCTCGCCCTCGCGAAAGCGTAGGCGCGTCTTCGTGGCAAAGGCGATCGTGCCGATCAGGCGGCCATGCGCGATGAGCGGAAAACCGCCGTAACAGGTGACGCCGCCAGCCCGCAGCGCGGCGGCTTCCGGAAACGCGCTGTGCTGCAGATCCTCGACGATCAGACGCTCGCGGCGTTGGGCCACCGTGCCGCACAGGTATTCGCCGAAGTGGATCGTGGAAAAGAAATCCCGCTGCTCCTGGGTCAAACCGCCCGAATGGGTGAGATGCAGTGTTTGAGGTTCGTCTCCCACCAGGAAATTGAAGTAGAACTCCGTGCCTAGCGCCTCGCCCACCGCTTCGAAAACGTTCCGCACGGCCGGCTGCCCCTGATCGGTGCCGAGCAACAACATCTGACTCGTCCGCGCCAGCAGGTCGAGCTGCCGATTGCGCTCGCGCAGAGCCTCGGCGCTCCTGTTGCGTTCGATCAGGTCGGCCGCCTGCCGCGCCAGCAGGTCGAGCAGGCGCAGCTCGGCGTCCGTGGGCTGATGCGGCTCGCGCCAGTGTGTCGAGATCATTCCGAGCAATTTGCCGCCACGCGAAAACAGCGGCGTGGTCTGCATGGATCGAATGCCGCACTGGCGATAGGTATCGAGATCGGCAGTGCCGGCCATATAATCGCAAGTCTCGATGTCGGACGCGACCGCGCGGTTTCCCGTTCGGAACGCGACACCGCAGGTGGTCGCCGAATCGGCGCGGACCCAGCGCCAGAACTTGGCCGCTTCTGAAGTGAAGCCCCGGAAGCCCAGCAGCAGCAGTTCACCGCCGCTGCCGCGATCGGGGTCGAGCATCTGCATGCTCGCGAAGTCCGAACGCATGACGGCGACCGCGGCGTCGAGGATTTTTTCGTAAAGCGCTTCGGCGTCATCCTCCTGGATCAGAAGGACACTGGCTTCCTGCAGCCGTTGCATGGCCGCGAGTTCCGCGGCCGCAATGGATTTCTGCTCGCCCATTGGACACACCCCTACTCACACGCTGACAAATCGCCCGGGTGATCAATTGGTTCCGCGACATCTTTAACACACGCGCCGTGCCGCTGCCACAAGCGATTTGACCGTATGCCGGACAAGAATGTGGCAAGACGGCAGGGCGGTTCGGTTCTTGGTTGGCACCCAGCCCAACCCTCGCGTTCCCGGAAACCGCAACTCCACTGCCACCTCCCGCCTCCCCGGAATTTGACGCGCCTCTTCGCGGCAAATGTCCGGGGCCTTTACCTGTTTCGACGTGGCACGATCTTGCCCCGCCGCTACGGATAAAGATCCCGGACAACCGCGCCGCCCTTCGGTCGACGCGGTTTCCGGGAACGCGTGGGGTTGAGTTGGATGCCGCAGACCGCGGCCGCCACATCGACATGTTTCATCCATCGGCTATTGTCGTTCGATGAGCCGGCCAAACGCGATCACGTTTCTCTACGTCCGCTGGAAAGCACTGCTGTTCGGCGCTCTGCCGCTGGCGCTTGGCATCGGCATGGTATGGATCGGCATAGAGGCCTTCGATCCGGCCTGGACCGCACAGGTGACGCGCGGGCAGGCCCTCGCCGATGCGCCGTTCTGGATTCGCGCACCGGTCATGCTGGCGGTCGGTATCATCGTGCTGGGAGCCGGATTCTGGCCGCTGATGTCGACTGCCTTCCAAATCCCCGTGGTCGTGGCGGACGATCAGCAGATCGCCAGTCGCACACTTTTTGGGCGACCGAGGCGATTGCGTTGGGCCGACATCGTCGCGGCCAAGCGCAAGAAGAACCAACTCGTGCTCTCTCCCGCCGGCATAAACACGATTGGTCAGGAAATCTGGGATCGCAAGTCGGTCAATCTCGATGTCGGGCTGCTGGCGGCAGCTCCCGGTGAGGTCGAGGCGCTGGTGTTGCTGCACCGGCCCGACCTGGTGTTTCAGGATGTGAAATGAATACGCGCTTGGTGTAAAAAAAGAGACAGCTTCGATTGCGGCGGCACCTCACCCCCACCTGACGCGGTAATCGGTTTATGCTCTTCGCAAAAACCGATTGCCGCGTCAGGTGGGGGTGAGGTGCCGCCG
>JBGTIU010000155.1:0-4164 GCA_041745515.1 Hyphomicrobiaceae bacterium | reverse complement strand
TTTATGTATTGCCTTGCATAGCCGGCCACGTCGGGGCGGACGCTGCCGCCGTCGCGCTCGCGGAAGGTCCGCAACACCACGACGACACCACCCTTGTCGTCGATGTCGGCACCAATGCCGAAATACTTTTGGGTAATCGGACTCGCGTGCTTGCCGCGTCGTCGCCGACCGGTCCAGCGTTCGAAGGCGCCGAGATCTCCTCCGGTCAGCGCGCGGCCCCCGGCGCGATCGAGCGCGTACGCATCGATCCTGAAACCCTCGAGCCGCGCATCAAGGTGATCGGCTGCGATGCGTGGTCGGATGAGCCGGGTTTTGCCGAAGGGACCGACGCATTCGGCGTTACCGGGATCTGCGGCTCCGGCATCATAGAAGCGATCGCGGAGCTGTATCTGGTGGGCGTCATTCTGAGCGATGGCATCGTCGACGTGAGACTGAGTTCCAAGAGCGACCGCGTGGTCGCGGACGGCCGCACGGCGTCCTACGTGTTGTGGCGCGGGGCACAGGAGTTACGCGTGACACAAGGAGATGTGCGCGCGATACAACTCGCGAAGGCCGCGCTCTACGCCGGCTGCCGCCTGCTGATGGACCGCATGGGGGTTGCGAACGTCGACCGCATCAAGCTTGCCGGCGCGTTCGGCTCCTACATCGAGCCGAAATACGCTATGGTGATCGGACTGATCCCCGACTGCGAGATCGCGCGCATCTCCTCGGTGGGCAATGCGGCGGGCACGGGCGCGCGCATGGCGCTGCTGAGCCGCACACATCGGCGCGAAGTCGAGGCGCTTGTCGGTCGCATCGAGAAGATCGAGACGGCGGTCGAGCCGCGCTTCCAGGAGCACTTCGTCAACGCGATGGGCTTCCCGAACTCCATCGAGGCATTTCCCCAGCTCGAAGCCGTGATTGCGTTACCGAAGCGATCGCCGACCGCCAGCGGGTCGGGGCGCAGGCGAGTGCGTGATGGTGGAGCCTGACTTACAGCCTCTACGCCTTGATGCCGTATTCGCGCACGACCTGGCCCCAGTTCTGGACCTGTTTGTCGAAAAAGTCCTGCAATTCAGCCGGCCCGCCAAGCACCAAAGTCATCTGTTGCGTATCCCTGAGCCGCGCCGCCGCAACCGGATCCGACAACGTTGCCTTGATCGCCTGGGATAGACTTTCGACGGTAGTGGAGGGGGTTCCTTTCGGCGCAAACACCCCCCACCAGGCTAAAGCCTCGAAATCGGCGAACCCTGCCTCGATCGCGGTCTGAGTTTGTTTAAGAGCGTCGAGGCGCTGCCGTCCCATCTGCATGATCGGCAGGATCGCGCCACCCTCCAGCTGCGGCGTGATGAGGGCAGCCGACCCGCATATGAGGTCCACATGCCCGCCGACCACGTCATTCATCGCGGGGCCTCCACCCCGGTAAGGCACGTGCGTGATTTCGACGCCAGCTTTCTTCGCTAGCAACGTCATAGCCAAGTGGCCAATCGTGCCGACGCCGACCGAGGCATACTTCACGGAGCCTGGCCTATCCTTCGAGGTCGCTATGATATCGGCGAATGTCTTGAAAGGCCGCCCGGCATTGGTGGCGACCACATACGGTGCTGTCCCGACAAGGAGCACTGGGATCAGATCCTTTGCGACGTCCACGGGAGGCTTTTCGAGGATCGCCGGGATTACAGCATGACTGTCGAACGTGATGAGCAGCGACGACCCGTCGGGCGTGCTCTTCGCCACCTGCGCGGCGCCGAGGGCGCCGGCAGCACCGGCTTTGTTTTCGACGATGATGGTCCGTTTGAGCCGCTCCTGAAGCGCGGGTTGCAGCAGTCGCGCCAGCGCATCGGTTGACCCGCCGGGCGGAAACGGAACAACGAGCGTCGTGGTACCCAGCTGTTGCGCTTGCGCAGGGCAGGCTACAAAGGCGGCAATTCCCGCAACGACTGTCCGGCGTGTTGAATCGTGCATTTGTAGCGCTCCCGAGTTCACCTGGCACTGTCGTCCTGTGTCGCTCAGCCCTGGAGGTTACGTACGGCTCGCCTCCTCTGGCAAACCAAAACCGGCAAATTTCGAAGGCTGGTGGACCGCTCTCCACACTCCTCACTTCACCTTGAACCTTTCATCTGGCGGCACCTGCATCGCGGTCATCATGCGGTTGCCCTCGGTGGCGAGCCCGATGACACGCAGCATGTCGTTGTATTGCGCCGGCGTCATGCCCTTCTGTTTGGCAAAGTGCGTATGGGTGTGGATGCAGTACTCGCAATTATTCATGATTGATACGGTGAGGTAGATGAACTCCTTGACCAGTGGGTCGAGCGCGGTGCCCGGCCCCATCACGTCTTTGGATTTTTCCCAACTGCGCTTCAGCGCGACCGGATCGTTGGCGTGTGCTCGCCAGGAATTGTTGACGTAGTCCGTGTTCCTGGTCTTGCGGATGTCTTCAAACACTGCGCGCGCCTCGGGTGACGCTTCTTCGTCGGTCAGCAGTTTTACCGTCGCCATGTTCAGTATCCTCTCGCGTTTGCCTTTCAAGGGTCATAACATATCGCCAAAAAACGGGTTGAGATTTGACCATGTGTTTTGGTATTCTATGTCCATAGGCCAGAAACTGCATAGCTGTCGTGGAGCGCCCAAATGTTTCGACTTTTGAGTTCTTTTGCCATTGCCGTCATCGTGCTTCTCCAGCCCGCGCAGGCTCAAAGGGACAGGAACGCAAACTGGGAATTGCTTGGCGAGAAAACGGTAGGCTTCAGGGTCGACCGCGACGTGATCAATATAGGTCAGTCAGAGGAATGGTTCCGCGACCGAGCCTACCGATCACTGCGGTTTCAGGCGGAGCGAAGCGACGTTCATATGATGGCCGTTCGACTGGTCTATCTCAATGGCTTTGCCGAAGACCTGCGGATCGATCGGCAGATTCGTGCGGGGGGTCAGCTGGCAGTGGATCTGCGGGGTGAGCGAAGCTTTCTGCGCCAGATCGAAATGACCTATCGGTCGCGGCCGACTTTCAGTGGCCAAGCTGTTATCAAAGTCTACGGCGAGAATGTTCGTCGACTTCCCAACCCGCCAGTTGTGGAAGAGATCGGCAGAGGCGAGGTTCTACTTGGCGAAAAGTCAGTAGGGTTCCGTACTGATCGGGATACGATCAACATCGGCCAATCAGAAGATTGGTACCGGAACCGGTCGTTCAGGGCGCTGCGTTTCCACGCCGAACGCAACGATGTGCATATAATGGCATTGCGACTGGTTTATATAAACGGGCACGCGGAAGACCTGCGGGTGGATCGGCGGATCAGAGCGGGCGGAGATCTGCGCGTCCAACTGGGTGGTGACAGAAGCTATCTCAAGCAGATCGAAATGACTTACCGGTCGCGCCCAAGCTTTGCTGGTCAGGCGGTCATCAAGGTGTTCGGAGAGCCGGCAGGTCGCCGCGAGCGGCGTCGTGGCTGAAAGGTGGCGTCTGTCGGAGCGGTTGCCCAGAAGAAACCAGGCCAACGTCAGTTGTATGCGCCCATGACGTTCTGATCGAAGTCGATCAACGCGCCGGTCATCATCTGCGATGCGTCGCTCAGCAAATAGACCGCAATGGTTGAAACATCGTCAGGTTTTATCAGGCGGCCGAAAGGCTGGCTTGGTTCAGCGCGTGCGAGCCAATCGGGCTTGTTACCATCGCGCGCCTGGATGGCGTGCTCGCCCGGTGTATCGGTCCAGCCGATGTTCAAGCCGTTGATCCGGATGCGATCGTGCCGCAACGCATGGGCGGTATTCTTGGTCAATGTAGCAAGCGCGCCCTTCGAGGTGGAGTAGGCGCACAGGAACGGTTGCCCGCCGTGCGACGATCGAGTGATGATATTGACGACGCTGCCAGGCTGCTTGCGCAGCTTCAGGTGGTGCGCCAACGCCTGCGTCAACATAAAGGGCGCACGCACGTTGACCGCCATCATGCGGTCCCACAGATCGACCGAGGTCTCCTCCAGAGTGCCGCGATCGGTAATGCCGGCCACATTCGCCAGACCATCGACGAATCCGAACCTGGCAATAGCGGCTTTCATGATGCCGGCGGTCTCGGCGGCATCGCTCAGTTCGGCGGCCACGAATAGCCCAGGCGAGCCCAGCCCTTCGAGTTCGGCGACCATCTGCGCGCCGTTCGCTGTATTTCGCCCCGTAATGCAGATGCCGGCCGCGCCG
>JBGTIU010000154.1:0-16929 GCA_041745515.1 Hyphomicrobiaceae bacterium | reverse complement strand
GCCTGCGCCACGGAGCTGCGTAGAATGGCGGGCAATCGGGCAGGGGCATCGTTAAGGGGCGCGAGGGGAAACCCATGTGGTGGAAGAGTTTTGGGGCGTCAGCCGCGCTGCTGGCGGCGCTTGGTCTCGCGGCCGGTCCTGCGGTGACGCAGAACACTGTGACGCGCGCGGCATGTGGCCCGAAGTCCATCGGGGTCGCGCGCACGCTTCAGATCGATGCCACGGCCGGCCCCCGCTTCGGCCAGCAGCAGTACAAGGAAGCCGAAATTCTCGTCGACGGCGAGGTGGTGCTGACCTTCGACGACGGTCCATCCAGCATCTACACGCCGCCCGTGATTGCGGCGCTCGATGCGCACTGCACAAAGGCGACGTTCTTCATGGTCGGTAGCCGCGCGCTCGCCGAGCCGCGTATCGTCAGGGATATCATTCGCCGGGGCCACACGGTCGGTTCGCATACCTGGAGCCACGCAAATTTGCGGGCGGTCGGCGCGGTTCGAGCGAAAGACGAAATGGAACTGGGGTTCAGTGCGGTGAGCCGCGCCGCCGGTCAGCCGATCGCGCCCTTCTTCCGATTTCCCTACCTTGCAGACTCGCGCGCAATGATGGCGCACGCGCAGTCCCGCGGTATTGCGGTGTTCTCGATCGACGCCGATGCCTACGACTACAAGACGCTCAATCCGGCCGAGGTTCACCGGGGCATTGTCAATCAGCTAACCGCAAAGCGAAAGGGCATCATTCTGTTTCACGATATCCAACCCGCGACAGCCGCCGCGTTGCCCGGACTGCTGACCGAGCTCAAGGCCCGCGGTTTCAAGGTCGTGCACATCGTGCCGGGTGCGGCCGCGACCACTCAACCCGCCTATGACGTGATCGCCGCTCGTAATTCGTCACGGAATCTTGCGGCGTTGGCGGCCAACCCGCTCGCCCAGCGGGCCGTGACCTGGCCACTCGCCGGCACCGCGACATCGCCCGTCGGTGCCAATAGCCAAGCGCTGCCCTGGGGCGTGCCGTCCTCATCATCCAACGGCATAACATATCAGACGCCGGCTGCGGCGGGTGCGCCACTGCCGACGCCCCCTCCGCTGCCGCGTCGATCGGCGGAAGACGAGAATTGGACGGCAAGAATTTTCCGCAACTGAGGATCTTGCCGGCGGCTGATCGGCCGACGATTGTTTGATTGAGTGGCATTTATTCGACGCGGGTTGTGGGATTTTGCATCCCGCCGCGTCGCGTCCGACGGCGATCGGCCACGGCCTGCTTCGCCACGGCGTATTCCCGGCTCGGATTATTGATTGGTGCGGTCAAGAAGACTCGAACTTCCACGCCGTTTCCAGCGCTACCACCTCAAGGTAGTGCGTCTACCAATTCCGCCATGACCGCAAAGACCGAGTCCCACCGGGCATCGGATCGTCTCAGCTGAAGCATCGCGGGGGAACCGCAGGTGCTCCGAGGTGCGGTGGCGTAACAGACCGCCCATCGGAACGCAAGACCACGGATGCCATACCGGCATGGCTGCACTTGGCGCTTCAAAGGCGTGGTGCTCTTGACGGCGGCGCCTTGGCCGACCGACAACAGGAAAGGAGCGCGATGTGCGCGCTTTTGGGCCTGATCGAGGAGGCTGAGCGCGATGCGTGGACAACATGAGCTCATTCGAAACGTGATCGCGGCGGGCGTCGTGGCAGTGCTCGGCACCGCATCGCTGGCGCAGGGCCCGACACCCAAGAGGGGCGGCGTGCTGACGTACGCGGTTACCGGCGAGGCACCGACCTATGATTGCCACGCGACCACGACCTACACGGCGGTGCACGTGTTTGCCCCGCACTATTCGCTGCTGCTCAAGATTGATCCGAACAACTATCCGCAACTGATCCCGGACGCTGCGGCCAGCTGGGCTGCCTCCGGCGACGGCCTGACCTATACCTTCAAGCTGCGCTCCGATGTGCACTTCCATGATGGCAGCAAGCTGACATCGCGCGATGTCAAGGCCACTTTCGATCGGCTGCGTGCGCCGCCACCGGGCATTATCTCGATCCGGCAGGCGGCATTCGAGGATATCGCGGCCGTGGAGACGCCCGATCCTGGCACAGTCGTGTTCAAATTGAAGATGGCGGACAGCGCGTTCCTCGACACGATCGCACTGCCGTTCAACTGCCTCTACAGCGCGGAAAAGCTCTCGACCGATCCGAATTTTCCGGCAAAGAACATCATGGGGACCGGACCGTACGTGTTTGTCGAGCACGTGGCCGGCTCGCACTGGTCGGGAAAGCGCTTCGATAAGTACTTCGAGGCGGGTAAACCTCACCTGGACGGTTTCAAGGCACTGTTCATCAAGCCTACGGCCCTCGTTTCGGCACTGCAGGGTGCGCAGATCCAGGCGGAGTTCCGCTCGGTTACGCCCGGCGAGCGCGACCAATTGGTCAAAGCCATGGGCGACAAGATCGTCACCCAGGAGAGCCCATGGGTGTGCAAGGTCGACCTGTTTTTCAACACCCAGGTCAAACCGTTCGATAACCCTAAAGTGAGGCAGGCGTTGTCGATGGCGATCGACCGTTGGGGCGGTTCGGAGGCGCTTGGCAGAATCGCGATCGTGAAGCCGATCGGGGGACCATTGCGGCCGGGCTACGATCTCGCGCTGAGCGCGGATGAACTTGCGCAGTTGCCGGGGTACGGCCGTGAAGCAGAAAAATCGCGGGCTGAAGCGAAACGGCTGCTGGCCGAAGCCGGCCTTGCGGATTTGAAATTCAAGCTGATCAACCGCAGCACCAGTCAGCCCTTCACGCCGGTCGGCGTGTATGTGATCGACCAGTGGCGACGGATCGGCGTTGTCGTGGAACACAATCAGGTCGATATCGCGATGCAGAAAACGGCGATTTCCAGAGGCGATTTCCAAGTGGCGCTCGACGCATTCTGCGCCGACAGCGACGATCCCAAGCCACTTCTGCTTCAGTATCTGTCAAAGAGCCGATCGGCGCGCAACATGACCCGGAACGAGAATCCGATCCTCGATGCGCTCTACGACAGGTTCAAGGCGGCCAAGACGGAACCCGAAAAGAAATCCCTGGCGGCGGAGATGCAGCGGCTGGTGATCACGGACGCGTCGAGCGTGCCGGTCATCTGGTACCAGCGGCTGGTGGCTCATTCGTCCGTCTTGAAAGGCTGGAAGGTCAGCCCCACCCACTTCGCCAACCAGAACCTGGCTGACGTGTGGCTGGAACCATAGCTTTGGCTGCGACGCGGCCATCTGGCTCTTGCCGGAACCATCGCCTATAAGCAGCGCGGGAAGCCGATCCGGCGGCCACAAACGGCGGACATGCTTTCCTTTTTGATCACCCGGAGACACGACGATGCCAGCCCCCTGGACACCCGATAGCTGGAGACAGAAGCCCGCCCAGCAGGTGCCGGATTTCCTCGATCAATCAGCGCTCGCCGATGTCGAGGCCAAGTTGGGGACGTTTCCGCCGCTGGTTTTTGCAGGCGAGGCCCGCCAGCTCAAGCGAACGTTAGCCGACGTCGCGGGTGGCAATGGTTTCTTGCTCCAGGGTGGTGACTGCGCCGAAAGCTTCCTGGAACACCGCGCCGACAACATTCGCGATTTCTTCCGCGTGTTCCTGCAGATGGCGGTGGTGCTGACCTATGCCGGCAGCTCGCCGGTAGTCAAAGTCGGTCGCATCGCCGGGCAGTTCGCCAAACCGCGCTCCGCGGCCACCGAGAGGCAGGGTACGCAGGAGCTGCCGAGCTATCGCGGCGACATCATTAACGGGGCGGAGTTCACGGCCGAGGCGCGCACGCCCGACCCGCAACGCCAGATCGAGGCCTACCGGCAGTCGGCGGCGACGCTCAACCTGATCCGCGCCTTTGCCATGGGCGGCTACGCGGATCTTGAGCGCGTGCATCAGTGGAACATGGGCTTCGTCAAGGACAGCCCGCAGGGCCACCGGTACCAGGAGTTGGCCGATCGCATCGCCGAGACCATGGGCTTCATGCGGGCGTGCGGCATCACCTCGGACAACACGCCGCAACTGCGCACGACCAACTTCTACACCAGCCACGAGGCGCTGCTGCTGGGCTTCGAACAGGCCATGACGCGGCTCGATTCGACCTCGGGCGACTGGTATGCCACCAGCGGCCACATGATCTGGATCGGCGATCGCACGCGCCAGCCCGATCACGCCCATGTCGAATTTTGCCGCGGCATCAAGAATCCGATCGGCTTGAAATGCGGTCCGTCATTGGACCCCGATGGGTTGTTGCGGCTGATCGATCTACTCAACCCGAAGGATGAAGCGGGCCGGTTGACGCTGATCTGCCGGTTCGGCGCGGACAAGGCCCAGAGCCAGTTGCCGAAGCTGATCCGTGCCGTGAAGAAGGCCGGGCGCTCGGTGGTGTGGAGTTGCGATCCGATGCACGGCAACACCATTTCCGCCGCCTCCGGATACAAGACGCGGCCGTTCGATCGCATTTTATCGGAGGTCGAGACATTTTTTGCCGTGCACCGCGCCGAGAGCACGCATGCCGGTGGCATCCACGTGGAAATGACCGGGCAGAACGTCACCGAGTGCACGGGCGGCGCCATGGCCATTTCCGATGCGGAGTTGTCGGACCGCTATCACACCCATTGCGATCCGCGCCTCAACGCCGATCAGTCGCTCGAGCTGGCGTTCCTGATTGCCGAGCGGCTGAAGCTGGAGCGGGCGACGGCGGCGGCGCCCGCGGTTGCGGCGGTGGGTTAAGCGATGGACGTACGCTCGGGCGTCTACTGCGTCTTGGCCGCGTCCTTGTCTTTGCCCCACAGCGCTTCCAGGCGGGTGTCACGGCCACAGCCGGCGCGGTAGCGATTATAGTGGCCTGGGTTTTTCTTGTAGAACTTCTGGTGATCTTCCTCGACCTTGTAGAACGGGCCGGCGTTGGTCACCGGCACGACGACGGGCCAGGGGAGCTTCTTGCTTGCATCGAGCGCCGCCTTGGAAGATTCCGCCAGCTTGCGCTGCTCTTCTGAGTGGACAAAAATCTCAGGCCGGTAGACATCGCCGCGATCGCAGAACTGACCACCTTTGTCGACCGGGTCTATGTTGACCCAGAACGTGTCGAGCAGTTTTTGGTAGCTGACCTTCGTTGGATCGTAGGTGACCTGCACGACTTCGGCATGTCCCGTGCCGCCGCGGGCGGCCTGTTTGTAGCTCGGGTTCGGCACCGTGCCGCCCATAAATCCCGAGTAGACCGTGAACACGCCGTTAATCTTGTCGTACGGTGGCTCCATGCACCAGAAGCAGCCGCCCGCGAACGTCGCGATCGCGAGGCCCGATGGCGCGGCCGGAGCGGTCTGTTGCGCCATCGCCGGCGCCACCAGCAGCAACGCAACGCCAACCGCAGCAGACCGGATCAATTTCGTGAGCATGGGTGCTGTCCTCGAAATTCTGGTTGTCAGCTGGATGCTTTGGCGACGAATTTCAGCGCCACGCCATTGATGCAATGGCGCTCTCCGGTCGGTTTTGGGCCGTCGGGAAAGATGTGACCCTGGTGCCCGCCGCAGCGCCGGCAATGGACCTCGGTTCGCGTCATGAAGAAGCTGCTGTCGACGGTTGTACCAACCGCATTGTCGAGCGCCATCCAGAAACTGGGCCAGCCGGTCCGGCTGTCGAACTTCGTCTCGGACGAGTAGAGCGGCAGGTCGCAGCCGGCGCAATGGTAGAGGCCGGGCGCATAATTCTTGTCGAGCGGGCTGGTAAAGGCGCGTTCCGTGCCATGGTCGCGCAGCACAGAATACTGCTCCTTGGTCAGCAGCTTTTTCCATTCCTCGGGCGTCTTGGTGATCTCGAATTTAGTTTTCGAAGCAGGGGCCGCAGCGGCCCGAGGCGCTGTCACGCTTGCAAGAAGCGTTGCGAAGGCCGTAGTCGAGGCTGTGCGACGGGTCATCATAGTTGGGCTCCAAGAGACTGGAACCTTAATATGTGGAGTGCCGTCGTGTCCGTCCAGTCACTCCCGATCAAAGATACGTCACCGGCATGTTCGGGGTTTCACGCACGCAGCTTCACTGGCTTGTCGATGGTAATCTCCTCCGGGCTGATCCGGCAGCGGTAAGCGATCGCCTCGACACCGGCGGCTTTGGCGGCATCGAAGGCAGTGCCATACGTAGCATCGATATCGCGGGCGAGGCGAAATGCTGTCGGCGTGCTCATTTGGATCAGATACAACATGACAGCGCGATGGCCGGCCGCGACCATATCGGACATCTCGGCAAGGTGTTTCGCGCCGCGCTCGGTGACGCTGTCGGGAAACTCCGCCAATCCAGGCTTGCGCATCATGTGCACGTTCTTGATTTCTACGTAGCATGGCGCTTTGCCTGGACCTTCCAGCAGGATGTCGATGCGGCTGTTGCGGCCGTACTTCACCTCCCGCCGAAGCCCCGCGTAGCCGGTCAGCTCGCTGATGCGTCCGGCAGCGATCGCGTCGACCGCGAGCTTGTTCGGGTGGTTGGTGTTGATGCCGACGATTTGACGTTTGTCGCCAATCGGTGCCTCGACCAGCTCCCAGGTATGCTTGTACTTTCGCGTTGGGCTGTTACTCACCGAAAGCCAGACCGGCGAGCCTGGTTCCAATAGCCCAATCATCGAGCCCGTGTTTGGGCACGTCGCCGTTACGGCCTCCCCTGTATCGAGAATGACATCGGCGAGAAAGCGCTTGTAGCGCTTGACAAGACTGCCGCGCAGCAGGGGAGATGGAAATATCATGTTGATCTACACGAGTTGAGCAGGTCCGCGTTTGCCAGCTATACTATCCAACCGGCACAGGCACCCGAAAGCGGCATCATGACGGGCGATACGAATCTTGAGGTTATCACGGCCGCGCTCCTGATCATCGGCGACGAAATACTGTCGGGCCGCACCAAGGATAAAAACATCGGCTACATCGCCGAACATTGCACAATGATCGGTATCCAGTTGCGGGAAGTGCGGGTCGTCGCGGACGTGGAGGCCGACGTCGTAACAGCCGTGAACGCGCTGCGGTCGCAATTCTCGTATGTATTCACGACCGGTGGCATCGGGCCGACGCACGACGACATCACCGCAGATTGCATCGCCAAAGCCTTCGGCGTGACAATAGACGTCGATCCGCGTGCGCTGGCGCTGCTCAAGCCCTACTACGAAAGCCGTGGCATTGAGTTGACGCCTGGTCGCCTACGCATGGCGCGCATTCCAGAAGGCGCGACTCTGATCCCCAACTCGATATCAATCGCGCCGGGCTTTATGCTCGGCAACGTCGTCACGATGGCTGGTGTCCCCAGTATCATGCAGGTCATGCTCGATGCCGCGACGCCGATGCTGAAGACCGGCGAAAAAATGCAAACTATTGCCATAGACCTTGCGCATCCCGAAGGCTTGATCGCGGAAATGTTCGGCTCCCACCAGAAGGATTTCCCCATGGTCGCCATGGGCAGCTACCCGATGCTGCGCGACAACCGTCCGTGCACGCAACTGGTGCTGCGCTCGACCGAACCGCATAAACTGCAAGCCGCTGCCGATGGTTTGCGGGCCAAACTCAACGCGCTGGGTCTGCAGTGACGCAGCGGACGTCGAGCGGCCCTGATCGTTGCATTTTTTGGGGATAGTTCTGAACGCCCAGCTGCAGCAATATTCAGATTGGGTTCATGGCGGTGGCCCTATGTTCACTGCAACCTGACGGAGGTCAGGGTTGGGCTTGTTGATGACAAAGTGTCTTGCGAGTCGAATGTGTGGGACCAGTTCAACAGCTAGGACAGGGCCGGCCCCCACAGCAAAGGTGGAACAGATGTCGACGTTTCGGCCCAGTTCACTGATCCCAGCCGCCGTGTGCATGGTCGCTTTCGCTCTGGCACCCGCGGCCAACGCGCAGGCCAACTGCGACACGTACGGCAGGCTCGCCCTTAAGCAGATGCAGGAAAACGAACAGAAGAAGTGCGGCCTGAAGGGGCCGGAATGGAACACCGATCTAAAGGCGCACACGACGTGGTGCGGCACCGTTGGACCCGACCATTGGAAGATCCAGTTGCAGAAGCGTGAACAGGCGCTGGCTGCGTGTGGCAAGAAGAGCTAACACCGGCATGGCGCGCGTTGACCAATTGGTTGGGGCGGGTAATGAAGAGATTTGTGCTTCTGGTCGTCATCCTGCTTATCGGGTTTTATGTCGGCTGGCCGGCATGGTCGGGCTATACGATCAGATCGGCGCTGCAGAGCCGCAACGCAGTTGCGCTGGGCGCGAAGATTGATCTACCAGCAGTTCGAGCTTCGATGCGTCCGTTCGTCACGCAACGGGTGGTGGAAGCCTTCGGTCGTTATCAGGCCCAGGCAGGGGCGACGACCGGGTCGATCATGGGTCAGCTCGGGCAACAGGCGATCCCGCCCGTAGTCGAGGCAATGCTCAACATCTTGCTTACGCCGCAGATGCTGACTCGAATCGCCGCCGATGGCGGTACGGTCAAGGAGAGCTTCGACAGGATCATGCGCGAACAACTTGGTCGAGGGATGCCGGGCATGGCAGGTGGCGGCGACAGCCGACAGGCTGGGTTGCGCGAACTGCTGGGTAAGGTCGTGAAAAGCCCTGGCAGTCAGTCTCGGCCGGTCGATGCGGAGCCGCCGTCAGCGCCTGGTCCGCAGGGGCAGGTCCTCGGCAAGCGCGAGTTCTCCCTGTCGAACGTCAAGAGCTTCTCGTTAAACGGGCCGCTGTCGTTTCGCGTCGGTGTTGCCAAGGAGGCCGGCGCAACCGAAGCCGATGTAACCGCCGAAATGAGCTTCACCGGCGCCGACTGGAAGATCACCGGCCTGGTGCCGAGGGGGTAGAAATAACCACCCTCGGCCTGCCCGGCTTCAGCCTCGATCGCCTTATGATCGCAGGCTACCAGACCCCGAGCTTCGCGAGGATCGCCTTGCCGATAGCGATCCGTTTCTTGGCATCCTCTGGGGCAGTAATGTCGATGTTCAAAGCGAATGCAAAGACCCGACTGTCGCGTTCAACCCAGCCCGTCCACCACCCGAGCTGCGGGTTGCTCGAAAAGCGCCATCCCGTTTTGCCGTAAATCGCTCGACCGTCTGCCTTCTCGAACAGCATGATGTCCCGTACGATCGACTGCGACCGAGCCGAGAACGGCAGTTTCTGCTGCGCGACTTTGGTGACAAATTTCACCTGCTCAATCGCGCTGATCTCCAGTGGACCATCGAGCCAGAACGTCTCCAACGCAGTGCCAAGCTGGCGATTGCCATAGTCGAGGCGGTCAAGCCAAAGCCGATAGCGTTCGAGGCCGATACGGCGGGCGGGTTCCTGGTATATCGCCGCGTTGGAAGCCGTGGTCGCTACCCGCATGGGCATGTCCATTTCCCATATTTTGAATGGCTGCGGTTTGCCGCCATAGGGGATGATCTCGTTCTCATCCTTCACCACCCCTGCTTCCAGCGCGATCAAGCTATTGACGATCTTGAACGTCGAGGCGGGCACGTACCGCGTTTCGGCGCGCGCGCCATTCGTCACACTGAGGTGATCGGCCACGGCATCGTAAAGAACGAACGTTCCGGACGCTCCATGTTCTTTAAAGATAGCCGACAGGTCGGGACGCTCCTCCACAGAACCCGCCAAGACGCGACCGCCAGCAGCCAGTGCCGCAATGACACCTCCGAGAGCCAGCGCGCCACGTCGAGTGGTGGCAATGAAACTTGGGAGTTCAGAAGAACGCATGGCAGTCACTGCTCCAAATTGCGCATCGGCGCATTTTTTTAGGCGTCGTCGACCACTGGCTTTTGAGAATTGAACAGGCTCTCAATCCCGCGAGGCCAAACAGGGATCCATGATGACTTGCTTGGCACCTCTGCGTTCATACCCGCCGCCAAAGACGACCACTTCACCGGCTTTCATGCCGTTCGTCTCATACGTCACGCAGGCCACCTGCATTCCCGGCACATCGCACATGTCCAAGTATGCGAGCACGCCGGTCCAGGTGACCGCCGAAAGCTTGCCTTTGATCGACAGACTGATGCGGGCATTGGTTTTTGGAGCCCGGTCAGCCCAGTAGGCGATATCCTCGCAGGTGGCAGCCTTGTCAGCCGCGCCTTCGCCCTCTCGAAAAGGGCTTTTTGGATCACAACAGTCAGTAGCGCCGAGTTCGGTTGACGTGAGGACGCCGAGGTGTCTCGAGAACACGGTCGTCATGTGTGCCTGGCTCGAAAAGCCCACAGCCAGCGCAACATCCGCAAGGCGGTGCCGCGTGAGGCTCAGCAGGGCCTGCGCTCGTTTCATCCGGCAGCGCAGCACGTGTTGATGCGGAGATAGGCCGGCGGAGTGCCTGAACAGCCTCGCGAAGTGCATCGGGCTGAGGTCGGCTACCGCAGCAAGTTCGGAAAGTGACAGATCATCAGCCAAGCGGTCATCGATGAAGTCGAGCACGCGAGCGAGCGGCCGGCCAGAGAGCTTGGACCCGATGGGAAGGTTGCCATGGGCTTTGCGCGCAAGCGCAGCGATCAGCGCCAAGACGAGACAGTCGGTCGAAAGCTTGTCGGAGGCGCTGTCGCAGTCGCTCGTCTGCCGCCAGAGTTGCTTGCAGTATCCGGCAACCGTTGCGTTACGGAACGTCGAGGTGTGAAGCTCGCCAAAGCTCGTTGCTCCGCCCGGTGCGATGTCGTCGATCGTGGACAACAGGAAGGAAGCCGGCAAGGCAAGGGCGAGAAACTCATGCGGCTCGTCGACGTGGATGTCTGTCTTCGTGTGCGGCGGCGCGATAGATACGTCATCTGCGTGCCATGCGCCCTCCCAGCGGCCGTAGCCCCAATCGAAAGACAGCCGCTTTGCTCCGCGTAGGCCGAGATAGATCAGGAATTCAGGCAGCGGCGGGTCAGGGAATGCGCCGGCCGGCTGGGAGACGTGGAGAAGCCTGGCTGTCGTCGAGCCGACAAGTGAATGCTGCAGCAAATACCGAGCGTAGGGCCCGTTGCTGTAGAAGCCTTGGTAGCTCTGGTACCGCATAGCCATTGTCGCGCCGTAACCGGCCTTCCTTCATCTCACTGTCGTAGTCCGACGACGTCACCTCGGTCTGCACCTTAATCGGGTTGACGCGGGCCTCGATGTCCCTCTTCTTGCGCGAGCCGGACGGTCAGAGGTGGCTAACGATGCCCACGATCATGAATATTGGGCCCTATCGCTTCTTCTTCTACAGCAACGAGCGCGGTGAGCCTGCCCACATTCATGTGCGGCGCGATCGGGCACTGGCAAAGTTCTGGCTGGAACCGGTCGCACTTGCCAAGTCGAAGCATTTCGCGGCACATGAGCTGAACGTGATCAGTCAGCACGTCGAGGACAACCTGCGGCAATTGCTGGAGGCCTGGAATGAGCACCACAACGGTTGAGCGCGCGCCGCTCGCGACAGACGTGTCATTCACCAACGACGAGATGATCGTCGCGCTGGTCGACGGGCGGCGGCTGTCCGTGCCGCTGGCGTGGTTCCCGCGGCTGGCCAAGGCCTCCACCGAACAATTGCGCAATGTCGAGCTGATGGGCGACGGCGAGGGCATTCATTGGCCTGATCTCGACGAGGATTTGAGCGTCGAAGGCTTGCTGCGGTGAGGCGTTCGCTGAGCTCTCGCAAAGGACCCAAGATGATCGGTCCACATCTATACTTCTCACAGGTTCACGAGCGCAAGCATACGCTGTCGATTGGCATGAACCGGCGGTTGCACTTGTCACACGGGCTCCGATAGTAAGAAAACCGCCCCGGATTGTTCCGGAGCGGTTGTGTCTCGTCCAGACCGGCGCTTCCGGCCGGTTGCTTTTTTGGCTCACGCTTCCGACACCCCTGCGGGGAGCCGGCCGGAAACGTGAGGAGAAAACTACATATCCATGCCGCCCATGCCGCCGTGGGCATGACCGCCGCCGCCCTCTTTCTTCTTGGGCGCTTCGGCGACGCCGACTTCCGTCGTGATCATCAGGCCGGCGATCGAGGCCGCGTCCTGCAGTGCGGTGCGTACGACCTTGGCCGGGTCGATGATGCCGCGCTCGATCATGTCGCCGTATTCGTCCTTCTGCGCATCGTAGCCATAAGTCGCGCCGCGCGCTTCGAGCACTTTGCCGACGACGATCGAGCCCTCGACCCCGGCGTTCTCCGCGATCTGGCGGATCGGCGACTGCAGTGCTTTCCGGATGATCTGGATGCCGGCTTCCTGGTCCTCGTTGTCGCCCTTGACGGTGATCGCCTGGATTGCTTTCAGCAGCACCACGCCGCCGCCGGCAACCACGCCTTCCTCGACCGCTGCGCGCGTCGCATTGAGCGCGTCGTCAACGCGATCCTTACGTTCCTTGACTTCGACTTCCGTCGCGCCACCGACCTTGATGACGGCAACGCCGCCGGCGAGCTTCGCCAGCCGCTCCTGCAGCTTCTCGCGATCGTAGTCGGAGGTCGTCTCTTCGATCTGCGCCTTGATCTGATTGACGCGAGCCTCGATGTCCTTCTTCTTGCCGGCACCGTCGACGATGGTGGTATTGTCCTTATCGATCGACACGCGCTTGGCGCGGCCCAGCATGTCCATCGTCACGTTCTCGAGCTTGATGCCGAGATCTTCCGAGATGGTCTGGCCGTTGGTCAGGGTCGCGATGTCTTCCAGCATGGCCTTGCGGCGGTCGCCGAAGCCGGGAGCCTTGACGGCGCAGACCTTGAGGCCGCCGCGCAGCTTGTTGACGACGAGGGTCGCCAGCGCTTCGCCTTCGACATCTTCCGAGATGATGAGCAGCGGCTTGCCGGTCTGCACCACGGCTTCGAGCACCGGGAGCATCGCTTGCAGGCCGGTCAACTTCTTTTCATGGATCAGGATGTAGGGGTCTTCGAGCTCGACCAGCATCTTGTCGGCATTGGTGATGAAGTAAGGCGACAGGTAGCCACGATCGAACTGCATGCCCTCGACGACTTCGAGTTCGGTTTCGAGGCTCTTGGCCTCCTCGACCGTGATGACGCCTTCGTTGCCGACCTTCTGCATTGCCTTGGCGATCATATCGCCGATCGAGGTTTCGCCGTTCGACGAGATGGTGCCGACCTGGGCAATCTCCGCCGAGTTCTTGACCTTCTTGGAGCGCTTGCCGATTTCCTCGACGACCTGGATGACGGCCTTGTCGATGCCGCGCTTCAGATCCATCGGATTCATGCCGGCGGCGACCGACTTCAGCCCTTCGCGCACGATCGCCTGCGCGAGTACGGTCGCGGTCGTGGTGCCATCGCCGGCGACGTCGTTCGTCTTCGAAGCGACTTCGCGCACCATCTGCGCGCCCATGTTCTCGAACCTGTCCTCGAGTTCGATCTCTTTGGCGACAGTGACGCCGTCCTTGGTCGTACGGGGCGCACCGAAGCTCTTCTCAATGATGACGTTGCGGCCCTTAGGGCCTAGCGTCACCTTGACGGCGTTGGCGAGAATGTCGACGCCGCGCAACATGCGCTCGCGGGCATCAGCGGAAAATTTTACGTCTTTGGCAGCCATTGGGTGGGGTCCTTAGAAGAAGGGGTGAAGTGGTGAACGGTGAAATGGTGAGTCGGTGAAATGGTGAGTCGGTGAAATGGTGAGGTGGCGCGACGGTGGTGCAGCAAACTCAGACACCGTTCACCGTTCACCACTTCACCGTTCACCACTTACTTCTCGATTACACCCATGATGTCGCTCTCCTTCATGATCAGGAGATCGGTGCCGTCGATCTTGACTTCGGTGCCGGACCACTTGCCGAACAGCACCTTGTCGCCCTTCTTGACGTCGAGTGCGACGAGCTTGCCACTCTCGTCACGGGCGCCAGGGCCGGCAGCAATGATTTCACCCTGCATCGGCTTTTCGGCGGCGGTGTCGGGAATGATGATGCCGCCAGCCGACTTGGTCTCGGCGTCGGTGCGCTTGACGACCACACGGTCGTGGAGGGGACGGAATTTCATGAGCAAAGTCAGCCTTGTGATTGGTTGAAGATAATTTCTGCCGCACTGGCACTCTCACAGAGCGAGTGCTAGCAGATCGGCAGTAGCTACGAGGGATCGCGCGGGCTGTCAAGGCTGAGCGTTACAGCTCTTGAAGCTAAGCGTCGCCTGCCTTATCTGTTGTTCGGTTAGACCGGACTACTGAATAACAAGGAACAGACCAGTGAGCGCAACCCCTCTGTTTACGCCGACCCGCCTCGGCACCATCGACCTTAAGAATCGCATTGTGATGGCACCTTTGACCCGATCACGGGCGACCGCGATGGGCATTCCGGCACCCTTTGCCGCGAAATACTACGCCCAGCGTGCGTCGGCCGGCCTTGTGGTTGCCGAAATGACGCAAATTTCGTTCGAAGCGATGGGGTACGCGCGCACGCCCGGCATCCACACGGATGAACAGATTGCAGGCTGGTCCACCATTACCGACGCGGTGCACAAGGCCGGCGGCAAGTTCGTCCTGCAACTTGGCCACGCCGGACGGATCGCTTCGAAGCACAATCGCGGCGTCGGGGCCGATGTCGTCGCACCCAGTGCCGTCCCCGCTCCCGGCCAGATGTGGACTGATCAGAAACAGATGGTGGAGCACGACTTGCCCCGCGCCTTGGAAACTGCAGAGATCCCGCGGATTGCGGATGACTATGCGAACGCTGCGGCCAACGCCATCCGGGCCGGGTTCGACGGCGTGGAGCTACACTCGGCCAACGGCTATCTGCCGCATCAGTTTCTGTCGACCAATGTCAATCACCGGACCGATCGCTACGGAGGATCGACCGAGAACCGGATGCGGATGCCGCTCGAAGTCGTCGGCGCCATCACGGCGCGCATCGGTGCCGGCCGCGTCGGTATCCGTGTCAGCCCCGGCCACGCCTTCAACAGCATCGAGGAGGCCGATGCCGAGACGCTCTACACCCACTATTTCAAGGCGCTCGATGCGTTTGGGCTCGCATATCTGCATGTCATGCGGCCGTTCATGAACAAGGTCGATTTTGATCCGATCGCTCTGGCACGACGGCACTTCACCGGGCCGATCATCGCGGCCGGCGGTTACGACGCGGCATCGGCCGCCAGCGTCATTGCCTCTTCGAGCGCCGATGCGGTGGCCTTCGGCAAGGCCTTTATTGCAAATCCCGATCTTGTTGCCAGGACTCGCGCGAGCGCTGACCTGAACGAGCCCGATGAGGCGACGTTTTACACACCCGGCGAGAGCGGCTACACGGACTATCAACCGATGGCGGCTTGAAACTGGGCGGGCGACGGCTGCGATACTAGGCTCGGAGCCGTCGCGCCACTCGAGCGGCACCATTGGCGCAACGACCCGAACTGCGGATCGAAACCGATGTCCGATATTTTGCCCGACCGCCTCTGCACCAATCCAAACAGCCCGTTTTACAACGAGGCGCTTCTCGAACGCGGCGTCGGCGTGCGCTTCAAGGGGATCGATAAAACCAACGTCGAGGAATACTGTGTCAGCGAGGGTTGGGTCAGGTTGGCGGCCGGCAAGACGCGTGACCGCGCCGGCAATCCGATGACCATCAAGCTGCAGGGAACGGTCGAGCCTTACTTGCGAACAGTCGAGCAGGATTGATTGAGGCTCAACAACGGCGCGCCGCCACGCCTTCGGCGTCAAAAACGAGACCCGAAAGCGATTTCCCGCGCTCCGACGCAAGATGCAGGGCCAGCGCCGCGATGTCCGGCTCGTTGGACAGCGCAAAATCGCAGGCAGCAGCCGAAGACGGATCATACGCCGCGGGCCCAATCGCGTTGATGCGTAGGCCATTTCCAGCCCACTTGACGGCCTCGACGCGCGTCATTGCCGAAAGGGCAGCGCGCACAATATCCAACACCGCTGCCTGGGATCGTGTTCGAGGCGATTGCGCCAGCGCGACATTGAGGATCAACCCATCGGTCCAGGTCAGGCTCATTCGATTGGCCGCCACCTTGGTGACGAGGCAGGCAGTACGCAGCGCGTCGGATACCATGGCTTCGATGTCGTCGACCGATGTGTCCGCGTCGATGGCGCCAGGCTTGAGTGGGATCAGGTTTACGACGACGTCGAGCCCGCCGTAGGCCTGTGCGGCGCCCTGGGCAAAGCGAACGACTGCCGCATCGGTATTGAGTGCTTCCTGAGTGGCGCGCAACTCCGCCGCTGTATGCGACAACACTTCCAGCAGCGCGGCGCTCTCGGCACAAGCATCGGGCTCTGCTTCGATCTGCACGACGAGTCGACACCCGGACTCGGCGAAGCCCCGCGCGACGTCGAGACCCTGCGTCGCCGTCATACCGGTGATCAGCACGCGCCGACCCTCGAGTTCCGGATAGAGACGCACATTGCGGAGGCCGCTCGTCACACTCGTCAATATCACTCGAGCCTCCTGTACGCCGGGCACGCCACGCTACGGTGCCCCTGGCCGACGCAACATCACGCCGATTCGGCTAACGACATCTAAATAGACTTGCGATTCGGAGTTTCGTCCGGCTCGATCACGGCTACATTGCGACAATCCTCAACAGAACAGTGTTCTAGGCCGACCCTCTCAAAGGGTTGGGGTCGGCAAGGAGGTAATTTCGATGACAGGGCGACGGCTCGACCAATGCTCTCGGAACGCGATCACGATTTCGCTTCCCCTGTTCTAACCCCGCTTCTTGAGGCTACGCAAATCGATGATGCCGGGGCGGGCGCGTGGGTCTTCGCCCGTGCCGAATATCAGGTGCTTCTGGAGCTTCTGAGTGCCGGTGGTCGGCAGACTGTCCATGAACAATATCCAACCCGGCGTCTTGTAGTAAGCCAGTCGTTCGGCGGCCCAGGCGTGCAGTTTCAGAGCCAAACTCACGTCGGCGGTTATGCCGTCCCTGACCACGACGCAGGCCAGCACCTCGGCCTCGCGAAGCTCGTCGGGACAGCTCAGGACCGCGACCTGAGCCGCCCAGGGTGTGGCCTGCAGCACGGCCTCGACTTCGGCGGCTGCGATGTT
>JBGTIU010000153.1:0-4921 GCA_041745515.1 Hyphomicrobiaceae bacterium | reverse complement strand
CAGGGTGACGAAGCCGCTGTCGATATGCGGTGCCCCGATCACATAGCGCCGGGTCCCGCCGTGTTCGACCCAGACCTTGGCCGGATCGGCGCCATCGAACGACTGCGCCTGTCGCACCGGATAGCGGATCAGCCGCAGCGTCGACACGCCACCCGCGAACGCATTATCGAAGGTTGCTTCCGGCAAATCGAGACCGCGAGCGATCGATTGCATCAATACCGCGCCGAGATATTCCATGCCGGCATAGTAGGCGGCGGCGGCGGCCCGCCAGCCCGGCAATGCCGTTTCGGACGGCAGCGGTGTCGCCTCGGTCAACGGATCGGAGAGGCTGGGCACAAACGCGGCATGGGCCACATCCGGTCCCATGTCGATGCCTTCCTTGTAAGTCGCACCGCCACTGCTGAGGGGGAACCAGCCGCGATAGACGTTCGGCCGGGCGGCATCGAACTTACGACGATAGAGGCGGGCCTTTTCCTCATCGGGCAACATGAAAATGCGCAGCAATTCAGCGCGCACCGCTTGGCCCGATGGCACCATGCCCGGCAACCCGGCGATGGTCATGAAGCCCGAACCGGAGGCGGCAGCAAAGATCTGCGCGTCCGTCATCTCGCGCTGTGCCGAAGCCGCGCCGAACAACGGTGCAACATCGATGCACGGGATCATGGCGGCGGGAACTCGCATGGCTGAATGGCAAGGCTGCGTATTGCAGGCCGCTGCGGTCAAGATGTCAACAGGGCTGGACGAGATGGCAGGGTCGTCGTTTGCGAATTGCGTCCGGCAATCGGTGTCCCGTGCCCCATCACCCCGGTGCCGTCATTCCCGCCCAGGCGCCAGGGAATTGCGGCCTACCGAAGTTCTTAAACCACCGGCGTGGGCATTGGCTTTGCACTCCGCGTGACATTCTCGCGATGCACCAGGTAAATGCCCGACGCCACAACGATCGCCGAACCAATCAGTGTCCACTGATCCGGCAGGTCGCCGAACACCAGATAACCAAACATCGTCATCGACAGCAGCTGCGTATAAATGAAAGGCGCAATCGTCGATGCCGGTGCAAGCCGGTAAGCCACGATGAAAATGTAGTGGCCGAGCGCGCCCCAAAGCCCCATCGATAAAATCAGCAGCCAGATGTACCGATCCGCCGGCCAGGTCCATTCCGCAATGGCGAGCGGTGCGGCGAGCACGACGCCCGCGACCATCGAATAGGCCAGTGTCACGTCCGTCGGATCGTAGGCCGACAGATAGCGGGTGATCAGCATGAAGCTCGCATAGGTGAGCATGCAGCCAAACGCGAACACGACGCCGGGCGGCACCTCGGCGAATCCAGGCCGGATGGCGACGACGATACCAGCGAAGCCAACCATGATGGCGACGAGCCGCCGCCAGCCGATCCATTCACCGAGCAGGGGACCGGCCACCAGCGCCACCAGCATCGGCGACAGGAACTGGATGGTCATCGTCTGGTCGAGCCTCAGATGCCGCAGCGCCAGGAAGTTGAGCACCGTCGACGCCATCAGCAGACCGGAGCGCAGCAGTTGCAGCCTCAAGCGCCTCGTCGTGAACAGCCGCGGCACGCTGACGAGGCCCATCACCAGCAGGATCATCAGCATCTGGCCGAGGAACCGCATCCACACGATCTGCGGCAGCGGCAGCTGTGCGCGCGTGACCAGGTACTTCGCCGTGGTGTCGAGGCAGGCGAATGTCGTCACCGCCAGCATCATCAGGCCGATCGCCCTGAGCCGGTCACGGCGCGCCGATGCCGGCGTCGGTGTGGCCAACGAAGTCGGCGCCGAGTCGTCAGTCGAGTCAGAGGCAGGTCGCTGCATGGGCTTGGGATAGCCGCTCGAGCGAAGCGCGGTCAGCCATCCCGGCGCGATGCCGGGATGCGAACGACGCATGGCCGCATCAGGTGTGGCCCGAACGCACTTCAACCGCACTCTTCAAGCTCGCCGTCGAAGCCAGCTGTTGTTGAAAAAACCTTCTGATTCCTAGCATTAGCACAGCCATGCTCAGAGACGACCACACTAGTCGGAAGGCGACAACGCCACAGTTTCTCCGCTATGGTCTGGAAGACATCTTGGGGAACAAGCGAGCGTGGCCGGCAGGCCGGCAGTGGGGACGGCCCGTATGAGCGACACGACGCGCTTTGGCGACGAGAACGAAACGCCGGTCAATCCCTACAGTCTGCTCGAAGCGGTCAACAATTCCAGCGACACGGCGCACATGGCCTGGCTGATCTTTATCGGCCTGATGGCGTACCTGATGATTTCGATCGCGGGAGTCACGCACAAGGATCTGTTGCTGGAAACGCCGGTCACGCTGCCGATCCTGCAGGTCAGCATCCAGCAATCGCAGTTCTTCCAGTTCGCGCCGATCTTGCTCGTGCTGCTGCATCTCGGCGTGGTCTCGCAACTGGTCCTGCTCGCGCGCAAGACACTGGAATTCGATGCCGCCGTCCGCATGCTCGAGGTTTCCGACAGGCGCACGCATCCGCTGCGGCTCGAGCTGCACAATTTCTTCTTCGTGCAGGCGGTCGCCGGTCCGCATCGCAGTTATATCATGAGCGTGTTTCTGCACGCCATGTCGTGGCTGACGCTGGTGGTGCTGCCGGTCATTCTGCTGTTGTTCATCCAGATCCGCTACCTGCCCTACCACGACGTCAACGTGACCTGGGCCCACCGCATCGCGCTGCTGGCCGATATCGGCATGCTGATCATGATCGGGATTTTCCTCACCCGCGCCGAAACATCGTTCGCCAGGGCATTCTGGCGCACCTCGCTCGAGCATCCGTTCTCCTTTGTCACGACGTCTGCGGTGCTGGCGCTGGTGGCGTATTTCTCGTTTTTTGTCGCAACCATTCCCGGCGAACCGCTCGATCGCATGTCGCACTCGATGCCCTGGTCGCCAGCGCCTGAATCAAAAAGCGGACCGAAAGTCGCCGGCTTCGAGATGCCGTTCCTGCGCGCCCGATCCGATGGCACGTTGTTCGGCGTGTTCCATCGCAATTTGACGGCCACCGACCTCGACCTGGCCCAGGTCAAGGATGGCAGAACGAGCGAGACCGCCCTTGTGCTGCGCGGCCGCGATCTCCGCCACGCCAAGCTCGACCGCACTGATTTCCGCGGCGCCGACCTGACCAACGTCAATCTCGACTGGGCGAGCCTTGTCGGCGCCGACCTCGGCAACGCCCGCCTGCAATGCGCCGACGTCACCGAGCTCTACCTGTCGGACAATCGCGAGGCGGCACGATGCGCATCGGCCCGCAACGCAAACTTCAGCCGCGCGAGAATGGCCGGCGCACGCCTGGCCGGTATCGACGCGCGCAGCGCGCGTTTTGAAGAGGCAACGCTCGAAGGCGCCGACCTGTCCTACGGACTGCTGTCCGGCGCCAACTTCTCGAATGCCCACCTCGAGCGCGCCGACATCAGCGGCGGTGCGCAATTGCAAGGGGCCAATTTCCTGATCGCATCGATGCAGGGCGTGGATCTGAGCGGTGCGTCGCTCTACATGGCCGACTTCTCCAGCGCCACCATGCAGGCTGCGGTGTTGAGCCACGCCGACATGCAGGGTGCACTATTGCGCGACACCGACCTCGAGGCAGCCGATCTCGGCCGCGCCAAGCTGCACGGCGCGGACATGACGCGAGCGAAGCTCAGGGCCGCGGACCTCAAGGGCGCCGGCATCTGGATGACGCTGTTGCCACCGGATGACGGTCTCCAGTTTACCGATACGTCCGAACTCATCATCAGGCCGCTGGAGGCGACCGATACCGCCGGCATGGACACCGTCATCGCCAAGCTGGACGACCCCGTGCTCAAGGCCCACGTCAGGGATGGCCTGATGAGCGTCATGAACTTGGCCGAGAGCCGCAAATGGGCTGGCAGCCCCGATCAGTTGAAATGGCAGGCGAAGGTCGCGAATGCGGGACCGGTGCTGGCCGAGGGCTACAAGATGCAGCTCACCGAGTATGTGAGCCGCCTCGCCTGTAAATCGCGCTGGAGCAATGGCGCAGTGGCGACCGGCATAGCAAAGCGCGCGCTCGGCCAGGGCTTCCGCGGCGACATGGCAATGGTCTATGATCGGCTGCGTTCTAAGGATTGCCCGGCGTCGGAGACGGTCGCCAAAAAGCCGATGCGCGATCTCGCGAACCAGGTGGATATTGCGCGGGGCAATTGAGGGCGCCCTTGCCTGCGACCACAATCACCATGCGCGGGAGCAGCCCTGAAAACGCTTGCAATACCTCTGCGATCTGCTATTTTGGAACAAAGAGCGAACATGAACCGCGGCGAAAGCGGTGCACAATTGTCGGCGGCGCGTGCCACAGCAGCCGGGGCAAGCTAGGTTAACGCAACCGGAGTCGCGCGCACGGCATCGAGTTGCGGCGCCCAAATAGGTTTCGAAGGAGTATGAAATGGCTGGTTCCGTGAACAAGGTGATCCTGGTCGGCAATGTCGGCAAGGACCCCGAGATCCGCCGCACGCAGGACGGCCGGCCGATCGCTAACCTGTCGCTCGCCACATCCGAGTCCTGGCGCGACAAGAACACTGGCGAACGCAAGGAAAAGACCGAGTGGCACCGTGTCGTCGTGTTCAGCGAGCCGCTGTGCAAGGTGATCGAGCAGTATGTGAAGAAGGGTGCCAAGCTCTACATCGAGGGCGCGCTGCAGACACGCAAGTGGCAGGACCAGGCGGGCGTCGAGAAGTATTCGACCGAGGTTGTGCTGCAGGGTTTCAACAGCGTGCTGACGATGCTCGACAGCCGCCAGGGCGCCGGCAGCGGTATGGGTGCCGGCATGCACGAGGACGGTCAGGCGGGCTACGGCGGTGCAGACGGCGGCTACGGCGGCGCCAGCGGCGCCAGCAGCGCCAGCTATGGCGATACCAAGCGCGGCGGCTCGAAGGGCAGCAGCGGCGGCGGCAAA
>JBGTIU010000152.1:0-26175 GCA_041745515.1 Hyphomicrobiaceae bacterium | reverse complement strand
CACCGTCAACGCCGTTGCGCCCGGGGCAGTGCACCAGACCGAGGGTGCCGCCGGTCGGAACCGCGACCTGATCAATACGCAACGCGCCCTGGTAGGGTTCGCTTCGATCGTCGTTTTCGGCGGCACCCACGCTTAAGCGGGTTCGGCATCGCGCTTGGCCATCATCTCCTTGAAGGCGGGGCGGGCATGACAGGAGGCGAGCCATGCCTTGACGCGCGGTGCGGTCTCGAACAGCTCGGCGGCCGGCATGGCGTAACGCAGGACCTCGGCGACGTTGATATCTGCAACGGTGAAGCGGGAGCCGACGACAAAACCGGTAGAGCCAAGATGCTTGTCGAGCATTGCAAACGGCGCGCGCAAGGCCTCGATCGCGGCGGTCGCAATCTTCGGATCACGCTCGGCCGGAGGCTTGTAGGCCATGTGAAACAACACCTGCACCGAATGCGGCTCGACGTCGGTTCCGGCCCAAAGCGTCCACATTGTCATCAGGCCATCCTCCGCTACGTTTGCCGGTGCAAGCGGGCCGCCGTGCTTTTTTGCCAGATACAGATTGATGGCGAGTGACTGGTGCATGACGAATCCGTCATCGTCGATCGACGGAATCTGCCCGCCCGCGTTGACCTTCAGAAATGCGGGCGACTTGGTATGCAGCAACGCGCCGGCGGCGTCCGGATCAGCAATCCGGTGCACTTGTATTACCGGCACATGCTTGAACGGTATTCCCAATTCCGCCGCTGCCCAGATGTTGCGCGAGGCGCGCGAGCGGTAGACGCCGTAGATTGTCAGCATGGCAGGGTCCCTTTCTGAGGTGCGGGAAGTTCGAAATCGAAGTTACAGCTCAATCCGTCAGCATTGCCAGGGCGGCGCGGCGATCGCTCGGCTTCAGCTTGATGAATTGCGCGCGCGCAGCCTTGATGTCCTTATCGGTTCCACTGTCGGCGGCGGTGCGCAATGCGATAGTCGTCGGATGCTCGGGCCCACAGATGAACGCGCATGCCTTGGCAAGACGTCCCATAGCGTCGCGATCGATCGTGGTTTCGTCCATGCGCGGGAATCCTTAAAACGGCGTCTACACACTCTCAGGCACCACACGCCCTTGCTTATCCACGATTGGGCGTTCGATGGTGAATGTCGTCTCGGGCGTCACCACCGCGTAGTCCATATAGCCAAGCCGTGCGATCGGCCGCATTGCGGCAGTGTCGACGATGCCATTCCTGATGTAGGCGTCGTCGATGTGGACGCCGACGACCAGACCGATCACCAGACTATAGGAGTGGTGATAGCGCCCGGCTCCCGGCAGCGCGATCGTTTGGAAGTGACGGCATTCGAGCGCCACCGGGCTTTCTTTGACGCGCGGCGGCTTGACGAGCCTGGATGTCATTCCGGTAAGGCCCGCGAGTGGAAACTCGTCCACGCCATGCGGCACCGCGGCCGACGTCATGTTCATATGATGGCGCAACTCGTAGGTTGCCATCGAACACACGAATTCGCCGCTGTGGGCAATGTTCGTCAGGCTGTCTTTCATGCCGGCCGAGCCAAACACCACGTAGCCTGGCTTTTCGCCTACGCCGTTGAAAAAACTGTAGGGCGCGAGATTGCAGACACCGTCGGCACTGACCGTCGAGATCCACCCGATGGGACGGGGAACGAGAAGCGCTTTCAGAGGGTCGTGTGGCAGCCCATGGTGGTTGTCGATGGCATCATAGAACATTGTTATCGCGACTCCGCGCGTTGTTGATCAAGCCTGCCAACGAGTGACGATCGAGGCGAGGGCAGGGCGCTCGCGCTCGGGCTGGCGTTCGGTTGCCGTGCCGATGTAGACGAAGCCCGCGAGCCGTTCATTGGGCGCCAGTTTCATGGCAGCGATCACGTGCGGGCTGTAGGAATACCACTCGGTCAGCCAGCAGGCACCAAAGCCGAGCGCGTTGGCGGCGAGCGACAGGTTCATGCAGGCGGCACCGCACGACAGCACCTGTTCCCATTCGGGAGCGCCGCTGACTTCGACGACGCGGCTGACGACACCGATCACGATGGGTGCGCGCAGAAAGCGCGTGCGTTCCGTTTCCATGCGCACCTCAGAAGGTGGCGTCGTTTCCGCGGCCTTGCAGCCTTCGACCAGAATACGGCCGAACGCGGTGCGCGCGTCGCCCTCGAATACGACGAAACGCCAAGGTACAAGCTTTTTGTGATCCGGCACTCTGGCTGCGGCCGTCAATATGCTGTCGAGCTGGCTTGGGCTCGGGCCCGGCAATGCCATATGCATCGGCTTGACCGAGCGCCGGCCAAGGAGCAGCTCTAAGCCCTCGAGTAACGGAACAGTCAATGTCGTCGCTCCTGCGTTTTGCAGACTTGCCGTTCGCTATTGCAATACGGCATCGTGTACAACCGACACAACTCAAGTTGACGGAGCAGCCATGAAAATCTGGTCGGTGCGGGCCAGTCTGGTAGCCGGGGTCCTAACAGCAAGCGGTCTGCCGGCGCTTGCGGCCGAGCCGCCGACCACAATGATCGTTTTCGACGGCTCGGGCTCGATGTGGGGCAGGTTCGCCGGCGACGCCGCAGGCAAAGGCGGCGAGAGTAAGTTCGTCGTTGCGCGCGAGGCGATCAAGCGCGCGCTGCCAAGCCTCTCGAAGGAAACCAGATTTGGACTGGCAGCCTTCGGGCACCGCCGCAAAGGCGACTGCAGTGACGCCGAAGTGATGCTGGCGCCGGACGCGCTGGAGCCTGCGCGGATTGCCGCGCCGCTCGACAAGTTAAATCCGAAGGGCAAGGGGCCGCTTGTAAAGGCGATGCGCGAAGCAGCCGGCGCGATCTCAAAGAGTTCCGGCGCGGCCACGCTGGTGCTGATCCACGACGATTTTGATAACTGCAATCAGGATCCGTGCGCGGCCGTCGACGAGCTGGTGGCGGCGCAGCCGAATCTGACAATCCACGTGGTCGGCATCGGACTGGCGAAGCCCGACAGCGAGCGAATGGCATGTGTGTCGCGCGCCACCAGAGGTAAGCACTACGATGCGCAGGATGCGGCCGCCGTCGGCAGCGCCATCGAGGATGCGCTGAGGCTAGCGAGTCTCGATGGCAAACCGCCTGCTGTTCCGACCTTGACCCGCGCACCGGTCGTGGTCGCCAGGCCGGTTACGCCGATTGAAGAAACCGGGCCACCGGGGCTCAAGCTCAGTGCGACACTCGGGGTCGGTGGCCCAGCCATTGTGCTGCCGCTGAACTGGCGGGTATCGAGAGATGCCGAGCAGATTGCGAACCAACTGTCGGCGGGCCTCGAACTCGATGTAGCGCCCGGCAGTTATACGGTTGAGGTCAGGCGCGGCTTGGTGTCAGCAACCCAGACGGTCGAGGTCAAAGCCAAAGGGTTCACGCGCGTGGCAATTGCCCTACAGGCCGGCGCATTGAAGATGGCGGCTAGTCTGCAACGCGGTACGGAGCCGCTCGATGCGGCGCTGTTTTCCGTAAGCGAGGTGGCGATGGGCAGCGGAACCTCGGGTTCCGGCCGCACGGTTTGGACCGGCAACACCGATGCCTCGCCCGTACTATTGTCGCCTGGTACCTGGAAAATCTCAGCCCAGATTGACCGGGCCAAAGTGGAGCGCCAGGTCATCGTCAAGGCTGGCGAGATGGTCGATGTCACGTTGCCTTTGGGTGCCGGGCGCCTGCGCGTCAAAGCTACCGACCGGGAAGGCGGAGCGGCTCTCGATCGCATCATATTCCGCGTTACCGAGGATGACCCCGAGGCTGCCGACGGACGTCGAGAAGTGGCGCGCTCGGCCGCCATTTCTCCGGACTTCATACTGCCGGCTGGCACCTATTATCTTAGCGCGCGTCTAGGCCACGCCGAGGTGCGCGAACGCGTCCTCCTGAATGCCGGGGATGAGCTCTCTCGCGCGCTCGTGCTTGGTTTGGGGCGTCTCAATCTGCAAAGCAGATGGCAAGTGACCGGCGGCCCCGTGACGGAGACGGTGTCCTACCGGGTCGAGCGGCTCGATGGTCCGCGAACCGGCGGCAAGTCCGAAATTGCAAAAACGACTCGCCCTGAGCCGAGCCTGGAGCTGGCGCCAGGGCGCTACCGCATCGAGAGCTGGCTCGGCGCGCATAATTCGAAGGTGACGCGCGACATCGAGCTGAAGGCGGGCGGCGTGCAGACCTTGAACCTCCTACATGCTGCGGCGAGCGTACAACTGAAGCTGTCGAGCGCGGCGGCGCGCCTTATGACGGGCGAAGTTCTATGGGATGTTCGTGATTCGAGTGGTCGCCGGGTCTGGCAGACGACGCAGGTCGAGCCGCGCGCGTTTCTGGCCGCCGGCCGTTACAAGATATCGGTTGAAGGTCGTGAGCGCCGAGCCGAAAGCGAGATCGATCTGAGAGCAGGTGAGACGCGTGTGGTCGAGATGGTCGTGGAATAGCCGGCCGGCATTCGCGACCCCGGTTTTGGGGGACCATATGGGGCTAGAGCGAAGCGACGGTGTTGCTGGGCGACGCCGAATCCGCAGGCGACGAGCAGTTGCATGTTGGCGTTTGCCGACGCTGGTCGCCTTTGCCACCTTTTTTGGCGGAGGCCTCGGCCACGCACAGCAGCAACCCCCGGCCCCGGTGGGCGGATGGAATGCGGGCGTGCAGATTCGCGGCTCGATCCCCGAGCAACCGGGTGCAAAACCCAATACGACGGTTTTGCCCCGCGGCGCGATCGAACAGAAAGCGGTGGTGGCACCATCGACCGCTCCAGCCGTGCCGACCGGGCTGGGGCAGGTCAACCTGATTGCTCTGCTCACTCAGGATGGCCAGAAGATCGATCAGGGTATGGTATGGCGCGTCTTTCAGGACAAGTCGGCGCCCGACGGTCGCAACAAGCTCGTGGCCGAACTGCGCCATCCGTCGCCGGTTCTTCGACTCCCGCCGGGCGGTTATCTGGTGAACGCGTCCTTCGGTCGGGCATACACGATACGGCGCATAGAATTGAAGGCCGGCGAGATGCCGCCGGAGAAATTCGTGATCAACGCCGGCGGCCTGCGACTGTCGGCGCTGGTCGGCAATGGCGAACCGGCGCCTGCCAACACAGTAACCTTCGATATATTGTCCGACGAGCGCGATCAGTTCGCGAATCGTTCGAAGATCATGGGCGGCGCCAAGCCCGGAACGATTGTGCGGCTCAATTCCGGCATCTATCACGTGATCTCCACATACGGTGACGCGAATGCACAGGTGCGCACCGATGTAACCGTCGAAACCGGAAAGCTCACCGAGGTAACGGTCGCGCATGCCGCAGCCAAGGCGACTTTCAAACTGGTAATGCGGGTGGGTGGCGAGGCGCTGGTCGACACTCAATGGAGCATCGCGACGCCGCAGGGCGAAGTGGTCAAGGAGAGTATCGGCGCGCTGCCGACACATACGCTGGCGCCAGGGTCTTATGTGGTCAGCGCAAAATCGAACGGCCGAGTATTTCGCAAGGAATTTACTTTGCAGCACGCGACGGTGGTGCAGGTTGAGGTATTGGTGCAGTGAACACCCCTAATCACATCCGCTTGGCGATCTCTTCCAGCATGACCTCCGTCGCGCCGCCGCCGATCGATTGCACGCGGGCGTCCCGCGTCATCCGCTCGATAGCGCTCTCGCGCATATAGCCCATGCCGCCGTGGAACTGCAGGCAGTCGTACATCACCTCGTTGACGAGTTCGCCACAGTAGGCTTTCACCATCGAGACCTCGCGCGTTGCGTCGAGCCCTTGGGTGTCGAGCCACGCCGCGTGGCAGACGAGCTGGCGTCCGGCTTCGACTTTGGCCGACAGCATCGCCAGGCGTTGACGGATCGTCTGTTTCTCCCAAAGCACCGCGCCGAAGGCCTTGCGAGTGCGCACATACTCGAGCGTCAAGTCGAGCGCCGCCTGCGCCTCGCCCATCGCCATCGCGCCCAGCACGACGCGCTCGTTCTGGAAGTTCTTCATGATGGCGTGGAAGCCGCGGCGTTCCTGCCCGAGCACATTGGCCGCCGGGATACGACAGTCCTCGAACACCAGCTCGGCGGTATCCGACGAGCGCCAGCCGTGCTTGTCGAGAGCCCGGCCGACACGAAAACCGGGCGTGCCCTTCTCGACCAGGAACATGGTGACCGCCGGGCCGGGCAGGTCGCCGGATAACGCCTTGGCAGCGACGCAGTAAAGGTTGGCGTGCACGCCGTTGGTGATGAACATCTTCGTGCCATTGATGATATAGGCATCCCGGTCGCGCCGCGCCGTCGTGCGGATGCTTTTCACATCCGACCCTGTGTCGGGTTCGGTGATAGCGACGGCGGCGATCACCTCACCGGTGATGATGCCCGGCATCCAGCGCGCCTTCTGCGCCTCGCTGCCGGCATTGAACACATGCACCGATGCCATGTCGGTATGCACCAGCGCGGTGATCGCAACGCCTGAAAACGTCGAGCGGCCAAGTTCCTCCGCCAGCACCACAGTCGCCAGGGTATCCATTTCCGAGCCGCCGTAACCGGCCGGGTAGCGGATGCCGAACAGACCGAGCGCTCCCATCTTGCGCAACACTTCGCGGGGCACGAAGCCCGCCTCCTCCCAGCGGCTGGCGTGAGGCTTGATCTCGTCATCGACGAACCGGCGGACGAGAGTGCGCAGCTGTCCGTGCTGTTCCGAGAAATAGGGCGAGTGGCTGGGCAATCCGGTCGAGGCGGTTGACATCGGCTGCATTTCCTATCCTGGCCGCCGGGCGCCGAGCGAGCCGCCCGGTGTGCCGGGCGCGGCGCGCGGATCGCGGGTCGTCCACGTGCCACGGTCGACAGCGCACAGGAAGCGCTCGACTGCGTCATTGAATAGTGCCGGCTCCTCGAGGTTGATGGCGTGACCCGATGAAGGGAGGATGGCCAAAGCCGCGGTCGGCATCAATCGTTTCAGCCACAGATTGACATCGAGACACGGCTCGTCCTCGTCGCCGACCAGCAGCAACGTGGGTACGGCCACCGCCTTCAACTCGGTTTCCATGTCGTAGAGCGAAGCACGCTTCACCTGCACCTGCCGCAAGGTTCGCGCGGCTGCCTTGGCGTCGTGCTCGCTGCGATGGCCCACGAACTGCTGCCAGCCGCGTGGATCCTTGTTCTGCAGCTGCACGCGCGCCGGGCCCAACGCCATCGCTACGGCATCGACTGCACCGCGCCGATCCATATCGGCGGCAGCGAGTTGCGCTTCCTCGATGAATTGTGCCCGTGCCGATTGCAACGCGCCAGAGCCGGCGCCGGCGGCGACGCAGCCGATCACGCGGTCGGGAAACTTCATCGAAATCGTCAAGGCTGTGTAACCGCCCATGCTCAGGCCGACGACGTGGGCCTTGGCGATCTTCAGGTGGTCGAGCACAGCGATGGCATCGCGATTGGCGATGTCCTGCCCGTAGGCTGTCTCATCGGCGGGGACGTCGGAGCCCGGATAGCCGCGATTGGAAAAGGTGATGCAGCGCCAGTTGCGGCTGAGATGGCGGACCTGCGCCTCCCAGCTGCGATGGTCGCCGCCGAACTCGTGCAGGAACAGGATGGCTGGCGCGGTCGCGCAGCCGGTTTCCTCGTAGTAAAGTTTGACACCGGCCGATATCGCATGGGGCATGAGAGGCGCACTCCGAACGCACTACCTATAGATCCATTGCTCCGGCAAACGGACCGTAATCTCGCCGCCCGCCGTAATCGTGCCGGGATGCTCGACCGTCGCGACCAAGCCGCGCCAGCCCTTGGCGATCTTTGGAAACGCCATCGTGATGTCACCGCGGCCCCGATTGGCGATCGACACAGCCTCGCCCGCAATCACGCATGGAGCGTTCTGATCCGTAATAATAAGGATCGCGCCACCGTCGAAGAACATCTTCGAGCCGCGTGGCAGAAACGACAGATGCGGGATGCCCTGGACGACAACGTTGGCGCCGATCCAGGCCGGGTCGAAAGCGCTGACTTCGAGCCGCCGCGCGATTTCGGCGCAGTCCTCGACTGAAACGATCGACAGATGCCGGGTGTTGCGGATCTCGGTGCCGCGCGTGAGGTATGGCACGCGGCCGTCGGCTGGTCTTGTCCACCCGCGATGGCGGTTGCCAACGATGCCTTCGAAGTCGATTTCAAGACGCTCGACCGTGTGGCTTTGAAAATCGAGCCGCCCCTTGCCGGACGCCGACAGCACTCGGTTCAACCGTCCAGAGAGCTTCGACGCGGGCGTGACGGCGAGCTGGCCCGGCGGCGTAGTCGATACGGTCATGCGAGGAACCTCCGAAATTCGAAAACCGAGATGCACGGTCAGCACTGAATGTATTACGATATGACGACCTACCGCTCGAATCGCTTGAACTTGATGCGGTGCGGCTCGACCGCGTCGTCGCCGAGTGGTTAATTTGCAACTGCCGAGACCAATCGCGTCTCAAGCGCCTTTTCTCAGCGTATTTCAATTGCCCCCCCTCGAATCAGTCGTACGAGGCTGTTTGCTGTTCAGCCACTCAAATGCCAATCCGGTCCAGGAAGTGGTGGAAGAGATGTAGTCGACCCAGGGGATGTATACGAGTAGCTAAGGGGTGTACCATGAGTAAATGTTTTAGTAATTCACTACTGGCGCTTGGAGTTGCTTGCGCGCTGGCTGGTTATGTTGGGGACGCCAACGCATCGGAACCAATGCGCCCCAACTGGAGTGGGGTTTATATTGGTGCTGGTGTCGGTTACGGTTCGTTCATCAACAATAACACAGGTTTCGATTTTCCTCGTATTCAAGTGCAGCCACAACAGGATACGGGTGGGGATGGCTTCCTAGGCACCGCTATTGTCGGTTACGATCATGTGATCGCCCCACGGATACTCGTTGGAATCTTTGCTGACTACGATTGGACCGGTGCCGAAGGCGAATGGCGCACGCGAGCCGCCGGCGCAAACGTGAGCGGCACCTACAAGCAGGATAATGCTTGGGCGGTCGGTGGACGCGTCGGATTTCTCAGCAATCCGGGGACGCTAATTTATCTAACGGCCGGCTACACCGAAGCGGAATTTGGTCAAGTTACCTTCAAGGATTTTCTTGGGGTTAATGAAGATCGCTATATTCCAGCGAATCGGTTCAATGGCTGGTTTGCAGGGGCCGGTCTCGAAACAAGCCTAATGCAGAATCTGGCACTGCGCCTCGAGTATCGATACTCCGATTTTGGCCAAACGGACCTGACGGTATTCAGGGCAGTTACTGATGCCCCGCAGTTCCTGAAGGAGGTCGATCTCGTGACCCATTCAGCGCGCGCCGTGCTCAGTTACAAGTTCAACTGGGACAGTCATCGGGGGTCTTTAAAGTAGCGCCGTTGATAGAACCGAGGCATTTAACAGATCGGGCCAGAGTATAAACTCTGGCCCGCAGTGCTGTCTGAAGCCCCACAGGTCGTGGTTTGGGCAACCACTGCGCTGCTCACACAGTCATGCACCCGAGCAGCGCCGAACCGCCCCTCACCACAGCACTGACGCGCCGAGGCCAACCATCCTTGCGTCGGCTGTCACCAAAGTCAGCCCCTCGATTTGGGATTGTGCAGCAAGCAGGCGGTCGAAGGGGTCGCGGTGCTCCGCATCCATCAATCCTGCAAGGCGAACGTGCGCCACCGCGATCGGCAGCAGCACGAACTCTGCCCCTTGAATGATCCCCTCGAAATCGTCGAGCGCCTTAAGCGCCTCAGGCCACTTGTTCCGCCCAACCTTGATTGCGATTTCCCATGCCGTGACAACACTGACCGAAACGCTTTCGGCACCCGCAATCGCTGCCCGGCTGTCCGCCGACTGTTGCGGGGCGTCCAGTGTCCACCATACGAACACGTGAGTATCAAGGAGTAGCCTCACGCGTCGTCCCCGTACCAGTCCTTGAGTTCTTCTTCGGTCATGGGATCGAAGAAGCCGTCAGGCGGGGGTGGAATGACACCCTTGAGAATTCCTGGCTTGCGCGGCGAACGACGCGCCGCGTCGTGCCGGTCAACCACCGGCGTAAGTTTCACCGTGCCGAGCTTCGGATCTGCGATCCGCACGTCCTCGCCGCGCGCGGCGCGCGTGATCAGTTCTTCCAGGTGGTCCTTTGCGTAGATGAGATCAACGTTTTCCAAGCTCGCACTCCTTGTCGAGGAAGACTAGCACAGACCGGAGACGGCCGCAGCCGTGGACGCCACACCTACCGCTCGAATCGCTTGAACTTGATGCGGTGCGGCTCGACCGCGTCGTCGCCGAGGCGGCGCTTCTTATCGGCCTCGTCGTCAGCGAAATTGCCCTCGAACCATTCGACGTGGCTGTCGCCCTCGAAGGCGAGGATGTGGGTGGCGAGGCGATCGAGAAAGAAGCGATCGTGGCTGATCACCACGGCGCAGCCGGGAAAATCTTCGAGCGCCGATTCCAGCGCTGACAGGGTTTCGGTGTCGAGATCGTTGGTCGGCTCGTCGAGCAGCAGCAGATTGCCACCCTCTTTCAGCATTTTCGCCAGGTGCACGCGGTTGCGTTCGCCGCCGGACAGCAGCCCGACCTTCTTCTGCTGATCGGCGCCCTTGAAGTTGAACCAGCCGCAATAGGCGCGGCTCGGCATTTCCTTTTTTTCCGACAACTTGATGATGTCGTTACCGCCGGAGATTTCCTCCCAGACGGTCTTCTTGTCGTTGAGGTGATCGCGGCTCTGGTCGACATAGCTGATTTTGACTGTTGGCCCGATGCGAATTGCGCCCTTGTCGGGGGTCTCCACTCCCGTCAGCATTCGGAACAGCGTGGTCTTGCCGGCGCCATTCGGGCCGATGACGCCGACGATGCCGCCGGGTGGCAGCTTGAACTCAAGGCCGTCGATCAACAGGCGATCGCCGTAGGCCTTAGACAACCCCTCGGCTTCCACCACGACGCCGCCAAGCCGTGGGCCCGGCGCGATCGTGAACGAAGCAGCGCTAGTCTGCTCGCGGTTGGCTTCGTCTGCGAGCCGCTCGTAGGCCTGAATACGCGCCTTCGACTTGGCTTGACGTGCCTTCGGCGATGAACGGATCCATTCGAGCTCGCGTTTGAGCGCGCGCGACTTGCCTTCTTCCTGCCCCTTCTCGGTCTCGAGCCGCTTCGCCTTCTGCTCGAGCCAACTTGAGTAATTGCCCTTGTAGGGTACGCCCTGGCCGCGATCGAGTTCGAGCGTCCATTCGGTAATGTTATCGAGGAAATAGCGATCGTGCGTCACCAGGATCACGCAGCCGGTATAGTCCTTGAGGAAGCGTTCGAGCCAGGCGACACTCTCGGCGTCGAGATGGTTGGTCGGCTCGTCGAGCAGCAGGATGTCGGGTTTCGACAACAGCAGCCGGGTCAGCGCTACACGCCGCTTTTCGCCACCCGACAACTTCGAAACGCCCGAGTCGCCGGGCGGACAGCGCATGGCGTCGAGCGCCTGCTCGACCTGGGCGTCGAGGTCCCATAGGTTCTGGCTGTCGATCACGTCCTGCAGTTGTGCCATTTCTTCCGCCGTCTCATCGGTGTAGTTGGCCGCAATTTCGTTGTAGCGGTCGAGCAGCGCCTTCTTCTCGGCGACACCGTCCATGGCATTGCCGAGCACATCCTTGGTTGAGTCGAGCTCCGGTTCCTGGGCCAGGTAGCCGACGCGGATGCCTTCGGCAGGCGCAGCTTCGCCGAGGAAGTCGTCGACGGTACCGGCCATGATCCGCAGCAACGTCGATTTGCCGGCGCCGTTGAGGCCGACGACGCCGATCTTGGCGCCCGGCAGGAACGACAGCGAGATGTCTTTCAAGACCTGCTTGCCCCCCGGATAGGTCTTTGAGAGCTTGTGCATGTGGTAGACATACTGATGGGCTGCTGCCATGTGGGCGCCTCTGGCCGAATCTGAAACTTTGATGGAGTTGGGCGCCTTGTAGCCGAACCGACGGCGCGGCTCAACAGGCGGGCGGGGCAGTGTCAGAAACGCCATATCTGGGTGCTCTGCTGCGTTGACAGCAATGCTAGCATTCTGATATCTTCTGGCAATGGCGACCCTCACCATCCGCAACTTGCCCGACATCGTGCGAGACAAACTGCGTGTGCGCGCATCGAAAGTCGGCCGCAGCATGGAAGCGGAAGCGCGTGACATTCTCGCGCGGAGCGTGCTGCCAATCCGCGATGCAGGTAGTGTCGATGAACTTCAGAGTATTGTTCAAAGCCTCTACGCCAAGACGTCGCCGAACCTGCTTGTACAAGAGCTGATCCGTGAGCGTCGCCGAGAGGCGATAGCTGAAATCATCGAAGGCGGCGAAGACCCCAAGGCCGTGCTTGGCGAAAACTTTCAATCCGTTTGCCGCGAAGCCGGTCTAACGACAGCGGACGTGCAGCGAATGATGAAAGCTTGGGCGAGATCACTCGAATGATGGTGCTCGACGCCTCGGCTCTCATTGCGTTTCTGTTCAATGAGCCAGGAGCCGAAAATGTCCGATCCGAAGTGCGCCTGGGAATACTTTCCACAGTGAATCTTGCCGAGGTGCTGGGGCGACTGACGCGCGACGGAAAGCAGATCAATAATCTGAGCGCCGCACTTGAAGCAACGCTCGGCGAGGTCGTCGCATTGACTGCCGATCATGCGCGTCTTGCGGCGGAGCTGTTGCCACACACCCGGTCGCTTGGTTTGTCGCTCGGCGACCGCTGTTGCCTCGGTTTGGCGATTGAGCGCAAACTACCGGTCCTGACCGGTGACCGAAGCTGGTCGCTGCTTTCCTTGCCCTGGCTCATTGATGTTCGCTACTTCAGATGACCGTTTCATGACATCCCCATCCCCAGCCGTTCCCCACCTGCTCTACATCGCCGACCCGATGTGCTCGTGGTGCTATGGGTTCGCGCCGGTGATCGAGGCTATCGCCACGCATTTTGGCGATCGCCTGCCAGTCAGGACCATGGTCGGAGGTTTGAGGGCCGGCAACACGCGCGCCATGGGACCGTCTGACAAGGACTACATCCGAACTGCCTGGACCAGGGTCAACGCGGCGACGGGGCAACCATTCGACCATGCCTTCTTCGAGCGCGACGGCTTCGTCTATGATACCGAACCGGCCTGCCGCGCAATCGTGACCATGCGCAACCTGGCGCCTGAAAAGCCGCTGGCGTTCAAGGGCGCCATTTCGGCGGCGTTCTACGGGGCCAACCGCGATACCACGTCGGCCGAGGTTCTGGCCGACCTGGCGGCCGAAGCAGGTACCGATCGCGCAGCTTTTCTCGATGCCTTTTGCTCGGCCGACATTCGTAACGAAACTGCGCGCGATTTTCATACCGCTAAAGACATGGGTGTCGAAGGTTTCCCGTGCCTCCTCGCCGGCACGGCTCCGACATACGCCATGGTCACCAACGGCTATCGCCCTCTCGACGGCATGATCGAAGCGCTGGAGGCGTGGCTTGCGAAGAAACAGGTTTGACAGCGCGGGGGATGCCTAAGCCGATGAAACCGGCGTTAGTGGTGGGCGCCTGCCTGACGGCAGTCGCCCTGTTCTGTCCGTTCATAGGCGCGATTTCGCAATCTCCGCTATCCGCGCAAGCCCTTGTCGGCAGGGTGCTGGATACGCGGACTGGGGCGCTTATCGCGGTCACCGATGACGCTCTCCTGCAGTCGCTGTTCCCGTGCGGCGCGATTACGTTGCTCGGCGAAGTGCATGACAACCCGCGGCATCACGAAATGCGGGCAAACCTTGTAAGGGCCGCCGCATCGACTGACCGCCTGGCCTCGGCGGATTGCAGCTCCGGTACGATCCTCGGCGCATTCGTGTTCGAACATATCAACGCTGGTCAGCAGATGGTCCTCGACCGGTACGAGCAGGAGCGACGGCACCCACTTTCTCCTGTCAATTCCGAGGAGCTGTTTCGCCTCCTGGAATGGGATCAGTCGGGATGGCCCAGTCGAGCCATCTTTCGCCCGCTGATCGAAGAAGTGATGCGTCGCCGCAGCCCCGTTCATGCAGGAAACCCTGCACGCGACGCAACGCGTCGGGTCGCCAAGGAAGGCGTAGCCGGTTTGCCGCCAGAGCGCGCACGCCAGTTGGGACTCGACCGACCGATGGAGCCAGAGCTGTACAAAGCTCTACTCGCCGAACTTGAAGCCGGTCATTGCGGACTGATGCCCAAATCCGCGCTCACAAACATGGCGTTGGTCCAGCGTTATCGCGATGCGCATATGGCGGAGGCCACGGTGGAAGCAGCAAATGCGCATGGCAGCAGCGTGCTCTTCGCCGGCAACGGCCACGTCTCCGGTGTCGCAGCGGAGCTGCGGCGGATCGCGCCCGGCCGGGTGGTTGTTTCGGTGACGCTCGTCGAGATCGAAGTCGGTAAAGCCGATCCACAAGCTTTTGTGCCGCGCGATCCGGCCGGCAAGCCAGCTTCCAACTTCGTCATTTTCACAACCGCGGCCGAGCGCGCCGATCCGTGCATCGAAATGCGCCGGCAAATGGCGAAATAGCGGAAGTTCGGGCCGCCACGGGTCCTGGCTGGTCAAGTCCGCCGGCCTGCACTAAGAAGCGCGCCATGCCGAAGCGCACAGATATCAAGTCGATCCTCATCATCGGCGCGGGGCCGATTGTCATCGGGCAGGCGTGCGAGTTCGACTATTCCGGCACGCAGGCCTGCAAAGCGCTGCGCGAGGAGGGTTATCGGATCATCCTTGTCAACTCCAACCCGGCGACGATCATGACCGATCCCGAGTTGGCAGACGCGACCTACATCGAGCCGATCACGCCGGAGATCGTTGCCAAGATCATCGCCAAGGAGCGCCCCGACGCGCTGTTGCCGACGATGGGTGGGCAGACCGCGCTCAATACGGCTCTCGCGCTCGAGAGACAGGGCGTGCTCAAGGAATTTGGCGTCGAAATGATAGGCGCGAAGGCCGATGCCATCGACAAGGCCGAAGATCGCCTGCGGTTTCGCGAGGCAATGATTAAAATCGGGCTCGCGACGCCCAAATCGCGGATGGCGCATAATCGTCGGGAAGCGGCTGAAGCACTCGACGCCGTCGGGTTGCCCGCGATCATCCGGCCGTCGTTCACAATGGGCGGCACCGGCGGCGGCATTGCCTACAACCGTGCCGAGTTCTTCGAGATAATCGAGCGCGGCCTCGACGCCTCGCCAACGTCCCAGGTGCTTATCGAGGAAAGCGTGCTCGGCTGGAAAGAGTACGAGATGGAGGTCGTACGCGATAAGGCCGACAACTGCATCGTCGTCTGCTCGATCGAGAACCTCGACCCGATGGGCGTGCACACCGGCGATTCGATCACGGTCGCGCCGGCGCTGACCCTGACCGACAAGGAATACCAGATGATGCGGGACGCTTCGATTGCCGTCCTGCGCGAGATAGGCGTCGAGACCGGCGGTTCGAACGTGCAGTTCGCCGTCAACCCGGCGGACGGGCGCCTCGTCGTCATCGAGATGAACCCGCGCGTGTCGCGCTCGTCGGCGCTTGCGTCCAAGGCAACCGGCTTCCCAATTGCCAAAGTCGCTGCGCGGCTCGCCGTTGGCTACACGCTGGACGAAATCAAGAACGACATCACGGGCGGCGCGACTCCGGCCGCATTCGAGCCGACGATCGACTACGTCGTGACCAAGATCCCACGTTTTGCGTTCGAGAAATTCCCTGGCGCCGACCAGACGCTCACCACATCAATGAAGTCGGTCGGCGAGGCAATGGCAATCGGCCGCACATTCGCGGAGAGTCTGCAGAAGGCACTGCGCTCACTCGAAACCGGTTTGAGCGGGCTCGACGATATCGTTCTCGAAGGTCTTGGGCAGGGCGATGACAAGAACGTCATCCGGGCAGCGCTTGGCCGTCCGACGCCAGACCGAATCTTGGCGGTGGCGCAGGCGCTTCGCCTCGGCGTCGACTTTGAACAGGTGCACGCGTCATGCAAATACGACCCGTGGTTCATTGCGCAATTGCAGGCGATCGTCGACGAGGAGGCGCGGGTTATCGCATATGGGCTGCCGCAGACCTCCGCGCAGATGCGGGCGCTCAAAGCCATGGGCTTTTCCGATGCCCGACTTGCCAAACTGGCGAACGTCCCCGAGGCGGACGTCCGCCGCCAGCGCCATGCCTTGGCGGTCTTGCCCGTCTATAAGCGCATTGATACGTGTGCCGCGGAATTCGCCAGCCCGACCGCCTACATGTACTCGACCTACGAAACTGGGCTCTTTGATACCGCTTCCGATTCTGCTTCGCAGAGCCGGCAGGAAGTGGGGAAAGCCGCACCAGTCTGCGAAGCACGCCCGACGGCCAAGGAGAAAATCATCATCCTCGGTGGCGGCCCGAACCGCATCGGCCAGGGCATCGAGTTCGACTACTGTTGCTGCCACGCGTGTTTCTCGCTGACAAGGGCGGGATACGAGACGATCATGGTTAACTGTAATCCGGAGACCGTGTCGACCGACTACGACACATCCGACCGGCTCTACTTCGAACCACTCACGGCCGAGGACGTGCTTGAGATCGTCCGCATCGAACAGCAGAACGGCACGCTCAAGGGCGTGATCGTCCAGTTCGGTGGACAGACGCCGCTCAAACTAGCGCACGCACTCGAGGCAGCCGGCGTGCCGATCCTTGGAACCCAACCCGACGCGATCGACTTGGCCGAGGATCGCAACCGATTCAAGGTCCTGATCGAAGACCTCAAGCTGATGCAACCCGAGAGCGGCATCGCCAACAGTCCTCGCGAGGCGCGCGCGATTGCCGACAAAATCGGCTATCCGATCGTCATCCGCCCTTCCTATGTGCTTGGCGGGCGCGGCATGGAGATCGTGCACGACGGACCGGAGATCGAGCGCTACGTGGCGCGGCTGTCGGCAACCCTTGCGCGGCCATCGGAGCTGATCGTGTCGGATAAACGGCCGCTGCTGATCGACCGGTTCCTCACCGATGCCGTCGAGGTCGATGTCGACTGCCTGTGCGACGGCCGCGATACTTTCATTGCTGGTGTCATGGAGCACATCGAGGAAGCCGGCATTCATTCCGGCGACAGCGCCTGTTCGCTGCCGCCGCACTCGCTGGATAGGGCGACGATCGTGCGCATCGAAAAGCAGACCCGGGATCTCGCTCTCGCTTTAAAGGTCGTCGGTCTGATGAACGTGCAGTTCGCGATCAAGGATCGGCAGATCTACATTCTGGAGGTCAACCCGCGCGCGTCGCGCACGGTTCCGTTCGTGGCCAAGGTCATCGGGTTACCGGTTGCCGGCATCGCGGCCGAAATCATGGCAGGCAAGCCCTTGAAATCATTCGGCCTGCAGCCGCAAAAACTCGAGCACATCGCGGTCAAGGAAGCCGTGTTTCCGTTCGCGCGCTTCGCTGGCGTCGACCCGGTACTTGGCCCTGAAATGCGTTCGACTGGTGAAGTAATGGGTCTCGACCGTGATTTCGCCATCGCCTTCGGCAAGAGCCAGATAGGAGCAGGAACGCCATTGCCGACCGCCGGCACGCTTTTCGTGTCCGTGCGCGATGCCGACAAGGACAGCATTCTGGGGCCGGTTCGCGAGCTCGCCGACATGGGCTTCCGTATCGTAGCCACACGCGGCACGAAACGTCATTTCGATGCCTATGGGATAACCGCGGAAAGTGTGAACAAAGTTCTTGAAGGTCGTCCAAACATTGTCGACATGATGAAAAACGGCGACATTTCGCTGGTGTTCAATACTACGGACGGCGCGACAGCGCTCGCCGATTCGCGCGACATCCGGCGCACCGCCCTGCTCAATCACATCCCGTGCTATACCACGCTGGCCGGCTCGATCGCGGTCTCGAAGGCGATCGGCGCACTTCGCGCGGATACTTTGCACGTCGCGCCTTTGCAGGCTTACGCAACGCGCAAGCACTGACGATAGGCGGGTCGAGGTCCGTCCCCATGTCGACAGCAGAATGCGCAATTGCCTCCGAGCATCTGTGTTTTCCGCCTTGCTGGGCCGTGCACAATTGGCCACGGTTCGCGGTGTTAGTGAGATGGCGAACGCGGGATGACTTCGTAATTTCAGAACCGGCGAACGGCTACATCGAGCGGGCAACCGGCCGGTTCCCAATCCTATGGGCGATCCTGTTCGGCCCGTTCTACTTTGCCTGCAATGGATGTGGGGCCACGCCGCGATGAATTTATTCGTAGCCATCTTCATGTTCTGGGCTCGGTCTGATCGTCTACGGGTTCTTCGCGCCCGGCTTAGTCAGGAAACACTTCCAGCATATGGGCTGGCTGGAAACGAGCCCAGAGCACGAACGCGAGCGGGCGGTCTCGTCCCGCTTTTGATCCGGAGCAGCCTTACGTCTTTGGCAACCGGCCCAGCACCGCGTCGAGCTTGGCATCGATCGCACTCAGCAGGACGTCCTGGGTAACAAGTTGGCTCTTGATCGGAGCTAACTCGGCTCTGGTCGCAGCTAACTCGTCTTTGGTCGCAGCAAACTCGGCTCTGGTCGCAGCAAACTCGTCTTTGATCGGAGCAAACTCGGCGCTGGTCTCAGCTAACGCGTCTTTGATCGGAGCTAACTCGGCTCTGGTCGCAGCTAACGCGTCTTTGATCGGAGCTAACTCGCCTCTGATCGCAGCTAGCTCGTCTTTGATCGCAGCTAGCTCGCCATCCTGGCCTACCAGTTGCCGCGTGACGCCACCGCGCATGTCCCGCATATCTCGGATCAGCATGGCCATCTGCTTGTCGAGAAAGCCGACCCGTGCGGTGGTCTCGTGCTGCGCCGCGGTTATTCCTTCCAGCCGCAGGCTCAGCATCTGTGGGATGTCGGCGATCAGCGCCTCGATGTCGCTGACGCGCTGGTCAATGGTGTCGCTCATCCAAGAACGATAGGCGGGGCGGAGTAGCCGGTCAACGCACGTTCGGTGCGCGTCTTGCAGTCGCGCTTGCAAAGTATTAACTCCCAGCAAACCCGACCATCGAGACGGTGGGGACTGGTAAACCCCCCGCTTTTGCGTGAGACTATCGAGTTATGACTCTGGCACTTGGCCGGGGAGCAGTGGAGACGTTAGACCATGGCAATGGAAAAAGTGCCGATGACAGCGGAAGGACACCAGAAGGTCCAGGCCGAGCTGCAGCGCCTCAAATCGGAGGAGCGTCCACGCATCATCCAAGCCATCGCGGAAGCACGCGCGCACGGCGATCTGTCGGAAAACGCCGAATACCATGCGGCCAAGGATCAGCAGGGTATGAACGAGGCGCGGGTGGCCGACCTCGAAGACAAGCTGTCGCGAGCCGATGTCATCGACATTTCGTCGATGTCGGGGACTACCGTCAAATTTGGTGCGACCGTTTCGCTGCGCGACGAGGACACCGCTGAGAAGGTCAAATACAAGATCGTCGGCGAATTCGAGGCCAACGTCCGCGATGGCAAGGTGTCGATCGCCTCGCCGATCGCGCGCGCGTTGATCGGCAAGTCGAAAGGCGACACCGTCGAAGTGACGACGCCCAAGGGCTCCAAATCCTATGAGATCATGAAGATCGAGTGGAAATGATCGACGTCAGCTCGCGCCAAACCCGATCGGTACGCCGGGACTGAGTTTCGCGCGCCGGATGGCGAGCGAGGTCTTGACACTCGCGACGTTGGCGGCGGCGGTCAGATCCTTGAGCACGAAATCCTGGAAGGCCGTCAAATCCGGCGCCACGCAGCGCAGGATGTAGTCCGTCTCGCCCGACATCATGTAGCACTCTCGCACCAGCGGCCAGCCTAGTACGCGGTTCTCGAAAGCGCGCAGGTCGGGTTCAGACTGGGCATGAAGCCCAACCATGGCAAACGCGGTGAGCTCGAATCCGAGCGCCTTTTCGTCCATGATGGTCGTATAGCCGGTAATGAAACCGGCATCTTCGAGTGCGCGGACCCGCCGCAGGCACGGCGGCGCAGACAAGCCAACGCGTTGGCTCAACGCGATGTTGGTGATGCGACCATCCGCCTGGAGCTCTTTGAGAATGCGCCAGTCGATCGGGTCGAGGCGGATACGCATGATGATCGGTTGCTCCAATCCAGTTGACTCCTCAGTCTAGAAAGTCGCGCGCGATAAGTCATGCGGCGAGCGCGTTGATTGCGGGGCATAACCGAGGTTGCAGGATTGAACGGGCGCGGCCAAGGTCCCACTTGTGGGCAACTGCGAAAATTGCGAATGGCGCGTTCTTTTTCCCGCCGCAAGCGTCGTTCATAGCGGCAGCACCGCTTAGAGCGCTTGGGTTTAGAGCCACAAAGACCCGAATACGACGGAGAACCACTGTGAGCCCCGCCAAGCCGTCGATTGCGCCTATCGTCAGTCTGTCCGACGTGCACCTGACACTGACCAGCCGTGCCGGTGCCGTCGATATCCTGCGCGGCGTTAGTCTCGACGTGCAGTCAGGACAATCGGTGGCGATCGTCGGGCCTTCCGGTTCGGGCAAAACGTCGCTGCTGATGATCATCGCCGGGCTCGAGCGCGTAACGCGCGGTCGCGTCGAAGTTGCTGGTCACGACTTCGTGTCCATGAACGAGGACAGCCTGGCGCTGGCGCGTGGCGCTGATATCGGCATCGTGTTCCAGTCTTTTCATCTGGTGCCGACGATGACGGCGCTGGAGAACGTGGCGCTGCCGCTCGAGTTTGCGGGCCGAGCCGATGCCTTCGAGGCGGCCCGTCAGGGGCTCGAGGAAGTGGGCCTCGGGCCTCGCCACAATCACTTCCCGGCGCAGTTGTCGGGCGGTGAGCAGCAGCGCGTGGCGTTGGCCCGCGCGCTCGCGCCTGAGCCGAAGCTCATCCTTGCCGACGAGCCGACTGGCAATCTTGATGGTGCGACAGGCTCGCAGGTGATCGATCTGCTGTTCGGCTTACGCCAGCGCCGTGGTGCAACGCTGGTGCTGATCACGCATGAAATGAGTCTTGCTGGGCGATGCGAGCGCACGGTGCAGATGGCCGACGGCCGCATCGTCGCCGGCGCGCGGGAGCAGGCGTTCGCATGAGGAGGATCCCTGAGTCGCCCTCCCTTTTTCTCCTCCCCCTCGAGGGGGGAGGAAAACGCAGCTCGGTTTTTGCCCTTCGCAAAAACCGATTGCCGCGTCAGGTGGGGGTGGAGATGTCGCCGCAATCGACGTGGCGTAACCCCCCACTCCGGCCCTCCCCCTCAAGGGGGGAGGGAGGGAAAAATGAAGAAGACGTTCCGACGCTCGCTCGGAGAGTAGCGCTCTCTCCCGCGCCGGCGGACCATCGGCTCGGGCGTGTCGGACGGGGGGTGGCATGACCACCCTGGACCTTGCCGACGCCTCCTCACTCCCGCAAAGCCGCCGACTGCCGTTGAGTATCAGGCTGGCGATCCGCGAAATGCGGTCGGGGCTGCGCGGCTTCTATGTGTTCGTTGCCTGCGTGGCGCTCGGTGTCGCCGTCATCACCGGCGTCGGCGCTCTGGGCGATGCGCTGCGATCCGGTTTCGAATCGCAGGGCCGCGCGATCCTCGGCGGCGATGTCACACTAGCGCGCGCGCACAAACGCGCCGACCCGGCGGAGCTCGCATGGTTGCGGGCCAGGGGTCCGATCAGCGAGACAGCGACCATGCGGACCATGGCCCGCACCGTCGATGGCGAAGAGCAGGGGCTGGCCGAGCTGAAGGGCGTCGATGCAGCCTATCCGCTGGTCGGCGAGGTCAAGCTCAAGGGCGGTGTGCCGTTCGACGCGGCAGTCCGCGCGCAAGGCGGCGCGGTGGTTGACGCGATCCTGCTCGAACGGCTTCGGCTCAAAGTCGGCGACCGCATCTCGATCGGCACTGCCTCGCTCACCGTCACCGGCGTGATCGATCTGGAACCCGACACCATTTCGGACCGCCTGACATTCGGGCCGCGCATCTTTGTGTCGCTGGCCTCGCTCGACCAGACCGGACTCGTACAGCCCGGCAGCCTGATCCGCTGGCGCTACGCCATGACGCTGCCACCGGAAACCGCGAACGCGACGGCGGCCGGTCTCGTATCCTTCCGGGATCAGATTAAGACCGGCCTGCCGGAGTCGGGCTTCATCATCGCCGACCGCCGCGATCCTTCGCCCCAGGTGACCCGCACGCTCGAACGGCTGCGGCAGTTCCTGACCCTGATCGGTCTCACGGCACTACTCGTCGGCGGCGTCGGCGTCGCCAACGCGGTCGCGACCTTCATCGACCGGCGTCGCAAGGTGATCGCCACCTTCAAGAGCATTGGTGCGACCAGCGGAACCATCTTCGCGGTGTTCCTGGCTCAGGTGATGGCGATTGCCGCGATCGGCGTCGCCGTCGGCATTGTGCTCGGCTATGCGGTGCCGTTCGTGCTGAACATGTTCTATGGGACGAGCCTGCCGATCCGCGCGGAACTCACGGTCAATCCCTGGAGTGTGCTGTCGGCAGCGGCCTACGGCTTCCTGGTCGCACTGGTCTTCACGCTGTGGCCGCTCGGCCGGGCGGAGCAGGTGCGGGCAGGCGTGCTGTTTCGCGAGGAGGTGGCACCGGAAAGCATCTGGCCGAAGCCGCGCATCATCGCCGCGACCATCGCCGCCGCGCTGGCGCTTGCAGCCTTCGCGATCCTCAATGCCGATGCCAAGCGGATCGCGATTTACTTTTGCCTGGGACTCACCGTCGTGTTCGCGGTTTTTATCGGATTGGGCGACCTGGTGACACGCCTTGCACAGAACACGAAACGCCCGCGCAACCCCGCGCTGGCGCTGGCAATCGGGAACCTCGGCGCGCCGGGCGGGCTGACGCGCTCGGTCGTGCTGTCGCTCGGTACCGGCCTGTCGCTGCTGGTCGCGGTAGCGCTCACCGATGCCTCGATCGTGAAAGAGCTCAGCGGGCGTTTGCCGGTCAACAGTCCCAACTATTTCGTGCTCGACATCAACAAGACCGAGCTCGCCGCCTTCGAGAAGACCGTGCGCGATAGCGCACCCGAGGCGCGCATCGACAATGCGCCGATGCTGCGCGGCCGGCTCGTGCGGCTGGCGGGTGTTGCCGTCGAAGACATCAAGGCGCCGCCCGAAGCGCAATGGGTTCTGAACGGCGATCGAGGTTTGACCTATGCCGACGCGGTTCCCGAGGGTTCGAAAGTGGTCGCGGGCGACTGGTGGCCCCGGGACTACGATGGTGAGCCGCTGGTCTCGTTCGAGGTCGAGCTGGCCAAGCGTTTGAGTCTCAAACTCGGGGATCAGGTCACCGTCAACGTACTCGGGCGCAATATCACCGCGCGCATCTCCAACCTGCGCGAGGTCAAGTGGGAAAGTCTCGCCATCAATTTCGTCATGGTGTTTTCGCCCAACGTGCTGCGCGCCGCCCCGCACAATCTGCTGGCGACCATCACGCTGCCTGAAACGGTATCGTTGGAGACCGAAGCGGCCATCGCACGCGCGATCGGCAAGGCGCATCCTGCGACTACGGCGATCCGGGTCAAGGACGCGATCAACTCATTCAATGCGGTGTTTGCCAGGATCATGACCGCGGTTCGCGTGGCCGGCAGCGTGACTTTGGTTGCCGGGGCGCTGGTACTCGCTGGAGCGTTGGCGACGGCGCAGCGGCGGCGGATCAAACAGGCGGTAATTCTAAAGGTATTAGGCGCAACACGTCGTCGCATCCTGACGTCGCACGCCATTGAATACGCACTGCTTGCTGCGATCACGGCTGTGTTCGCGGTCGCGTTCGGCGCGCTGGCGGCCTGGGTGGCCTTGACCAGCGTGATGGACGTCCCGTTTACGTTATCGCCGGAGGCCGTGCTGCAGGCGCTTGGGTTGGCCTTGGGGCTGGTTATGGTGTTCGGCGGGATCGGCACCTGGACCGTGCTGCGTGCCCCATCCGTGCCGCATTTGCGCTCGGAATAGGGCAAAACGTGGGGGTGGCGGGACGGTCTCGACGCAAAATCAACTGTTTACGATCGGCCGGCATCGAAATAAATCGATTGCAGCGGCCTTGAATGTGACGCCGACGCAGTTCATATTTCTCCCAGCGGCCGGGTCCAGAGCCGCAACGGCTTTTACAAGGGAAACCAACAACTATGGCTCAGTTCGACAACAGGTACGCGCAGGCCGGCACGGCAGCGCGCCAGCAGAGCGGCGCGGTCGTCGACGAAGGGCTGCGCTCCTACATGCTCAGCGTGTACAACTATATGGCTGGCGGCATCGCCTTGACCGGCATCGTCGCCTATCTGATCTTCACTCAGGCGGTGACGCTCGACCCGGCGCTGGCGGCCAAGTCGGCCACCGGTGCAAGCTTGGCTCTCAAGCGTGGGATGTATTTGACCGACTTCGGCGCATTGATGTTTGCTTCGCCCCTGAAGTGGGTCGTGATGCTGGCGCCGTTGGGCTTCGTGTTTTTCCTGGCCTTCCGCGTCTACAAGATGAGCGTCGGTGCGGCGCAAGCCTCGTTCTGGCTGTTCGCAGCCGTAATGGGCGCATCGCTGTCGTCGATCTTCCTGGTCTACACCGGTCAGTCGATCACGCAGGTGTTCTTTGTCACGGCAGCCGCGTTCGCGGGGCTTAGCCTGTTTGGCTACACCACCAAGCGCGACCTGTCGGGCTGGGGTTCGTTCCTGATCATGGGCGTGATCGGCATTCTGATCGCCGCCGTTGTCAACATCTGGTTGGCGTCGTCTGCCTTGCAGTTTGCGATCTCGGTACTTGGCGTGCTGATTTTCGCGGGCCTCACCGCCTACGACACGCAACAGATCAAGGACGGTTACTACCAGATGGCGGGCGATGCCACGTTGATGGCCAAGGGTGCCATCATGGGCGCGCTGAACCTTTACCTCGACTTCATCAACATGTTCACGTCGATGCTGTCGCTGTTCGGCAACCGCGATTGATCTGATCGCACCGATTGACTGGCATAAGCGAAGGGCCCGACTGCAGCCGGGCCCTTTGGCTTGTGAGGGCGCATCAACCTCAGACGTCATTCCCCTTCGCGGGAATGACGATTTTTTGTTGGTTGGCAGCCAAGTGACAACGAGGCCACGTAGCCGTCCACATTCACCGCCCCGCCGCGTAGCCCTGCATGCCTCGTGGATTGGCGGCGGCCTTGCGGCGGCCGCCGTCCTGGCTGGCGGCGGTCAATCGGCCCTCGCTCCAGGGGCCGCCAAGTTCGATCCGGTGGCCGCGGCGGCGCAACTCCTCGATGGTGGATTTGGGCAGGCGATCCTCCAGCGCGACAATCCCCGGTCGTGCGGCGCGCGGCCAGAACGACGCCGGGAAATGTTCGATGTGCCAGGCGGGCGCGTCAATTGCTTCCTGCATGTTCATGCGGATGCCGGGTCGGTCCCTGTACAGGTGCCGCAGGAAGAATTGTGTACTCCACTGGTCCTGCTGGTCGCCGCCGGGCGTGCCCCAGCTGAGGTAAGGTTTTCCCTCACGAAACGCCATGCCGACCGACAAGGTCGAGCGCGGCCGCTTGCCTGGCGCGAGCGATGCCGGTTGGCCTTCCTCGAGCCAGAACATCTGGGCGCGTGAGCCGAGTGGGAAACCCAACTCAGGGATCACCGGCGATGATTGCAGCCACCCTCCCGATGGCGTCGCCGAAAACATGTTGCCCCGTTTGTCGATGATGTCGATATGCACGGTATCGCCGCGCGCTTCTCCCATGCGCCCGACCGTCGGCTCTCCGGCGCCAGATGCGCTGACCGCGGTGCGCCCCTGCGAAATCGATTTGACGATGACATCGCCGCCGAAACCCTCGATCGTGCCCGGCCGCTGCTTCATCGAGGCGTGAGCTGGATCGATCAGCCGCCGCCGTTCGGCGTTGTAGGGTTCGGAAAGCAGTCGATCCATGGGCACGGCCGCGAATGCCGGATCGCCGTAGAACTTCTCGCGGTCCGCGAAGGCCAGCTTCGCGGCCTCGATCACGAGATGGATGAAATCGGGGCCGATCGGCGACAGCCCGTCGAGCTCGAAGCCTCTGAGCAATGCCAACTGCTGCAGCAGTACGGGTCCCTGGCTCCAAGCGTGCGGCTTGAACACGCGATAACGGCCATAGTCGAGATACACCGGTTCTTCAATCGTCGGCTGCCACGTCGCTAGGTCCTGTGCGGTCAGCACGCCTTTGTGCGCGCGCCCCGAGACATCCATCACCTCGGTCGTGCGGCAGAACCGGTCGATGGCGTCGGCAACGAAGCCCTGGCTCCAGGCACGACGGGCACGGGCGATTTCGGCCTCGCGTCCGCCGCCACCGGCCTCGGCTTCGGCCAGAATGCGCTCGTAAGTGGCGGCGTGCGCGGCATAGATCGGAAGAGCA
>JBGTIU010000151.1:0-8433 GCA_041745515.1 Hyphomicrobiaceae bacterium | reverse complement strand
CTGCCCGAAACGCTCAAGTCGGCGCTCAACGCCTGCAAGGCCCGCGTCGTCACGCTGCCGCCGAAGCCGCAACCGGGCAAGCTGCGGACTACGTCGGCAACCTGGCTCTCGTCTCACGCCGTGCTCAACGCCGAGACCGGCGAGAAGACCGGGGAGTTCAATAGCTCGCGCCGTGAGATCACCCTTCCTGCGGGCATCTACGAGGGGAAGTTCGGACCGGCGAGCTGGAAGGGCATCGAGGTCCGCCCCGGCGAGACCACCACGATCGACCCCGGCGTGCTGAAGATCGAGGTCGCTAATCCCAGCGTGCATGTCAACGCGAGCGTTGTCGATTCGGAGACCGGCGAGAAGCACGGAGGTTTCACCCCCATGTCGTCGGCGGTGACCCTGATGCCCGGCGTCTATGACCTGCGCTTCGCCAAGACCGAGTGGCGCTTCATCAAGGTCGACGGCGGCAAGACCACCACGCTGCGGCCGGCCGCGGTCATCCTGGCGAATGACCTGAAATTCAAGAAGGCGCGGGTGACGACGCAGGACGGCAAGGAGGTCGCCGACTTCCACGTGATGCGTACGGTGGCGGCGCTGCCGCCGGGTGACTACATCGTCGAGGTCGACGACAACAAGCTGCCGTTTCCGGCGACCGAAGGCGAGGTGCTCGAGGTGAAGCCGCAATGAGCCGGGAGGTTTACAAGAGGCTCGCCATGCGAAAGCGCGCACGTTTCGAATCCCTGCCTTGCTTAACCATTGCTGTCATGTTGGCTGTGCTCATCGGTGCGACGGGCATCGGCTCCGCCGCCTTGGCGCAGCAGGCGCAGACAGCCAGCATTCCCTCTGATGACCTGTTCTGGCCCAACACCGTAGACTTCAAGCCCGGCCCCGGCGCGGTCGCGCGGTTGACTGACGTCGTTAAGCGGGCACAGGCGCCTGGCTCGCAATGCCCGACCGATGTCGACTTCACGGTCCTGGCAGGGCCGCATCCGGAAGGGCCTCTGATGAGGGACGCCCTGGCCACAGCCCGTCGCGATGTGATCGAGGTTGTCTTGCGCGGCTTCGGTCCCTCGGTGCGGGTCACTAAGAACGTCAACAGCAGCAGCTTGGTCGACATGGTGGTCATCAGCGCCCAGAGCGCCAAGGACAAGGAATCGCCAAAGCTCGACACTAACTCGGTCCCGCGCAAGGGCAGCAAGGTGAAACCGCGCGACACGATCACGGTGACGATGGTGGCGCGCGACCACGCCAATCTGTGGCAGAGCGGGATCAAGACCATCCAGCTTGTCGCCGAGAGCGAAGGCGGCCGGCTTATAGTCTCGGAGAACTACCCGCCGCCGCCGCCAGCAGGCTGCATCGCCTTGGCGCCGGCGCGGCGCGTGGAGGCGACCTATACGGTGCCCGACAACCCACCGCCGATCGTGCGCCTCACGGCGCTCGCCGAGGACCACGTTGGCCTCAGGGACACCGATGCCGCCGAGTTCCCGACCAAGGGGGATTGGTATGGGTCACTTAAGTTCAGCTGGGAGGGCGTGGTCCTGGGCGTGACAACAACCATGACCGACGACATGGACATCGTCCTCAACTACGACGGTCAGGGCAACCTGACCGGCTCGCTGGTCGGGAACCGCAGTTTCAGTCAGCAGGGCAGTCCGGATTGCAATTGGGCCGTAACCATTCCCAACAAACTGCGCGCCAAATTGATTGGCTCATACACGCCCGGCGCCGAGGTGATGTCGATCCAGCTGATCGAGCCCGAAGTTGCGCCGGCTCCGCGAAAAGATTGTCCGCGCGGGGGCTACATCTACAGCGGCGACAGCCTTCATGAAACGTCGAACTTCAAGAGCGCTCTACGTAGCCCAAGAGCGGCAGGGGATGGCCGATTCCAGTCGGATGATACGTGGACGGACGGCCCTATCACCAGCAGCATCGCGCTGAGACTGCAACGCGCGCAGAACTGACGGCTCAGTGACCGAAGGCGAGTGTTCGAAGTGAAGCCGCAGTAATGGGAGGTGGCATGACACGCGTTATTCGTTACTGCGGGATCGGCGGCAGGGAGTTGAAAATACGACAACGCGCACCCAGCGGAGGAATCGCGTGTGCGTGCGTGCTGGGCGCAGCATTTTGTCTGTTCGTCATTGCAGCCGGACACGGCGCATTGGCGCAGCAAACAGCGCCATGCCGTCCGGCTGAGCTCGACGGAGCAGTAGGCGGCGTTCTGCATGGCGCCTCTGGCACCCAAGACTTGCAGCTTCGAGCTTGTGCGCCGGGCACGATATTGGTCGAGCAAGGACCCGTACCGGAACTTGTGCTGGCGCCTGCGAATCCAGAGCCTTCGAACAATCCTGATTGGGGGTACATCAAGACTTTCAGTGTCCAACCCTGCCGTTTGGACGGAGGGTCCGATCTTCCGGGTGCGAAGCTGACCGTGGCATACCAGCCGCTACCGCGGACGGCCAGCGCCGCAACGTTTGCGATGACCCTCGCACCGGACAAGGACAAGCCGACCCTCAAAACGACTTCGACGCCGCAAAAGGGCACCATGGTCAAGCCCGGCGACACCATCAAGGTCAGGATGGAGGCGAGCGAGGAATACAACGCCGCTCGCTATGACTGGCAAGCCGGTGTGAAGAAGATGCAACTAACCGACGAAAGCCGAGGCCAAGTCGTGCCGCCGATTTGGGAAGCCACCGGAGACCCGCGCCCCTGCGCCCAGAAGCATTGGAAGCAGACACTGGAAGTCACTTACACCGTGCCCTCCAACCCGCCGCCGATCATCCGCTTGCGCGCAATCGCCGAGGACTTTGCCGGCAACAAGGATACCGACCTCGGAGAATTTCCGACCGGCGGCGACTGGCACGGGTCGATTGAGTGGTGGATCCCCGCTCCTCGTTCCCGCGTTTGGGGCAGGCTCGATCTGACGGTCGATTACGACGGCCGGGGCAATCTCAAAGGCCGCATGGCCGGCGACAGCCACGTAGAATCGCCGGCGGTGGGAGTATATTGCGGGATGACGACTGAGGCGCCGGCGAAGATTTCGGCTGACCTGAACGGCCAATATACGCCGGGCCGGAACACCATGTCGCTCGGGATAGCCGATCCGCAGATTGAACAGGGAAAATACGGCGTGTGTGCCGTTGGGCCGGGCGGCGGCCCAGTGCGCGTGTCGGGGCAGTGGTTCGGTGGCAGCGGCCCTATCGGCCAGCCGGGATTTGCCCAACTGTTGAACAACATGACCGTGCGCGCCGATGGCAGCGTCGAAGCAAGCGGCGAATGGCCTGTTGCCCCGGCCGAGACGCAGGCGACCCTGCACATGACGCTGAAGCTGCGAAAGGCGCAGAACTGAGGACGGTGGACGCAAGTTAAGCACGTCGAATGGGTCGAGCAATTAGCGCGTTCACGCACGTCTTCGACGCGCTATGGCGAGACCCGTAGTTCATTGCGGCGGTTGCAATAGCGATGGGATCACCTCACGAACAGCAAATAGCCGAGCACCGCGAACACGACGCCCATGGCTATTGCCACGAATGGCTTCTTGGGATCATGCGCCCACCAGCCAAGCACGACGAACATGAGCCCCGGTAGACCCATCAGCCACCAAACTTCGCGCACGCCGAGAAACAAGGCGCCGAGAATCCAAACGGCCGTCAGCGGGAGCCAGATGTGAAGCAGCACGCGATTGCGACGCGCGGCCGATTCTGGTTTCTGATCCTGCAACAGCATGCCCGGCACCTGACTTTTGCGCTTACGTTTGGAAAGCCAGAACACGATGATGGCGACACCGAACGCGATGAACGCAAGCCCGAGCTGCTGCTGCTGCATCGCCGCGACTGCCGTCACGATAGCAACAAGCAATGCGATGTAGTAACGGGAACTCATGTCCATCGGCATCCCCGGCTTACGATGAGTGCGAGTTTATCCCAAACGGGACACGGCCAAATACCCTGTTGCTCGACGCAATACCCGGCTAAGGTAACCGTCGGGGCAGCCGTGACATAGTACTGCGATGCCCGCTTGCCGCCATCGCAGGCCGGTTGCCGCTGGTTGTAAAAAATGCGTTTGGAGTGTTGCGTTGCCATGACCTCGAATACGACGCTCGATGCGCCGGTGAGCGGGGAACGAGGCTCGAAGGGGTCCGAGGCAGAAGCGCGAACACGGTCCGACAAGATCGCCCGCGCCATCCGCCGCCTCAGGCGCTCGCGAGCCGAGCTGGAAAGCAACCTGGCAGAGTTCCCGCAGCTCGCCTCCGCTGTCCGAGCGCTGCGCCGCATCGAAGTCCGGCTTGAACGCCCGTTGCGCGTCGCAATTGCCGGCGAATTCAATTCCGGCAAGACGTCTCTGGCGAACCTTCTCGTCGGCATCGACAGCCTGCCGACTGCGGTCGTTTCGAACACGCGGTTTCCAACGCTGCTGTATTACGCGGCGACGCCAGAGATTTATTCGGTCGAGCCTGACGGGCGCCGGACTCTGATCGTTGCGGATCGGCCGGCGTGTGGCCTCTCCCCAATGCGGCTGGAGGTCGGGTTGCCCTCGACGCGATTGAAGACGGCCGAGCTGCTGGACATGCCTGGACTGGCCGATCCCCAATTCGAAGGGTCGCCGTCCGACCTCGCGCCTCACAACGTCGACGCAGTGATATGGTGCACGGTCGCCACTCAGGCCTGGAAAGAGAGTGAACGGCGGGCCTGCGGGCAGCTCGCGCCGCGCTTGCGCGGGCGCAGCCTGCTTGCCGTTACCCATCGCGACCTGCTCGCCGATGATCGCGACGAGGCCAAACTTCTGGCGCGACTGCGGGGCGTAGCGGGGCACATTTTCCGCGACATCGTCATGGTGTCGAGCGTGGACGACCCGCAGATGAACATGGAGACCTTGCAGCAGGCGCTCGAGGACCTCCTCGAGGATGTGAACGAGGAGCGCATCAAGGCAGCTCTGCAAGTCATCAGCCGCATTGCAAAGCAAACGCTCTCACGGGTCGACCTGGTCCCCGCACTTGTCGCCGCAGAATAGTGCGCCGGCGATTTGGAGCTGCATCAACGCACATTGATCCTGGCATCCCACAACGTCATGAGATGCTGCCGGACAATGGTCGCATGGGCGTCGCTTTCCTTGAGCTGACGAATGGCGCTGTTGACATTGCCAATCATCTCGTCGGCTTGCGGATGGGCCTTCGATACAACGGCATGAACCGTGCGTGTGCCGAGCGGCCGTTCAGCCATTGCAAACAACTGCCCGAGCCCGAGACGCTTCAACAGATGCCGTCCCTCGAGATCGCTGGCAACGAACGCATCGGCGTCGCGTCGCTGAACCAACCCGATGCAATCTAAAAGCGTCGGCTGCCTGACAACGACGACGCGCTTCTCGGCGATCCAGTTGCGACCGGCAGAATTCAGATCGACGAGGTCACGATCCAACGGCACACAGACCGTGCGCCCATGAATGCTCTCGTCGGTCTCGAATTTGAAGCCGGCTTCGGAGAGTGAAAACAGGCCGACCACGATCTGCAATATCGGCTCCGAGAATACCGCTCTATCGCAAAGCAGGGCCGACTCCTGTGACAGATCGTTGGGCCGTTCGCAGTCCGCCTGAAGCCATGGCAACAGAACGTCGGCGGCCCCGGGATTCGACAATGCCTGCAGCGATGCGGAAGGCGAAGCGGCCCAGCGGACCACGGGTGCCGGCCGCTTGCCAGCGCTCGCGCCGACGAGGCCGAGACCTTTGCTCAACAGAGCAATGATCAGTCCACCGTCTTGTGCAGTCTCATCGGCCAGTGGCGCGCGATTGATCGCCAGCAGCGAGAGTGCCTTTGGCGCCTGGCTATCCACTTTCGAAGGCAGCGCTGGAGTTGCCAGCTGCGGCACCGGTTTTTCGACGTTCGCCAGAGTGGCGAGTTGCAGAGGCGACAACACGGTTCTGGGATTTGCCGGACCGTACCTGAGCCAACCGGGGACCGATGCATTGATATCGGCCTGCCGCCAGATCGTACTCGTCGGCTGTTCGCGCAGCTTCGGAACTAGTTCGAACAGCCCATAGACAAAGTTCGCAACATTCTCGTACCGGCTCTGTTGGGGCGCCCAGTCGAAAACCGCGAGCACGGTCGACACCGCTATGCTGTCGGCGCCTGCTGCGCTTCGCGCCACGCCGATGAGCTCCGCCTCGGCAATGCGGGCCGGTCGATAGGTGTTTTGCAAAGCCGACGTCATCGGAACAGGAATGAGATGGAAAGCCTCGAGGTTGTCAGCGCTGATGCCCAATCGCGTGACTTCGCCGCCCAATAGCAAAACGCCATCGACACCGCCCAGTGCCGTTTCACCCTGCAACTGGCCGGAACTGATCGGCTGCAGATCTACGTCGATCTTCAGCAGCCCGAACACAGTCATCGCGGTTATGCGACCGGCTCCGGTCGAGGCAACCGCGATTTTGCGGCCCCGAAGTTCACCGACGGACTTCAGGCTCTTGCGCGCCAGCAGGTAGACCTTTTGATCGAAAAGGTGCGTGACAAGACGGATGCGCCGCCGCGCGTCGGGAAATTCACCAGTCATGTCGAGGTGCGCCAGCACATCGCTGTTCAGGATCGCCAGATCGACGCCTCTGAGCAGCAACAGGTCGCGGACGTTGGCAACCGCGCCGGAACCCGCGATCGGCAGAACCCTGATGCCGGCCCGCCCCAGTCGTTCGGCAAGTTCGTTGACCGCTTGCACGCCGCCGCTGGACGGCTCGGAAAGTCCATCGGTCAGGATCGTGACACGTCCGGGGTCAACCTGAGGACGGGGTTTTTGCCGTTGCGCCAATGCCGGCAACGCAAGCGCGAGCCCGACAGCCAAGGTTGCGAAACAAAGCCTGGAACACCGCATTTCACTTTCCCTGCTGCCGCTGTTGCTGGACCAATGCGCCAAAATCGGGCCCGAATCGTGTCGGCAGACAGCAAACTAGGTCTGACGTTTTTGCTGCCGCCGCAGATAGCGCTGCTGCTCCACTTTCGGATTGCCGTGCGGTAGCAAGGGCTGAGCGGGCAGCGCGTTAACCAACCACCTTTTGCCACATTTTGCCGTGCATCCTGCAATCGGCGTTGAGGCAGCCGAAATCATTGGTACCAGCGTAAACGGCACTGTCTCGACACTCGGCGATCAGGGAAGTCGCTCCAGCTCATTCAACCAGAAAGGCCGAACGCCATGTCATGGGCTCAACCCTTTGAACAATCGGCCGTAAGGATCAACAGCGTGCTCGCGGCACTGGTCGTCTTGTCGTCGGCGTGGCTGTTGCGTCCCGACACTGTCCACGCTCAGTCCTGCGGCACCGACTATTCGATCAAGGATGGCGAAACACTGGCGCAGATCGCTGCCCGCACCTACGGCAATCCCGCGCAATGGACCATTATATTCTACGCCAACCAAGATCGCCTTGGTCCTAACGGCTCCCTGCTGATGCCCGGGCTCGCGATCAGGCTGCCTTGCATTGGCGGCGCGGCGGCGCAGTCACAGCCGGCGGCGTCTGTCGGCGCAGCTCCTCCGCAGCCGGTCAATCCGAACGAGGCGTTCATAATATCGGCTGTCGTGCGCCGCCTGGAGATCCTGACCGCCGACAATTACGCTCCCTATACCGGTCGCTCGCTGGAAGGCGGCGGAATGCTGACGCAGGTGGTGAGCGCCTCGCTCGATCTGATCAAGGAGGAATCGAAGAGCCGCTTCGACTATGGCATCTCCTGGGTCAACGATTGGGCGGCGCACTTGAACCCGCTGCTCCTGACGCGATCCTTCGATATCGGCTTTCCGTGGGCTCGACCCGACTGCGAGAACGCGGCCACGCTCGATGCAGGGTCGCAGTTCCGTTGCCAGAAATTCTTCTTTGCCGATCCGATGTACGAAGTCGTGACCAGCCTTTACGTACGCACCAATTCCCGCATCACGACGCTGCGCGAAGAGGAAATCGTCGGCACTTCGTTATGCCGTCCCACAGGTTATCCGATCCATGAGCTCGATCGAGCCGGACGCAATTGGGCGAAGGACGGCAAGGTCACGCTGATGCGGCCGAGCTCCGTGGATGAATGCTTTCGCCTGCTCGACGCTGGTACGATCGATGGTGTGGTGATGAACGAACTCGTCGCGAGGACCAGCATCACCTCGCTCGGAATGACCGATCGGGTACGCGTGATCGAACAGCCGGTGGCGCTGACGACACTCCACGTATTGATTTCCAAGACCCATCCGCACGCGCGCACGATCCTTTACTACATCAACAGCTCGCTCGCGAAGCTGCGGGAGAACGGCGAGTTCGATCGGATCGTGGAGCGGCATCTCGCAAAATTCTGGGAGTCTCAGATCAGTCCTCCGAACCCGGCGCTGGCTGCAACCCCGGCCGCACTTCCCAAGCAATCGCTGCCGAAGGCGGCGCCGCCGATACCGGCACCAGCGTCTACTGCAGCGCCGGCACTGGCGACTCAGCCGCCGG
>JBGTIU010000150.1:0-3019 GCA_041745515.1 Hyphomicrobiaceae bacterium | reverse complement strand
TGGAGGCGGCGGCAACAAATAAGCAGGACGCTACCAGTGCCGTTGAAAGCCGGCTATCATGCCCACGTCAACCCGGCGGCAGCTCGCGTGAGCCGCTAAGCCGTCGGCATCCCACCCTCTGTTTGGTTCATCGTGCATAGGAGGAAGCCATGACACTCCGCAGGTTCATCATCGAACGGGATATTCCCAAGGTCGGCTCGTTCGAGCGCGATCAGCTGAAGGGCGCGGCGGGAAAATCCAATGAGGTTCTCGATCAGCTCGCGCCCAATATTCAATGGGTCGAGAGCTACGTCGCCGACAACAAGACGTTCTGCGTATATCTCGCCAAGGACGAGGCGGTGATCCGCAAGCACGCTGAGATCAGCGGTTTTCCCGCGACCAAGATTACCGAAGTGCGGAAGATGATCGACCCGACGACCGCGGCGGGTTAGCCGGTTTGCACGACCGGAGATATGCAACCGCGCCATCAGTCGGCCAATGTCAGTTTCGTTTTCCACATGCCGCGGCATTCCAAGGAGGGGCCTCGTGATCGCACGAATTTGGCACGGATACACGAGACCTGAGCACGCCGACGCTTATGAGGACATGCTGAAACCGGAGCTTCTGCCCGGCATCAGCGAAGTAACAGGGTACAAAAGCAGCTACCTACTCAGGAGAGACGAGGGAAAGGAGGTCGAGTTTATCACCATTATGCTCTGGGATTCTATCGATGCAATTCGTGCGTTTGCGGGACAGGATTACGAAACTTCTGTCGTTCCCGAAGAACGTCGCAAGTACCTGTCGCGGCACGATGCCAAAGCAGCACACTATGAGATCGTAGCGACCCACAAATCCAGCGCGCATTCGAACTGACCCGCTACGATCAGCCTTCGCGGCGGGGTGCTGGCCAATCGCTCGGTCGTCGTTTTCAGACGTCATAACGCAAGGCGGCCGTAACTTCGGAGGAACGCACATGGCAACCTGGACTCCCGATCCAACCTTCTATCCGTCGCCCCGCATGGCGATGAAGGCGCCACCCGAGACGATCGCCTACGTCGCGGCATTCGATCCCGAGCGCAAGGTTCCCGATACCATCGCCGTCGTCGATGTCGACCCTACCTCCCGCACGTACTCGAAGATCGTCAGTAGCGTGGCAATGCCGAATGCCGGCGACGAGCTGCACCATTTCGGCTGGAACGCCTGTTCGTCGTGCCTGTGCCCGAACGCGCCGCACGCGCATGCCGAGCGCCGTTATCTGGTGGTGCCGGGTCTTCGATCGTCCCGCATCCACATCCTCGACACCAAGCCCGATCCGAGAAACCCGAAAATCGTCAAGGTGATCGAAGCCGCGGAGATCGCCAGTAAGGCCGGATACTCCCGCCCGCACACCGTCCACTGCGGACCCGAGGGCATCTATGTCGCCGCGCTCGGTAACGCCGAGGGCAAGGGCCCAGGCGGCGTGTTTCTGATGGACCACGAGACCTTCGAGGTGCGCGGCCAGTGGGAGATCGACCGCGGGCCCCAGCACTTCGCTTATGATGCCTGGTGGCACCTCGGCCATGACACACTGGTCACCAGCGAGTGGGGCACGCCCGACATGATCGAGAACGGCCTTGTGCCGGAGATCCTGCTCGGCGCCAAGTACGGCCGCCAGCTGCATTTCTGGGATCTGCACAAGCGCAAGCACCAGCAGACCATCGACTTCGGCGACAAGTATCAATTGGTTTTCGAGCTCAGGCCTGCGCACAACCCGACCAAAGCCTATGGCTTCGTCAATTGTGTCATCAGTCTCGAGAACCTGTCATCATCGATCTGGACCTGGTATCGCGACGGCGATAAATGGGCCGTGAAAAAGATCATCGAGATCCCGGCCGAGCCCGCCGATCCCGATCTGCTGCCGCCAGTGCTCAAGGGCTTCAAGGCGGTGCCGCCGCTGGTCACCGATATCGATCTGTCGATGGACGACAAGTTCCTCTATGTCGCCTGCTGGGGAACTGGCGACTTCCACCAGTACGACGTCTCCGATCCGATGAACGCAAAGCTCACCGCCAAGGTCCGGATCGGCGGCATTGTATCCCGCGCTTCGCATCCGGCAGCGAAGAACGGCAAGCTCAATGGCGGGCCGCAGATGGTCGAGGTCAGCCGCGACGGCCGACGCGTCTATTTCACCAACTCACTCTACGGTGCCATCGATCCGCAGTTCTATCCCGAAGGCCTCGAGGGCTGGATGGTGAAGCTCGACGCCGATCCGGCGGGCGGCATGAAATTCGACGAGAAGTTCTTCGTGCAATGGCCGAAGTCGCACCGCCCGCATCAGGTGCGGCTCGAAGGCGGCGACTGCTCGTCGGATTCCTACTGCTATCCGTAGACTGCATAGTCGCCGGGATCGTCATAGTTCATGAGCGAAAGCGCGACGTGGCTCGCACTCGCCGGTCTCGGCGCCTTTCATGGCCTCAATCCAGGCATGGGCTGGCTCTATGCGGTCGCCCTCGGGCTGCACCGGCAGGACCGACGCATCGTGTGGCTGGCACCGATCGCGATCGCGCTCGGACATGCTGCGTCGGTTGGCGCCGCGACAGCCTTCCTGCTCTGGGCCGGTTTCGCCTTCGAAGCGCGCGGCGCGCGCCTCGTCACCGGCCTCGCACTGATCGGCTGGGCGGTCTATCATTGGCGCTATGGCCATCGCCATCGCGTCCGCTTCGGCATGCAGGTGGGGCTGGTCGGGCTCGGCCTGTGGTCGTTCCTGATGGCGACGGCGCATGGCGCGGGGCTGATGCTGTGGCCCGTGCTGCTGCCGCTGTGCATTTCCCCCAATGCCGGTGCGCCGAGTGCCGACCCGCTACCGATCATAGTGGCCGGCCTAGCCCTGCACACGCTCGCCATGCTCCTCGTCACCGCCGTCATTGCCGTCGCGGTCTACGAATGGATTGGACTGGAGGTGTTGCGGCGCGCCTGGATCAACGTCGATCTGCTCTGGACAGCGGCGCTGATCGTGGCCGGGGTTCTGCTGCTGGCCGCCGGATGACAGCGGGCATGGGCC
>JBGTIU010000149.1:0-5742 GCA_041745515.1 Hyphomicrobiaceae bacterium | reverse complement strand
GTGGCCAGCGCATAGCGTACCGGCGTGCGTGACACGCCCAGCACATCGGCAACCGCCTCCTCGCCGAGCCGGCCGTCGGCCGGGAAACGCCCTGCGAGCACGAGCGTGCGCAGATCGGTCACGATGCGGTCGATAGCGGGCAGGCTCGATTGAATCATTTGTTTTGTATCCATTTCAAAGATTTCTGCCACGATATATACTGATTTTCTTGACTGCTCGATAAATTTGGATGCAATTTGACGGCTTGGCAAAGCCGTTGGAGAGACCTGATGCAGGACCGGCCCGCTCAAAGACCGACCCCAACCGCGCTGAAGCCGAAGTTCGACCGGCCGCCGCTGCTCGAGGCCCGGCCACCACGCTGCCCGCCGATGCTCGACATCACCCACGCGGACCAGTTGCTGCCCTACCTCGATGCGGTAGCGAAGCGGCCGTACAACCAGGGCCTGCACGCCTGCTGGGACCTGAAGCCCGGCGAGCGCGTGCTGCTGCGCGTCGACAACTGGCACGATCCGATGGTGATCGAGGCCTCGAAGAAAATTCTCGAGAAGTACGGTTGCAAGTATGAAATCAGGATGGTCGACAAGGGCCCAATTCCGCAGTGGAAGGGCTCGGACGAGGTCGAATACTATCTGAACCGCACCAAAGAACTCGCCGACTGGATGGACCAGTGGGACGTGATCTCCAAGGAGGGCAAGTACGACAAGCTGCTGTGGGGCTACGGTGGGCCGGTGCTGTGCGACACTGACGTCAAGATCCAGCGTATGCCGTTCATAACGCCGGAGATCCTGGCCTCGCCTGCCCACACCATGCCTTACGAACTGCTGCAGGCCATCGACCTCTATACCTGGAAGCGCATCCTCAAGGCCAAGCGCGTGCGCATTCAGGATCCGGAAGGCACCGACCTCGAATACACCAACCACGACGGCTACTACGACGCCCGCCGCGAGTTCCTGAACGCCGACCTCGTGCGCAACACCTGGACCGGCAACGAGACCTTCGGGCGCACCTACCTGCCCGGTCACGTGCTCGGCAAGCCGTGGGTCTTCCTGCCAGGGATGGAGGACGGCAACGGCTATGTCGCCGGCACGACCAACCACATCGCGCCATGCGACTGGACGCAGCTCACCATCGAGAACAGCCGCGTGATTGCGATTCTTGAAGGAGGCGAGTTCGGCGACAAGCTCAGAAAGCTGAAGGCCGAGACCGATCACCTGCAGTACCCGGGCTTCCCCGGCAAAGGACTGATGTATTGGTGGGAGGCCTCGATCGGTACTAACCCGCACATCCACCGCCCGCGCAAGGACTTCCCTTCGGGCTTCGTCAACTGCCTCTACGAGCGCGTCCGCTCGGGCGTTATCCACATCGGCTTCGGGACCATCATTTCGTCAATGGCCGAGCGGATCGCGGCGCGCCAGGGCTTGCCCGTCGGTCACTGGCACTTGCATCTCTACTTCCCGACCGTGACGCTGGAAATGGACGGCGACAACGAGACGATCATCGAGAACGGGCGTCTGTGCGCGCTTGACGATCCGGAGATCCGCCGCATGGCCGCCAAGCACGGCGATCCAGATCTGTGGCTGAGCGAAAGCTGGATTCCGGCGATCCCCGGCCTCAACGTGCAGGGCGAGTATTGGCGCGACTACGGTCGCGACCCGATGAAGTGGGTCAAGGCCGAACTCGACATCTGCCGCAACTGGCATCATCTGTTCATGCCGATGGTCGGCGCTGACCCGAAGTTCTGTCATGACCACAAAGAGTTCTGGATGACCGGGGGTGGCGTGCACGACCATTGGGGGGCCGGCGCGGCTGCCGATGCGGCAGCGCCCGGTGCAAGACACCGCCAAGGCTGCGGATGTGACTGATCCGGCGGTAGCCTACAATCCGAGATTGATCCAGGGAGGACAAATCGATGCCATCGAAGCGTGACTGGAATGTCGATCGCCGAAACATGGTCTTGCGGATCGGCGCATCGGCAGCCGCCTCGATCATGCCGACACCGGCGAAGGCCGCCTACCCCGATAAGCCGATCCGGCTCATCGTACCGTTTCCAGCCGGCGGCGGAGCTGACGCGCTCGCCCGCGTGATTACCGCCAAGACCTCGGAAATCCTCGGCCAGCAGTTTGTCATCGACAACAGGGGCGGAGCCGGCGGCAATATCGGGTCGGCAGCGGCGGCGCGTTCCGAGCCGGACGGATACACGCTGGCGTATGGCACCAACGGCACGCACGCGATCAATCACACGCTCTACAAGAGTACAGGCTTCGATGCATCGACCGACTTCGAACCCATCTCCAGGTTGACGGAGATAGCGCTGATGCTGGTCGTTGGACCGTCGGTGCCAGCGACATCGACGGCCGAGCTGCTGGCCCATATCAAGGCCAATCCCGGCAAGCTCAACGTTGCGACTGCCGGCAACGGCACAACCTCCCACCTGGCGGCGCAGATGTTCAAGACGGCGACTGGCGCGGATATCGTGCCGGTGCATTATCGAGGTGGCGGGCCTGCCATGATCGATATGATCTCCGGGCAGGTGCAGATGATGATCGAGGTGATGCCTAATGCGTTGCCACAGGTCGAAGGCGGCAAGCTGCGCGGCCTCGCGGTTTCGACTGCGCAGCGCTGGCCCAAGACACCGAATATTCCAACGCTCTCCGAATCAGGCGTCCCAGGCTTCGCAGTGACGGCGTGGGACGCGCTCTTTGCACCGCGGGGCACGTCAAAGGAGACGATTGCCACCTTGAACGGCGCAATCAGAAAAACCCTGAATGATCCGCAATTGAAGGAGGCATTGCTGGCACGCGGCGCGCAAGCCGTGCCCAGCACGCCCGAGGAGCTTCGGGCTCACGTGCAGTCAGAGCTAAAGCGCTGGGGCGACGTCGTGAAGGCATCCGGCGCCAAGGTGGACTAGAATGCTTCTCGGCGGCCGACTTGCCGCCAGCCATCGCTGGCCTGCCGGTCTGATGCGCGCTACTCTCCAGATTGTACGACACAATGGAGAGCGACATGCCGCTAGACAGCAAACCCGGCTTGCCTGATCGCCAGTTCGATCTGGTCGGCACGCGGCCGTTGCGGCCCGACGGCGTTGACAAGGTCACGGGCCGCGCTCGCTTCGGCGCCGATGTGACGGCGCCCGGCATGCTGTTCGGCCAGATCCTGCGCAGCCCGCACGCCCACGCGCACATTCGCCGGATCGACGCCTCGAAAGCGCTCGCACTCGACGGCGTGAAAGCCATTGTCACGAACCAGGACTTCCCCGACTTGACGCCCGGCAACGCCGATCTGCAGGCGGTGCTCGCCAACGTCATGGCGCGTGGCAAGGCGCTCTACGACGGCCATGCGGTTGCAGCCGTCGCGGCCACCAGCCCGGCCGTCGCCCGCAAGGCGCTTGCGCTTATCGAGGTGGATTACGAGATCCTGCCGCATGTGACGGATGTCGAGGCGGCGATGCTGCCGGATGCGCCGGTGCTGCACGATGACCTCTTCACCGAAGGCGTCGAACCGAAGCCGACCAAAGCGTCCAACATCGCCAAACGCCATAGGTTCGGCCACGGCGACGTCGCCAAAGGCTTCGCCGCGGCGGATGTCGTCGTCGAGCGCACGTTCCGTACGGAAGCGGCACACCAGGGCTACATCGAGCCGCACGCGTGCCTCGCCAATGTGCGCTCCGACGGTTCGGGCGAGCTTTGGGTGTGCACGCAAGGGCACTACATGGTCCGCAACACCTGCGCGGCGCTGCTTGGCCTCGACGCCTCGCGGCTGCGCGTGACAGCTTCGGAAATCGGCGGCGGGTTCGGCGGCAAGACCACGGTGTTCATCGAGCCGGTGGCGCTTGCCCTGTCGCGCAAGGCGGGCCGGCCGGTGAAGCTGGTGCTCACCCGGGAGGAGGTGTTTCGCGCCACTGGGCCAACCGCGAGCACCTGCATCAGGGTCAAGATCGGCGTTAAGCGCAACGGCAAAATTACCGCCGGCGAGGCGGAGCTGAAATATCAAGGCGGCGCGTTTCCAGGCTCCTTGGTCGAGTTGGGCGCGATGTCGGCGTTCGCCTGCTATGCCCTCGAGAACGTCGATATCGTCGGCTACGATGTCGTCAGCAACCGGCCGAAGCTCGCAGCGTACCGAGCACCTAGCGCGCCAATGGCGGCGTTCGCGGTCGAAAGCGTCGTGCAGGAGTTGTCGGACAAGATCGGCGTCGATCCGATCGAACTGCGGCTCAAGAATGCGGCCGAGGAAGGCACCAAGTCAGCCTTTGGGCCGGCGTTCGGCCGCATTGGCCTCCGGCAGACACTCGAGGCTGCCCGGAATCACCCGCATTACAAGGCGCCGCTCGACAAGAACCAGGGCCGCGGCATTGCCTGCGGCTTCTGGTTTAATTTCGGCGGCAACACCTGCGTGTCGCTCAATGTCAACATCGACGGCACGGTCGGGTTGGCAATCGGCACGCCCGACATCGGCGGCTCGCGGGCCTCGATGTGTCTGATGGCGGCGGAAGAGCTTGGCATCCCCTATGACCAAGTTCGCGCGATCATTGCCGACACATCGTCGCTGGGCTTTTGCGACATGACTGATGGCAGCCGCGTCACGTTCGCCACCGGCCTCGCGACCATCAGTGCAGCCCGCGATGTGATCGGCAAGCTGTGCGGCCGCGCCGCTGCCATGTGGGGCATCCCGAAGGATGCGGTGCTGTGGGAGAAGGGGCACGCCAAACCAGCGGGCGACAACGCGGGCAAGTTTCCACCGCTGTCGCTGAAGCAGCTTGCGGCCGAGGCCAGCAACACCGGCGGGCCGATTGCCGGCCACTACGAGATCAACGCGGACGGTGCCGGCGTCAGCTTCGGCACGCACATCGCCGATGTCGAGGTCGATCCCGAGACGGGATTGACCCGCGTCATGCGCTACACCGTGTGCCAGGACGCCGGCAAGGCGGTGCATCCGAGCTATGTCGAAGGGCAGTTCCAGGGCGGCGCGGTGCAGGGCATCGGCTGGGCGTTGAACGAGGAGTACGTTTACGGCGCCGATGGCCGGCTGCAGAACGCTGGGTTCCTGGACTATCGAGTTCCGGTGGCTTCCGATCTGCCGATGATCGATACCGTAATCGTCGAAGTGCCGAACCCGGGCCACCCCTATGGGGTGCGTGGCGTCGGCGAAACGCCGATCGTGCCGCCGCTTGCCGCCGTCGCCAACGCGATTTCCGCGGCCGCCGGTGTGCGCATGACCGAGGTCCCGATGTCGCCACCGCGGCTCTTGAAGGCCATCGGCGAAAAGCAAACCTGATGCTGCGCGTGAAACTCGGCGGACCGTTGATGTCGCAAGCCGGCGGCAAGACTGAGTTCGAGGTCGAGGCTGCGACGATCCGCGAGATGCTGTCGCGCCTGGGCGAACTACATCCCGGATTGAAGCCGGTGCTCGACCGCGGCGTCACGGTCGCCGTCAACGGCACGATCTATCGTGGTGCTCACCTGGCGACGATCCCCGAGGGCGCCGAGGTCTACATCCTGCCGCCGCTGGTCGGTGGTTAAGTTGGCCGGCCGCCGGGCGACAGGAACTGCCACGGCTCGACCTCCTGCGCGATGTCGGTGACGACCTCGATCAGGGCAGGTGAATTGGCCGCCAGCGCCTCGGTCAGCGCCGCGCGCAGCCCCTTGGCATCGCTTGTGCGCCAGGCCGGCACGCCGAAGCTGCGGGCGAAGGCCTGGAAGTCGGGATTGCGCAGCTCGGACCCGGACGCGCGGCCCTCATATGTTT
>JBGTIU010000148.1:0-4992 GCA_041745515.1 Hyphomicrobiaceae bacterium | reverse complement strand
ATCGCGCCGGCCAACGCCGCTAGCGCAGGGATCGCCTCCTTGACATCGGCGCTGCGGGCGACGGCATCGTGCGTCGCGAGCGCGCCGATCACCAGCGTGTTGCCGTCCCGCCTGATCGCCTTCAGGTCAGCGATGCCTGCCAGATCGACGACCGAACCGGGTGACGCCAGCCGCTGCTTTAGGGTTGGGATCAAGGTCTGCCCGCCAGCCAGCACACGGGCTTCGGGGTTCGCGCTTAACGCCTTGGCGGCTTCGGCAATGGACACGGGCCGCACATAGTCGAACGCATACATCATGCTGTCCTCCCTATTCCTTACTCGGCAGCCTTTGGCATCGCGCTGTTCATGATCCGCCAGACTTTTTCGGGCGTGGCCGGCATATCGATGTGTACGGCGCCGTAATCGCGCAGAGCATTGCACACCGCATTGATGACGGCGGGCGGTGCGCCGATGGCACCGGCCTCGCCGCAACCCTTGACCCCAAGCGGATTGTGGGTGCACGGCGTGTTCGTCGTCGTGACCTGGAAGCTCGGCACATCGTCGGCGCGCGGCATGCAATAGTCCATGTAGGAGCCGGTCTTGAGTTGGCCGTGCTCGTCGTAGACGGCATTCTCCAGCAGCGCCTGGCCGATGCCCTGAGCGAGGCCGCCGTGCACCTGGCCCTCGACGATCATCGGGTTGATGATGTTGCCGAAATCATCGGCGGCGACGAACTTTGCGACTTCGATCTGACCGGTGCCAGCGTCGATCTCGACCTCGCAGATGTAGGTGCCCGCCGGGAACGTGAAGTTCTTGGGGTCGTAAAACGCGGTTTCCTCGAGCCCCGGCTCGATCATGTCGATCGGATACTTGTGCGGCACGTAGGCCGTCAGCGCGATCTCGCCGAAGGTCTTCTTGCGGTCCGTCCCCTTGACCTGGAAGGCGCCGCCCTCGAACACGATGTCGGCTTCCGAAGCCTCTAGCAGGTGCGCCGCGATCTTGCGCCCTTTGTCGATCACCTTGTTGAGCGCATTGACCATCGCGGTGCCTCCCACCGCGATGGAGCGCGAGCCATAGGTGCCCATGCCGAATGGCACCTTCGCCGTGTCGCCATGTACGATGTCGACCTGCTCGATGCCGATACCGAGCTTTTCAGCAACGACCTGAGCGAACGTCGTATCATGGCCCTGGCCGTGGCTGTGGCTGCCGGTCAATACCGTGACCGAGCCGGTCGGATTGACCCGCACGGTCGCCGCCTCATAGAGGCCCGCGCGGGCGCCAAGTGCGCCGACGAGGCTCGACGGCGCGATGCCGCAGGCCTCGATGTAGGAGGCGACACCAATGCCGCGCAGCCGGCCCTTGGATTTTGAGGCCGCGCGACGCGTTTCGAAGCCCTTGTAGTCGGCCAGCTCCATGGCCTTGTTGAGGCTCGCCTCGTAATCGCCGGTGTCGTACACGACCGCGACCGGCGTTTGATAGGGGAAGCTGCGGATAAAGTTCTTCCGCCTGATCTCGACCTGATCCAGCCCCAGCTCGGCGGCGGCCTTCGACATCAGGCGTTCCAGCACATAGGTCGCCTCGGGGCGGCCGGCGCCGCGATAGGCGTCGACCGGCACTGTATTGGTGAACACTGCCTTCACGTTCACATGGATCGCTGGTGTCGTGTACTGGCCGGCCAGCAGCGTGCCGTGCAGCCACGTCGGCACGCAAGGCGCGAAGGTCGAGAGATAGCCGCCCATGTTGGCCAGCGTGTCGACCTTGAGGCCGGTGGCGCGGCCGTCCTTGTCGAACGCCATTTCGGCATGAGTGACGTGATCGCGACCGTGCGCGTCCGAAACGAAACTCTCGGAGCGATCGGCAACCCACTTGATCGGCCGGCCGATCTTCTTGGCGCCCCAGGTCACCAGGGCTTCCTCCGCATAGTGGTAGATCTTTGAGCCGAATCCGCCGCCGACGTCGGGCGAGTAGACGCGCAGCTTGTGCTCGGGGATGTTGAGCACGAACGCGCCCATCAGCAGGCGGATCACGTGCGGGTTCTGGCTGGTCGTGACCAGGGTGTGCTCATCGGTGCCGATGTCGTAGGCGCCGATCGCCGCGCGCGGCTCCATGGCGTTGGGCACCAGCCGGTTGTTGATTAAATCGATTTTGCAGATGTGGGCCGCCTTGGCGAAAGCAGCCTCGGTGGCGGCTTTGTCGCCCAGCTCCCAATCGAAACACATGTTGTTGGGCGCTTCGTCGTGGACGGCAGAGCCGCCGCCCCTCAGCGCCGCTTTCATGTCGATGACGGCGGGTAATTCCTGATAGTCGATCGAGACCTTTTCGGCGGCATCCTTCGCCTGCGCCAGCGTCTCCGCAATGACGGCGACCACCGGATCGCCGACGTGGCGCACCTTGCCAGAAGCCAGGATCGGATGCTTCGGCTCGACCATCGGCTTGTTGTCGCGGCCCGTGACGAGCCAGCCGCACGGCACACCGCCGAGGTTGTCGGCTTCGATGTCGGCGGCGGTGAAGATTTGCACGACGCCCGGCGACTTCAAGGCGGCCGTCAGATCGATCTTGCCGAGTTTCGCGTGCGCCACGGGCGACCGCACGAATGCGCAATAGGTCTGCCCCGGCATCGTCATGTCGTCGGTGTAACGGCCGATGCCCTTCAAGAAGCGGAAGTCCTCGCGACGCTTGACGGAAGCGCCGATGCCATTTTCCATGACGGTCATGTTGGTCTCCGGATGCTTTACTCGGCAGCGACTTTGGCGGTTGAGAGCGTGTTGGCGGCGATCTGCACCGCCTTGACGATGTTGTGATAGCCCGTGCAGCGGCAGATATTGCCCTTGAGCCAGTCGCGGATTTCAGCCTCCGAAGGATTGGCGTTGCGGCTGAGCAGGTCGGTCGCCGACATCACCATGCCGGGAGTGCAGAAACCGCACTGCAGGCCATGGGCTTCTTTAAAGGCTGCCTGCACCGGGTGCAGCGCGGTACCTTGGGAAAGGCCTTCGATCGTCGTCACTTTTGCGCCATTGGTCTGCACCACCAGCATTGTGCAACTTTTCACCGAGGCGCCGTTGACGTGGACGACGCAGGCACCGCACTGGCTGGTATCGCACCCGACATGGGTGCCGGTGAGCGCCAGATCCCTGCGCAAGAAGTCGACCAGCAGGGTCGAAGGCATGACATCGGCTGTGATCGCCTTGCCATTCACGTCCATACTGACCTGCGTCACGGGCGTTCCCTCCTCTTCGGCGTTGAATTCAAACGCGCGGCCTGACGTTCAACCTCTCCGCTTAGGACCGCAGTCTGAACCAATAAACGGCGATGGCAAGCAGCAAAGCTGCACCAACCCACCAGACCAAAGTCGGAATGCCGCCGGGCGCTTTGGCAGCAGGCGCGGCGCCGGTCGCGACCGGGCCTTCAACCTCGGTGGCAAACGACGTGAAGAATTTTTCCGCCATCTGACCCGCGGTCACATCTATCAGCCGCTGACCGAGTTGGGCGATCTTGCCGCCGACATTGGCATCGGCATCGTAGGTCAGAAGCGTGCCGCCATCCTTGGGTTCCAGTCGCACGAGCGCGCTGCCGGAGGCCATGCCGGCCGGACCGCCCGAGCCCTTGCCGCTGATGCGATAGCTGCGCGGCGGATCGAGATCGGATAGCACGACGTCACCGGTAAACCGCACCGCCATTGGTCCGATTTTGAGGGCTGCAACCGCTTTGAGATTGCCGTCCGAGGTTTTTTCCAGGCTCTCGCATCCGGGGATGCAGCGCCGCAGCACATCGACGTCGTTGAGCTTGGTCCAGACGTCGGCCGGTCTGGCGGAAAGCTGGCGTGCGCCGGTGAGCTTCATGTTCGCATCTCCCGGTGAGGGCCTAGCCCTGGCAAGATGCAGAGTTCTTCCTTCGATGACAATGATAGACGATCTACGACGTTGGACTCATGACTGGACGATCAGGCGGAATGCAGACCCCGAACCATAGTCGCCATTTCGCCTCGTTACCCATCGACGAGGTGTTGGACGAGCTTTGCTCGGCGCTCGACCGGCAAGCAAGTGCCCTGCTCGTTGCTCCGCCGGGCGCCGGCAAGACGACGCGCGTGCCATTGACGCTGCTCGATGCGAGTTGGCTCAAGGGTGCCAAGATCCTCGTTTTAGAGCCACGCCGCCTGGCGGCGCGCGGAGCCGCCGAAAGGATGGCGCTGACGCTTGGCGAACGCGTCGGCGAGACGGTCGGGCTAAGAGCGCGGCTTATCTCCAAGGTCGGCCCGAGGACGCGCATCGAGGTAATCACAGAGGGCGTGTTCACCAGGCTGATTCTGGACGACCCCTCGCTCGACGGTATCGGCGCAGTGCTGTTCGACGAGTTCCATGAACGCTCGCTCGATGCCGACTTCGGCCTTGCGCTGGCGCTCGATACCCAAAAGGCATTGCGCAACGATCTTCGCATCCTCGTCATGTCGGCGACGCTCGACGACAAGCGGATCGCGGCCTTGCTGGGCGATGCCCCGGTCATCTCATCCGCGGGTCGTGCGTTCCCCGTCGTCACGCGCTATCTCGGCAGGGACCCACACAGGCGTATCGACGACCAGATGACCGGTGCGATCGAGGCTGCGTTACGCTCGGAGACCGGTTCCATTCTGGCGTTCCTGCCTGGGCAAGGCGAGATTCGGCGCGTTGCCGAGCGGCTGGCTGAGCGCATCACCGATTGGACAATCGAGATCGCGCCGCTCCATGGCGCCATGGACAGCCAGGCGCAAGCCCAAGCCGTGCAGCCCGCGCAAGCCGGCCGGCGGAAAGTCGTCCTCGCGACATCGATTGCGGAGACCTCGCTCACCATCGAAGGCGTTCGGGTCGTCATTGACTGCGGCTTATCGCGCGTGCCGCGCTACGAACCCGACGTCGGCGTGACGCGGCTTGCGACCGTGCGGGTCTCAAGGGCCAGTGCCGATCAGCGGCGGGGGCGCGCCGGCCGCACTGAGCCGGGCGTTTGCTATCGCCTGTGGGACGAGCCGCAGACGAAGAGCCTG
>JBGTIU010000147.1:0-6642 GCA_041745515.1 Hyphomicrobiaceae bacterium | reverse complement strand
CCTGATGGCGTCATGCAACGCGCGATAGACGGCGCCCTTCGCTTCCCAATGAGCCGCCCGCTCCGACTGCTGGCCCGCCGGCTCCCGCGTCACTATAACTTCGCCGTCCCACAACTCGAAGCGTCCCGCTTCCTTCGGCTGGGCCTCGGCCCAGACGAGGAATTCGTCGGCAGTCATGCGGTGTTTAGGTAGTGCGACCATGATCAGAATGTAGCATGCCGAGCGCCGAGCGCCCATCAAGTATTCATGCTCTGGAAGAACTCGCCGTTGGTCTTGGTCGAGCGCAGTTTGTCGACCAGAAACTCGATGGCATCCATCGTGCCCATTGGGTTGAGGATGCGCCGCAGCACGTACATCTTCTTGAGCTGATCGCGTGGCACCAGCAGTTCCTCCTTGCGCGTACCGGATTTGGCGATGTCAATTGCCGGGAACACCCGTTTATCGGAAACCTTACGGTCGAGTACGACCTCGCTGTTACCGGTGCCCTTGAACTCCTCGAAGATGACTTCGTCCATGCGGCTGCCGGTTTCGATAAGTGCCGTCGCAATGATCGTCAGCGAGCCTCCTTCTTCGATGTTGCGCGCGGCACCGAAGAATCGCTTGGGCCGTTGCAACGCATTCGAATCGACACCGCCGGTCAGCACCTTGCCTGATGACGGCACCACCGTGTTGTAAGCGCGGCCCAGGCGCGTGATGCTATCCAGCAGTATGACAACATCGCGCTTGTGCTCGACCAGGCGCTTGGCCTTCTCGATCACCATCTCGGAGACCTGCACGTGGCGGGACGGCGGCTCGTCGAAGGTCGAGGAGATCACCTCGCCTTTGACCGTGCGCTGCATGTCGGTCACTTCCTCGGGACGCTCATCGATGAGCAGCACCATGAGATAGCACTCGGGGTGATTGGTCGAGATCGCGTGCGCAATGTTCTGCAAAAGCACTGTCTTGCCGGTCCGCGGCTGGGCGACGATGAGCGCGCGCTGGCCCTTGCCCATGGGCGCGACGATGTCGATGACGCGTGCCGAGAGGTCCTTGATGGTCGGATCCTCGATCTCCATTTTCAACCACTTCGTTGGATAGAGCGGCGTCAGGTTGTCGAAGTTGACCTTGTGCCTGGCATTCTCCGGATCTTCGAAGTTGATCTGGTTGACCTTCAGCAGCGCGAAATAACGTTCGCCATCCTTCGGGCTGCGAATTTGACCTTCTACAGTGTCCCCGGTGCGCAGGCCGAATTTACGAATTTGGGAGGGGGAAATGTAGATGTCGTCCGGGCCTGGTAAGTAATTCGCGTCGGGTGAGCGCAGAAATCCAAAGCCGTCTTGCAGAACTTCGACGACGCCAATACCGGTAATCTCAATCTCTTTTGATGCAAGCTGCTTCAAGACAGCAAACATCAACTCCTGCTTGCGCATCGTGCTGGCGTTTTCCACGCCATGCTCTTCCGCAAAGGTCAGCATTTCGGTTGGGGATTTTTCTTTAAGGTTCTGTAATTTTAGTTCAGCCATGACAATTCAAGTCTCCGCGGGGCTCGAGCGGCTGGGGAGGGTGAGAGGTTGAGAGCATCGAGCAGGGATATGAGGGGGTGCGCTAAGGGATAGCGCATCGGAGCGGGCTGCTGTAGCGGTTGGGCACCGCATAGCACGAGCGCCGGCCGACCTCTCCGTCGTCGACGACCGCTGTATCCTACGGATAGCAGTGTTCGCCATCCGAAGGAAGGGGGAAAGCGCCGTCGTCATTCCTGAAACTGGCGTCTCACCAGGGCTTCACGATCACCAGCGCCACGATTCCGATCATTAGGGCCGTCGGCACTTCGTTGGCGATGCGATAGAACCTCTGCGAGCGCGTGTTCCTGTCAGCCGCAAAGGCCTTGACCCACCGCGCCTGCAGATCGTGCGCCACCGACAGCAGCACGACCAACATCAACTTGGTGTGCAGCCAGCCGCCCTTGAAGCCAAACGACGACCAGGCAAGCCACAGCCCCGTTCCCCAGGCGACGATCATCGCCGGCGTCATGATGGCGTTCAGCAGGCGCCGCTCCATGATCTTGAACGTCGCAGACTGCTGCGAACCGGCAGGTGCTTCGACGTGATAGACCAGCAGCCGCGGCAGATACAACAAGCCAGCCATCCAGGAAATTACGGCGATCACGTGCAAGACCTTGACCCAGAGATCGATCACTGGGGCACGTGGTCTCGAACCAGCTTTACAAGATCGGCGACATGCTCGAGCGGCGTTTCAGGTACGATGCCGTGGCCAAGATTGAACACGAATTTCTGTCCTCGCATGGTGTCTAGAATCTCAGTCACGCGCCTGATCATTGCTGCGCCTCCCGTCACCAGCAGCAGTGGATCGAGGTTGCCCTGTATCACGATTCCCTGCGGCGCCAACCGGTCACACATGACACCAAGCTGCATCGCGGTATCGCAGCCGATTCCATCAACTGCGGTTGCCGTCACATAGCTGATCGAGGCAATGCCGGCGCCGCGCGGAAAGCCGATGACGGGAACGTGCGGGAAGCGCGATTTGATCGCGGAAACAATCCGTTTCGTCGGTTGTATGACCCAGCGGATGAACTCGTCTTCGGGCAGACTGCCAGCCCAGCTGTCGAAGAGCTGCAGCACATCGGCGCCGGCCGCAACCTGCATCCCGAGATACTCGGTCGAAGCCTCGACCAGTAGATCCATCAGCCGCTGGAAGGTTTCCGGATCACGATAAGCCATCAGGCGGGTTGCCGCCTGATCCGTCGATCCGCGTCCGCCGACCATGTAGGTCGCGACCGTCCAGGGTGCGCCGCAAAAGCCGATGAGCGCAGTGTTTGGCGGCAGACCGGCGCGGATCAGCGACACGCTTTCGGCGACAGTCTCGAACTTGACGCGTGCGTTGGCGAGCTTCAGCTTTGCAAGGTCGGCCGACGAACGCAGCGGTTCGAGGTTCGGGCCCTCGCCTTCGAGAAAGGCAACGCGTTGCCCGAGCGCGTCGGGCACAACGAGGATGTCGGAGAACAGGATGGCCGCGTCGAACCCATAGCGGCGGATTGGCTGCAGCGTGACCTCGCAAGCGTAGGCCGGCGTGTAGCACAAGTTCAAAAAGCCGCCGGCCTTGGTTCGCACCTCTCGGTATTCGGGGAGATAGCGCCCAGCCTGCCGCATCAACCAGACCGGCGGCGGACTGATTGCCAGACCCGCGAAGGGTTGCAAGAAGCGCATCAATTGCGCTTTGAGCGCGAGGTCGGCACTAATTGCTGGCATCCCTTAAACCTTCAAATAGAGTCTTGAAGACTTTCTGTTTTTCTTCTTACCGATGGGGATTGTGGGAATATCGAGATTCCCCGCCATTTCCCTTGGGTTTTCAAGCAGTATGAAAACTACCGTCAAGGACTGGTAGGGCAAGATTTTGAAGGCACTAGGCAGGATTTCTCACAGGGACACCAATGGGTACGATCAACAGTTGTTAGTACAACATATTGCGGCTTTGCGTGCAGCGGCGTCGGATAAGGTGTGCGAAACACGTCGGCGTTGCATCGGCTCTGAATTGCTGTCGGTTGCAGCTTATTGTGCCGGCCTTTGGGGACAGCCCTGTGGACAAAACGACCACTGGAGGTGTCGTGAAGACCTCTTCTGTTGGGACCGGTTGATAACGTCATAGGTTTTCCACAAATGGCCAACGCCCTGCCAAGCTACTTCCATCTGCATTTGATTTCCGATTCAACGGGGGAAACCCTGACGACAATCGCGAAGGCGGCGGCTGTCCAATACGCGCAAGTGCGACCCATCGAACACGTACATCCTCTTATCCGCAGTAGTCGACAGCTTGATCGCGTGCTGCAGGAGATTTCATCGGCGCCGGGCATCGTACTCTATACCGTGGTCAATCGCGATCTGGTGGCGGAATTGGAACGCCGTTGTCGGGACCTCAAGGTCCCGTGCTTGCACGTCCTGGAGCCGATCATGAAGGTGTTCGAAAGCTATCTCGGTGCGCCACAAACGCCGATCGTCGCCGGGCAGCATGTTCTCGACGCGGAGTATTTCCAACGCATCGACGCATTAAACTTTTCGATGGCTCACGACGACGGGCAATTGCCGGCCGATCTGAATACCGCGGACATCATCATTCTCGGCATATCGCGGACCTCGAAGACGCCGACCAGCATTTATCTCGCGCAGCGTGGCTACAAAACCGCCAATCTGCCGTTGGTGCCTGGGATCGCACTGCCCAATGCCCTGATCCAACCGCATGGTGCGTTCGTGGTGGGGCTGGTCGCCAGCGCCGAGCGCATTGCGGAAATCCGGCGCAACCGCGTTCGGTTCCTTGGCGACCGCAATCTTGACGATTATGTCGACCGGGACAGCATCGCCCAGGAAATTCTCTTTTCCCGTCGCCTGTGCGCGAAGCATGGTTGGGCGGTGATCGATGTGTCGCGACGATCGATTGAAGAAACGGCGGCGCATATCCTACGGCTGTTCCACGATCGGGACACGGCCGCCGGCACGCCGGAGGACGTTCTCGATGGCTGAACTTGGGCCGCGGCCGCTGATCCTTGCTTCCGGCAGCCGCGCGCGACGGCGAATGATGGAGGATGCCGGCCTCGCCTTCGACGTCGTGCTGCCGACGATCGATGAGAAGGCTGCCAGCGCTGCGATGCATGCACAAGGCGCCGAACCGTTGCCGCCCGCGGTTGCGGAGTACCTGGCGCGGGCAAAGGCGGAAGACGTCAGCCAGCGAATGCCGTCGGCAGTGGTGATAGGCGGCGATCAAGTGCTCAATCTCGGACGCCAACTTCTGGCTAAGGCGGCCGATCAGCCGGCCGCGCGAGCGACATTGACCCAGTTACGCGGCCGAACGCACGAGTTGCATTCGGCCGTCGCCATCGCGCGAGGCGGAGAAACGATTTGGAGTATGGTCGATACTGCGCGGCTCACGATGCGGTCGTTCACAGACGCGTTCATGGAGCACTACTTGGCTCGCGAGGGCGACGGCATACTGGAAGCGGTCGGTGCGTTCCGTCTGGAAGGTCTCGGCGCTCAATTGTTCGAATGTATCGAAGGCGATTACTTTACTATTCTGGGGTTGCCGCTGTTGCCATTACTGGCGCAGTTGCGCACTCGGGAGCTGCTGATGAAATGAAAAAAAAAGCCTCCGGCATTAGGAAAGCGTGTGTCATCGGCTGGCCGATCTCGCAGTCGCGCTCGCCGGTCATACACGAGGCATGGCTGAGGCAGTACGGCATCGCCGGCAGCTACGGCAGAGTGGCCGTCGCGCCCGACGGGCTGCGCAAATTCGTGGGAGACATGGCAGTCGAAGGTTATGTTGGATGCAGTGTCACGATTCCACATAAGGAGACAATCCTCCGTTTTGCGGACGAGCGGGAAGCTTCGGCCGTCGCCATTGGGGCCGCCAACACCGTCTGGCTGGAGGGCGGGCGGATCTGCGTTGCGAATACCGACGCCTACGGCTTCATGACAAATCTGGCACGCAGTGCTCCGGGTTGGCGGGAACGGCGCGGGCCGGTTTGTGTGCTCGGTGCCGGCGGATCTGCGCGCAGCATCGTTTACGGATTCTTGGAGGCAGGTATCACCGAGGTTCGGGTCTTCAACCGCTCGGTGGATCGGGCCGAGGCGCTTGCGCGAGCGCTGGACCCCGCCGGCCAACGTGTGCACGCACTGCCATGGGAGGAAGCGCCGCGCAGCGGCCGCGATGCAGCGGTGCTGGTCAATGCAACATCGCTCGGCATGAATGGACAAGGTTGCCCGCCGATCGACCTTGATGACTGCCATGCGGGTCTGATCGTGGCCGATATCGTCTACGTGCCGCTCGAGACGGAGTTGCTGAGACGAGCGCGCCGCGCCGGGCTAACTACCGTGGATGGGCTCGGCATGCTGCTGCATCAAGCGGTGCCTGCATTCGAGAAATGGTTCGGTGTCCGGCCGCAGGTAACGCCCGACCTCCGCGCCCTCGTCGTCGCCGATATCGAGGGGCGCTGATGCTTTTGCTTGGATTGACCGGGTCGATCGGCATGGGCAAAACGACCGCCGCGAACCGCTTTCGCGCTCGCGGCATACCTGTGGTCGATGCCGATGCGATCGTGCACAATCTTTACGAAGGCGATGCGGTTCCCCTGATCGAAGCTACGTTTCCAGGTGTGACCGGGAATGACAAGGTCGACAGGGGAAAGTTGGCCCAGGCAATTCTCGACGACCCCACCGGCTTCAAGAAGCTCGAACGGATCGTGCATCCACTGGTGCAAGCGGCCGAACGCCGGGAACTGGGTGCCGCCCACGCCACAGGAGCGCAACGCGCCGTGCTGGAAATCCCGCTACTGTTCGAGACAGGCGGCGATGCGCGGGTCGATGTGACGGTTGTTGTCAGTGCGTCTGCCGATGTCCAGCGAGCCCGCGTAATGCAGCGGCCCGGCATGACAGCTGCAAAGTTCGATGCAATTCTCGCCCGTCAGATGCCGGATGCGGAAAAGCGGCGGCGGGCCGATTTCGTTGTGGACACAGGGGTGTGTGTCGAGGCGTCGGAGCGGCAAATCGATGCTATCATTGGCGCACTGAGCGGTCGGATCGGGCAAGCCTACGCTAAGTTCTGGGCTTGACCGGGCGGCCGCACTTCCGGGGGGGGGGGGGGGCAGCATGCGGCGCGAAA
>JBGTIU010000146.1:0-5084 GCA_041745515.1 Hyphomicrobiaceae bacterium | reverse complement strand
GCGGCGGCTGGTCGAAAGCCACTCCAAGCTGCTCGCCTCGCTCAGCTATCAAAGCGTGATCAGGCGGGGATTCTCGTTGGTGCGCGATGCGGACGGCCGCACCGTCAAATCGGTTGCCCAGGCCGTGCCAGGTGCTCGACTTGAAATCGAAGTCGGCGACGGTCGCTTTGGCGCCGACGTCGCGAACGGGGCGACCGCGATCGCGCCTGCGCCCGCCAATCGCAGGCCAGGGCGGCAATCTGGCGGTGGCCCGCAAGGCTCGCTGTTTTGATCACCCGTTCGTGACCGTTGTTGCCTATCAGGGCCTAACGCCCCCTCAATCCCAAGTCGGCGCGAAGGAGAGCTTGACGACCCGGCCATTGGGCTTCGCGAGTGCCGATATCCTGGCCATATCGCTGGTTGTCAGCGCAAAGTCAAAGACCGCCAGATTCTCGGCGATGCGCTGCCGATTGCCCGAGCGAGGAACAGCGACGAGCCCCTGCTGTAGATGCCAGCGCAGCACGACCTGGGCGGCGCTGCGCCCAAGGCGCACGGCGATCTCCTCGATGACGGGCTCGTCCAGCACGCCGCCGACCGGGCCTCGACCGATCGGGCAGTAGGACGTGAAGGCAATCCCGTGCTTGCCGCAGGCCGCGATGACTTTGCTCTGATCGAGGTGTGGGTGGTACTCGCACTGATTGGTAACGATCGGCTCGGACGAAAACGCCACGGCCTGTTCGATCAGCCTGGTCGGGAAGTTTGAAACGCCGATATGCCGCGTCAGGCCGCGCCGTTGGGCGTCGCACAGAGCTTTGATCGACGCTTTGAGCGGGATCGCTTCATTGGGCCAATGAATCAAGAGCAGGTCCACTCGGTCGATGCCGAGCCGTTTCAGGCTCGCTTCGGCGGATCGCTGCAAGTCTCCATCCGCGATGTCGTCCGTCCAGACCTTGGTCGTGACAAAGATATTATCACGCGGTACTTTCGAGGCCCGCATGCCATCGCCCACGGCGCTCTCGTTGCCATACATCCTCGCTGTGTCGATGTGGCGATATCCGGCCTCGATCGCCCAATTCACGGCTTCGCAACAGGTTTCGCCCTTCAGCGTCCAGGTGCCGAACCCGATTGTGGGGATTATCGCGCCGTGCGCAGTCACCGTCTGGAACAGTGCCATCGAAGCTTCTCACTCTGTTGGCTTGTCCGGCATGGCGCCGGCACCTCGATAACCGCCATCGACCGCCAGAATTTCGCCGGTGATGTAGCTCGATCGCCGCCCATCCAGCAGGAATTCGATCGCATTGGCGATCTCGGCAGGTTCGGCGTAGCGGCGCATCGGCACGAATCGATTGTACATCTGCCGTTCCTCGTCCGTATGCAGCGCCTTCACCATCGGCGTTTCGACCGGCCCTGGCGCGATGGCGTTGACCCTGATCTTGTGCGCAGCAAGCTCGGTCGCCATCACTTTGGTCAGCGTGATCACTGCGCCTTTCGAGGCGCCATAGGCGGACCGACCCTTCGAGCCCCTGATGCCGGAGATCGAAGCAATATTGACGATGCCGCCGCCGCTGTGCCGCATGATGCGTGCCGCGGCCTTAGCCACCACAAACGTACCGACGACATTCACATCGAGAATCTTGCGGAACAGTTCGGCAGAGGTGTCGAACACGTGCTTATCGGCGGCGATCCCCGCCGAATTGACGACGCCGTGCAGTCCGCCGAGCGCCTCGGTCGCTTCCGCCACGGCTTTCTCGACGGCACTCTCGTCGGTCACGTCGAGGGTCGAGGTGTGGATGGACTTTGCCCGCCCAAGAGCGCTTGCCGCGGATTTCAGAACTGTCGCATTGGCGTCGAACATCGCGACTTTCCAGCCCGCATCGAGCAGTAGCTGGGCCGTCGCCTGGCCGATCCCCGACGCGGCACCGGTGACGATGGCGACGCGGGCCTCCGATTGCCTGGCGGTCATAGGTCAGAATCCCCTCGGGGTTTGGCTGGTTCCGAAAATGCGACCTCCATCTCGCGGCGGAATTTCACGGCGCCGGACGCCTTGTCGTAGGCGACATCGCTCCACCGCAGGCGTTCGCCTTCAGCGATATCACGCAACAGTTTGACCTCGTGCGCCAGTCCCAGCGGCAGATAGCCTTGCATGACCGATATTGCGGCGGGCGTCTGCTTGCCCCAGACGCAGAAACCGCCCTCGCCGTCCAGCATTTCGCCAGCCTTCAAGGCGCGCTTGGCGGTCGCCACCACGTCCGAGTTGAAACAGATCGGCGCGCCGGTCGCCTCCTTGCGCAAGACTGCGGAAGCGACCGATAACCCAAGCTCCAGCCCGATCATGTGTGTCGGCCGATAGAGCGCGGCGTATTTGCCGGTGCTGTCCTGCAGGCAATTGTATTCGACGAAGCACTGCCGGGCATAGTCGCTTCGGCTGGTGATGACGACGTAGGTGCCCATCGCGAGGTGATGCGGAATGTCAGCTTCGTCTCGCGTGACCGATGAGGCGACTTCCGTGGTGCCGGGGAACTCGAGCGTGCCTCCATCGGCTTTGGGTTTGCATACTTCCGACAGCTCGAAGCGCGAAGCGGGCGGAAAGCCAAGGCCGTTGGTCTGCGGCCTCAAATCTGTTGCGTTGCACACCGCCGTCATCTCGATGCCCGACTTCGTGCCATCGATGAACGAGTTGAACATCTTCGGATTGATGTGGCTGCGGTCCTTGATCTTCAGGTACTTGTCGAGCGTCGCCCACACGGTATCCGGCGTCGACTGATGGTAGGTCGGGTGGTAGCGCGTGCCTTTGCCGGCCGCGACCACTTCGAAGCCGCAACTGCGCGCCCAGTCGACATGTTCGCAGATGAGAGCCGGCTGGTCGCCCCAGGCGAGGCTGTAGATGACGCCCTTCTCGCGCGCACGGCGGGCGAGCAACGGACCGGCGAGCGCGTCGGCCTCGACGTTGACCATGACGATGTGCTTGCCGGCGGCGATCGCGGCTCGGCACAACTCGATGCCGGTCGCCGGGTCACCGGTCGCTTCGATGATCACATCAATCGCGGGGTGGTCGATCAGCGACATGGCATCATCGGTGACGTGTGTCTTGCCGGTTTTCAGCGCATCGCCGATCGATTCCGCACCGATCTGTTCGCGTGTCCATTGCACGCCAAGCAGGCGCTCTTTCGCGCGCGCCGGGCTCAGGTCCGCCAGACCCGTCAGGTGCATGCCGGGCGTGAGGCGCACCTGGGACAGGAACATGGTGCCGAACTTGCCGGCGCCGACCTGGCCGATGCGAATCGGCTGGCCGGAGGCCGCACGCGCTTTCAGCATGGCGCTCAGATTCATCAAGACCTCCAAGGACCATTTCTCGGTTGGCGCCCAATGCATCATACGCCGGCCACAGCGGCAAGCGCTCAAGTCAACACTTTATGTCGCTCTTGCACGCAACAGGCCCGCGTCGCAGTGTTAAAAAAACAAAGCAAGGATTTGCGTCATGCAAAACAAGCCTGCCGGTAGCCCGCCTCGCACCCTAAGGCTCAATCCGCGCGACAACGTCATCGTTGCCGTCGATGCCATCGATGCTGGCACAGCGGTCGAAGCTGTAATGGCACGATCACGCGTGCCGCGCGGGCATAAGCTGGCGACGGCCGAGATAGCAAAGGGCGCGCCGGTTTTCAAGTTCGGCCAGATCATCGGGTTCGCATCGCTCGACATCGCGCCGGGCGACCATATTCATACGCATAACTGCGGCTTTGCTCCGTTTGATCGTGACTACGCTTTCGCCGCTGACGCCAGGCAAGAGCCGGTGCTGCCGCTGGAAGCGCAGGCCACGTTCCAGGGTTTTCGGCGTGCCAACGGTGCGGCCGGCACGCGCAATTACATTGGAGTGATGACCAGCGTGAATTGCTCGGCGACCGTCGCACGGTTCATTGCCGAGGAAGTCAAGCGATCAGGAATCCTCGACCAATACCCCAACATCGATGGCGTAATTCCACTTGTGCACTCGACCGGCTGCGGTATCGACTCCGATGGCGAGACCTTCGAAGTCCTGAAGCGCACCACATGGGGCTATGCGTGCAATCCGAACATGGCTGGCGTGCTGGTGGTGGGGCTGGGCTGCGAAGGCTTTCAGATTGCCCGCATGAAACAAGCCTACAACGTCAAAGAAAGCGACACCTTCCGCACCATGACGATCCAGGATACCGGCGGCACCAGGAAAACGGTGGCGGCCGGTGTCGAAGCCGTTCGAAACATGTTGCCGATCGTCAACAGAGCGACGCGCGAAACGCTGCCTGCGTCCGAGTTGATGTTGGCGCTGCAGTGTGGCGGCTCGGACGGCTATTCCGGCATCACCGCGAATGTCGCGTTGGGGCTGGCGGTCGATCAGCTCGTGCACCATGGCGGCACCGCAGTACTGTCCGAAACGCCGGAGATTTATGGCGCCGAGCATCTGCTGACGCGCCGCGCCGCAACCCGCGAGATCGGCGAAAAACTCGTCGGCATCATCAAGTGGTGGGAGGACTATACGGCGCGCGCCCGGATGAGCATGGACAATAACCCAAGCCCCGGCAACAAGGCCGGCGGCCTGACGACGATCCTGGAGAAGTCGCTTGGGGCTGCCGCCAAGGGTGGTTCGACGACACTGCGGGGCGTCTACCATTACGCCGAGCCCGTGCGCACAAAGGGCTTCGTCTACATGGATACGCCGGGCTACGATCCCGTTTCAGCCACAGGGCAGGTCGCCGGCGGCTGCAACATGCTGATTTTCACCACCGGTCGCGGTTCGGCTTATGGATGCAAGCCGACGCCGTCGATCAAGCTCGCGACCAACTCCGAGATGTATCATCGCATGATCGATGACATGGACATCAATTGCGGCGATGTGCTCGACGGTGTAAGCCTCGAAACGAAGGGCCGGGAGATCTTTGACGCCATGCTGCGCGTGGCTTCCGGTGAGCGCAGCAAGTCCGAATTGCTCGGCTACGGAGATGCGGAGTATGTGCCGTGGCAGATCGGCGCCACGATGTAGTTCACAAGCCGCCGCGCAAAGCCGTCGAGGAGAGTTGCGACAGCCGTCCGCCAAGCAACGTCCAGGCGGGTGGGCGTCGTCGGCACAGTGC
>JBGTIU010000145.1:0-11417 GCA_041745515.1 Hyphomicrobiaceae bacterium | reverse complement strand
GATGTGGCTCAACGCCTTGCGCGCGGCCGCGCCGGCGTCGAATGCCGGCCGACATCGGCGAGCGCCGAACCGCAAGTGGTTGCCGACTTTCGAAGGCTGGCGCTACGTAGTAGTTGTGCTCGATCTATATATATGCGCTGGCAACTGAATAGCGCCTCAAAGTTGTCAAGTTTCATCACGGTTTCGCTTTATGTGGGCCACCATCACGCCCATCTCTTCTAATTACTTTTCATAATCTTCAGATCAGCACTCTCGCACGGCGGTGGGGCGTTGTGCGTGGGCATTCCTAATCGGGATGCCATTATGAAATCTATTGGGGAAGAGGGTAATGGGGAATGCGACGCAGCGATTATTCGCTATTTCGATGCTGTCCTGGACTATCGCAAGCATCATACCGATAGAGACAACTTTCCTAAGCCAGGGTGCCGTGGCCGGGCCCAATGAGGTTGGAGAGACCCAAGCGGTAAAAGCACGGCCCGGATTGAGACTGGCCCAGAATACAGGAGCGGCCGGAAAAACCGATGCGAACGCCGCACTCGAAGCTCTTATCAAAGAGGACGAGGAGAAAAGAGCTCGGGCTGGACGAGCCGGAACAACAGGTGGCGCGACCGACGGTGAGCAGAAGCTGCCTGCGGGGGCAGCAGCGGCCGCCCATGGCGAGATGTCCGTTCTTGCGGCGGCAGCGAAAGCCGCGAAGGGAAAAGAAGCTCCCATTCCGCCTGTCGACGAGGAAACCCTCTCGCTCTATCCCACCGCTGCGCAATGCGGCGGATGCCACCGACAAATCTACGAAGAGTGGGCTTCCTCGAGCCACGCCTATGCGTCGATCTCGCCGATGTTTCACGCGTTCGAGCAGAAGTTCCAGCATCTGACTCAGGGAACGGTCGGCACTTTCTGCGTGCGATGCCATCAGCAGGTTGGAACTCAGCTCGGCGAGAATCGAGAGACGCCGCTTTGGGCCCGCAGCCAGATCTCGCGCGAAGGCGTGACCTGCATCACCTGCCACCGGGTCAAGGAACAGTTCGGCAAGGTCAACGGCGAGCGCCGGGTCGAGCCCGGCAAGATCTTCGAGCCGGTCTACGGCAGCGGCGAAAAGAGCGTCATCAAAGACATCATCGCCAACAAGGAAACCTACTCGGTCAAGACAACCAAAGACGGGCGGGGCACGGACATCCACGACGGCATGATGACGAATCCCCAGCTCACCAAGTCGGAGTTCTGCGTCAGCTGCCATCAGGTTGCCGTCAACTTGGGCATCAAGCTCGAGATCGTGTGGGATCAGTATCGCGACAGCCCGGCGCGCAAAGCCGGCGTCACCTGCCAGGACTGCCACATGGGCAAGGTCCCCGGAAAGCCCGAGGGCTATGCGACCGCGCCCTCCGCCGTGATCGGCGGCAAGGAAATCAACCCGGGACGCAAGCACGCCAATCACCGCTTCATCGGCCCGGGCTATTCGATCGCCCACCCTGGCATCTTCCCTCACAATACGAAGGCCCAGGCCTTCAGCATCAAGGAATGGCTGGAGTTCGACTGGCGCGCCGGCTGGGGCACCACCGAGTTCGAGAACAAGGTCGCCAAACGCAAGATCAAGGTCGACTTTCCCAAGCGCTGGGCCGATGCGCTCGACCGTGAAGATGCCCGGCAGGTCATCAAGGACAATCTCGCCAAGCTCGACGAGCGGTACGAGCTCAGGCGGCAGGTCATGGAGAACGGCACCAAAGTCGACGGTCCCAAGATCGAGGGAGAACCGAGGGTGGGCAAGCCTTTGGCGTTCTCCTACATGATCAAGAACCTAAATGCGGGGCACAACCTGCCGTCCGGCTCCCTGGGTGCGCAGCCGCAGCTTTGGGTGAACGTGGCCCTCGTCGATCCTGACGGCCGGAACATTTGGGAGTCGGGCTACGTCGACAGCAACGGCGACCTGGCCGATTTGCACAGCCTGGAGGTCGCGGCTGGTAGAATAAAAGCGGACCAACAGCTGGTGAATTTCCAGACCAAGTTCCTGACCACCAACGTCAAGGGCACGGACCGCGAGATGTACCTGCCGGTCAACTTCGACGTCGATCCGCTGCCGCATCTGCGTCCGCCGCAGATCCCCACCAGCGTTCTCAACCATCCGCCGCTGGTGCGCATGGAGAACCACTCGCTGCCGCCACTGGGTGAGAAGCAGGCCAAGTATCAAGTGCCGGGCAACCTGATCACGAAGCCCGGCAAGTACCGCCTCGCCTTCCGCCTGCGGAGCCGTGCAGAGCCGATCTACTTCATGCGATTCGTCGGCGCCGCCAAGGAAATGGAGCGGCGTATGAACGAGCGGATGTTGAGCTTCAAAGCCGTCACGGTGGAGCTCGAAGTAAAGCCCTAGGACCGAGCTGTGATGCGTTCGGATTGAGGACCCGCAGGTAGTCCACAGAAGCGGTCCTCAGCCCTACTCCGCAGGTCTGCGCCACGAAATGGAGCTTAAGCGTGAATTGCAGCTCGAAAGCCAAACTTCGGTACCGTGTCAGGACAGCGACCGCCACTATCGCGCTCGTGGCTGGTGGCTACCTTGTAATGTTCGGCACGACTACAGGACCTGCGGCAGGCCAAAGCAGCAATGATGCCAGCAAGGGAGGCATATTGGCCCAGTTGTGGCCTTCCTTAGCGAGCGCTCCCGGCAAGGACTTCGCCGATCCGCAGTACGTAGGGGTCTACGACAAAGAGAAGGCCGCCGAAAAAACGGCAGCCCCAGAGGCAGGCAAACCCCCCAAGGCGGACGACAAGAAGGACCTTTTTCGACCCGGTCCACAATATGACAAGAGCTACGATGCCAAGTCGCAGGTCGACATCTACGGCGCGAAGAGTGCGGTCGAGCCGCCGCGCCCGCTTGAGCTAGGTCGCCAGCAGTACACCTCCGGCCTCTACGACGAGAGCAGCACGCTCCTGGGTAAATTGAATCCGCTGCTGCCGGGCCTCGCCATCTACGGCGACTGGCGGACGGCGATCGCCTACAACAATAATAACGGCAAGGATATTGCCCAGATCGCGACCCGGCTGAACGTCGACGTCGACTTCAAGATCACCGGCACCGAAAGAATACACGCCTTCTTCACGCCGATTCAGAAGGGCGGTGCAAAATTCAGCCGCTTCGAGTTCGGCGGCGGCGACGGCGACGGGAAGTTCAATGCTGAGTTCGACCCCAACCCGCAGACACTGTTCTTCGAGGGTGACCTCGGCTCCCTCTATTCCGGTTTCTCCGGCAAGGAAGCCAGTTTCGATCTGCCCTTCACTGTCGGCCTGTTCCCGCTGTTCCTGCAGAACGGGATCTGGGCGAACGACGCGATCCTGGGCGGCGCGGTGAGCCTCCCGGCGAAAAACTCGCGGAAGCTGGGCCTCCCCAACTTCGACATCACGTTCTTCGCCGCGTTCGACAATGTCGACAATCAGAGCGTCGTTGCGAAGGATGCTTCCCGCAGCAACAACATCGCCAACCTCTATGGCATAACCACTTTCATCGATGCCTTCAGCGGCTATATCGAGGCGGGCTACGGCCTGATACAGGGCGTCGACGAACGGGACGGCCAACTGACGAACTTCCTGACCGCCGCCTACACCCGGCGCTATGCCAACACCTTGTCGAACTCGACCCGCTTGTTCGCGAACTTCGGTAGCGGTGAGAACGACGACGGCTTCGCCATCATTTCGGAGAACAGCCTGATCTCGGGCTTGCCGAGCACGCTGATCCCCTACGCCAATTTCTTCGTCGGCTTCGGCGCGCCTCAGCCCCTGGTCGATGGCAATAAAGCGGGCATACTGAAGAACGTTGGCATCAACTTCGAGACCGACGCCCTGACCGGCTACCCGAAACTCAACGACACCGGCTCCAACGCCTGGGGCGGCGCGATTGGCTTGCAATATCTATTCAATCTGGATCAGCAGCTCGTCTTCGAGCTGGCCACGGTGCAGCCGTTCGGCGATACGATCGCCGGCATCGGCGTCGCGAGCCCGCAGTACGCCTTTGGCGTCCGCTATCAGATCCCGATCGACAAGGCCTGGCTGTTCCGCGCCGATGCTACGTATCAGATCACCGAGGGCGCCAACGAGGACAACTTCGGCATCCGCGCCGAGGTTCGCAGGAAGTTTTGACCGTTCACGGATGATGTTGCCGGATTGGGACGGGAATTAATGCGAGGTAATCTCATGAATAGTCGGAATGACCTTTGGCGTCCCGCCGGACCGCTAATTGTGGCTGCCACGGTCGTTCTCCTCGTGGCAGGCATTGGTGCAGTTACCTCCTATACGGGTCGGGTTACCGATGCGGCGGCCCCGGGGAGCACGACGGCGTCGCGTTCGGAGCTAGATGGCGAAACGCTTGCGCGCCTCAATGACTACGCACGTTCCATTAAGACCAAGGAACCTGCGTCCGCGCCAGCAGCTGGAACGCTGTTGCCTGATGTGACCACGATGATCGAACGCCTAGCGGCTCGGCTCGAAACCAAGCCCGAGGACGTCAAAGGCTGGCGGATGCTCGGTTGGTCCTACTTCCAAACGGCACGCTATGAACAAGCAGCTGTGGCCTACGCAAGAGCGATCGTGCTTGATCCGAATTCCGCCGATCTCAAGGTCTCGTACGAGGAGGCCAAGGCGAAGGCCTCCGAAAGCGACAATCTGGAGACGGCCTCGTCTGGTGACGGACTGCACGTCGAGAAAAATAGTCAGTCCGAATTGATGCCCCCTCGCGAGAGCAATGCTGAAATCCGATCGATGGTCGGTGGTCTGGCAGATCGCCTGGAGAGTTCTCCGCGAGACGTCGAGGGCTGGGAACGCCTCATGCGCTCGCGAGTTGTGCTTGGCGAGAAAGAGGTCGCGGCAGCAGCGTTCCGCAGGGCGCTCGAGGTCTTCAAGGACGACTCGGCAGCATCGGGCAAGATTATGGCTGCGGCGATTGACCTAGGCCTGACAGCCAAATGAGTGCCCTGCATTTGGCGCGACCCACTATTTCCAGGGCGCTTTCAACTAGAACGCCGGCTCGCGCGTTACGCATCAATGCGAAGTCGACGCTGCGGCTCGTATTTGATGGGAGGCTCACGGTTTGTTGAACCTTGAAACAAAACGCGAAATTGAGTTCGGTATTCGCGTGCCTTCCGGGCCGCCCGTTGCGATCGCAGCGGTCGCTTCGACGGTGCCGGAGCATTGCATCGATCAGCGGGCAATGCGAGATATTGTACTCTCCATTGCGCCCGAGCTGCGCAGCCATGAAGCCCTTTTTCTCAATACCGGCATAAAGAGGCGCTACTCATGCGTGCCGCTCGGATGGCACTTCGAGTCGCGCGGCTGGGCGGCACGCAACCGCGTGTTCCAAGACGCTGCCGCCGACCTGCTGGAACGCGTGAGCCGCAAATGCCTCGATCTGTCCGGCATCGCTCTGGATGAGATCGAAGCCATCGTGACGGTGTCCACTACGGGGCTTGCCGTCCCAAGTCTCGACGCAATCCTTGCCAATCGTCTGGGCCTTCCCGCTACGATTGAGCGGCTACCCATTTTTGGTCTTGGCTGCGCGGGGGGTGTGAGCGGCCTTGCCCGCGCTGCTCGGATGGCACAGTCGTTGCCCAGAGGCATTGTGCTGCTCCTCGTTGTCGAGCTGTGCACCATCAATTGTCGCAACACCGACCATAGCATCAAGAACTTCATCTCCGCCGCGCTGTTTGGCGATGGCGCCGCCGCGCTGCTCCTGTGTCGCCCGTCCGATGGCAAAGCTCTGCCTCGTCTTGTCGCGTCCGGTGAACACATGTGGCGGCGGAGTGAATACATGATGGGTTGGTCCATCGAGGACGACGGCTTCGGAGTCGTCCTCAGCCCGGACATCCCAAAATGCGCGCGCGAAGAGCTGCGACCTGCGGTGGATCATTTTCTCGCCCGCCATGACCTGGTGTTGAGCGATCTCGATGGGGTCATCCTGCATCCGGGAGGGCGCAAGGTGCTCGAGGCCGCCGAGGCTGCCCTCGAAGTGCCGCGCCAAGAGCTAAAGCACGCCTGGGACGTCCTGGCCGAATACGGAAATATGTCGTCGCCAACGGCATTATTTGTTCTCGAACGCACACTGTCAGATGGCGCAATCGGACGTCACCTCTTGATTGCGTTTGGACCGGGTTTCACGGTCTCGTTCTGCCTCCTGGATCTTTAATTTCGGTCTGGAGAGACGCGCTGTGACAGAGCTCGGCGCCTCCATCGCCATTCTCTCATTCGTTACCGCACAGAGATTGGCTGAACTGGTCTATGCGCGCCGCAACGAGGCGAGGCTCAGGGCGCGAGGGGCGGTGGAGCATGCCGCCGGGCACTACTGGCTGATTGTAGCGCTGCATGGAGTTTGGCTGGTTGGGCTCTGGCTGACATCGATTGGAAGGTCAATAAGTCCAGTCTGGCTCGTCATATTCCTTGTCTTGCAGGCGCTGCGGCTCTGGGTGCTGGTTACGCTCAAAGAACGTTGGACGACGCGCATCATCGTCCTGCCCGGCGCCCCGCTGATAGCTGATGGGCCCTATCGCTTCATGCGGCATCCCAACTACGCAATCGTCACCGCAGAAATCATGGTGCTGCCAATGGTGTTTGGCTTGTACGCGTACGGCATCGCATTCACCCTGGCCAATGCGGGCATTCTTGCCATTCGCATCCGGGCGGAAACCCGAGCGTTGCAAAGCGCAGCCGCACCGTCGACCGAACTGAGCCGAAAAGCATGACTCAGGATATCTCCATCCCAAATCTCGCACCGACTCTTGCGAGTTGGGTGGGTTCTTTGCCATGTGCAGCCACGGCGATTGCGAGCACGCCGCCGGCAAAGATGGCGGTTCGAAATACTGCTCTCATCGGTCGGGCATGCTGAGGCCTTGGACGTACAGGGCCATCGCGGCGACCATCATCGGAATCACGGCAACATGGATGAAGCCAAGCGCCCCTTTGAGCCATGTCCGGCGCGCCACAAAGCGGTTAACGCGAAGGATCGAAATGACGATCATGAGACTGACAATCATGTAATCGAAAACGAAAAGTCGATCCGACAATGTTGCGGTGTCCGAGTCGAGCTTGGCGAGAGAAAGGTAGAGCGCGACCGCAGACAACAGGGCGGTCACCTGGATCGTCACGATAGCCTCGAAATGCGATTGGGGAATGAAGATCGACAGGTAGGCAACGATGAGGATGAAAGCCAACGGCACGACCACGCGGAGGAAATAATCGGTCGTCTGCCGCTGCATCATCCACACGAAGCTTGCCTTGTAGAAGGGGGCGATGCTGGCTTCGTGGGTGTAGGCGTCGACGATGGGAACGAAGTCTTCGTCATAGCCGACATACTGCACCTTGGGGTCCCAGCCGTCGGTGGCAACGAGCTTGTCCCGCACTTCCAGAGGTGGTGGCTGGATGATGAACGGGGTATCGCCGCGCTTCGGCTGTAGGTCAATGGAGAAGCGCTGGGTGTCGAAGGGGTAACTGGCAAACTCCGGCTCGAAAATGAACCTGCCGGACACCTTGTAGATCTTCATTTGGTCTGGATAGGCATCACTGCTGCCGCCGCCGTGCAACACCTCCACCGAAATCTGGCGGCCATTGGTTTTTGGGTCGAGGTAGGAGTTAGTGAACTCGATCTGATCGATGGAGGCGGTCCGGCCGTCGCGCATCGAGAGATAGAATTCGGCGAAGAACGTCTTTTCGTTGTCATCGACACGATGCGCTCTAATGAGATCGATATCCACATACAACGTATCGATCTGCCGCAAGCTGCCATCCTTTACTCGAACGAACTGGGCTGGGGCCAACTGGGTCCTGCCCAATCCGCGGGGAAGGATTACGACAAATGGGGTCCGCACGGCGGTGCGCGCGGCGGGTTCGAAGGACCAGTTCTCAAAGCTACCCTTGAAGGCGCCTTTGCCGGTGGCATAGGTTGATGTCAGTTGCTTGGCAATGTGGCCGCGCAGGCTCGGCATATCGGTTGTGGAACCGGCCGTGCGCGCTGCCGCGGCAACGAGGGCCACCATATCGGCGAACTGGGTGCCGATACCGACGGCCCGCATGTTGTCGCTCGTGAACGGATCGAGGACAGCGCCTTCGGGTCGTGCCTTGCATTGGCCCGATTTCCAGCCCGGTGCCTCGGGGATCTTTCGGCCCTCGAAGATCCAGTTTTCGCGCTTCTCGCGCGCGATGAGCTTGCGCAACCGATCATTGTAGGCCTCGGGCAGGCGGTCCCAGGCGAGCTGGTAGATGGCATTGGGATAGGCGTTGGCAACATCCCGCGGCAGGGACTCGATGCGGCCGGTAACGAACAGTGCCGGCGCGACGCCGGCGGCCACCATCTCCTTCATGACTGCCGCCGCTCGACTGGTCCCGATGCTTAAGACCAGCAAATCCGTCTGCTTTTCCTTGAGGCCGGCGATCATGGCCGCGACCTCGTCGCGATCGAGGGCGTCGCCATTGGAGCGGAGCCGGTGCTCCGAAACGAGAGTGCCCGCGCCGAGCATCTTTTTCAACCCATCGCCAAGGGTCGTGCTGGATACGGCATCGCTGAGCCCGGCGAACGACGGACGGGCGAACTTCATGTGCCGGATGAAATTCGTCATCACGGGCAGGCGTTCGAAATCCTGCGAAGCCTGGGTCGTGAAGACGTTCGGGAAGCTTTCAAAGATGCTGTTGACCGAGATGTTCGAAAGGAATGGTATCGCGCTCGCGCGAATGTCTTCGGCAAGCGCATCGAACGTTGCCTTTGCCCGGTTCGAATTGGAGAGCCCGATCATTGCGACGGTGTGGGGGTCGGCGAGGGCCGAACGCATGGTGGCAATGGTCTTCTGGGGATCGCGTTCGTCATCGAGAAACCTTACCCGCACATGGCGCCCGGCCACTCCGCCCTGCCGATTGATGCGATGCTGTTCCAGCAATGCCAGTGACCTGATGGCCGCGACGTCGCCTGGGTCGTGGCAGACATCGGTCCTGGAGCTGATGAATATTGGAATGTTCAACGGCGGGCGTTGCGCTGCCTGGGCGGGCTCTTGGGCATGCGCCGGCGGCACCTCGGCCGCCGCGAATACGGCAAGGGAAGGCACGACGGCGAGGGCAAACCCGGCGAACCAATGCGATCGGCCGCGCACAGGGCGACCAAGCCCGCTGCCTGTGACAATGGTCGACGGAAATGGGCTGTCGCTCTGCACGATTTATCCCCCTTGCATCGACTGCTCACGCCGCTGCGCGCACTTGTTGGGCAGCCGGCGCACCAATCAATTCCATCACGCAGTTTCTGAGCATCGTGATCGCTTCATTTCTCAAAAGCGCGATGCTTTTCGTCACCTGGGTGGCCGATCCATTCCGGCCAACGCGCGACCTCGACCTTCTTGGGTCTGGCAGCAATGATGCCGAGGCAGTTCGCCGAGAACATCCGCGCAGAACGGATCGCCGACGCTGGCGTGACCTTTGATGTCGCCGCATTTCGTACCAGTCCAAAGGGCCAACGTCATGTTTCAATTCGCGCCCGCATGTGTGCGGGTGACGTGTGGGGCAGCGCATACCTACTGCGCAACGGCTTTCGCCGGCCCCAGCTCGCGCTCGATCTTGACGATCTGTTCCCGCAATCCGCGCAGCTCCTGACCACGCCGCGCCATCTGAATCTGGATATTGCCGACTTCCCGGTTGATCGCGTTCTTTGCCTCGGCGTCATTCGCCGTCGTGTATTTTCGCTGGGTCTCGAAAATCCGCTTCTGATCGGCGCGGTTGGACTCGTCAAGCTGCCGCACGCGTTCTTTGTATTGCTCGAGCTTGACGAAGTTCTCGGTCTGGCGTGGGTCAGGTCGATTTTTCAACTGCTCTTCGAGCTGCTTCATGCGCTCCTGCAGTGCCTGCGTCTCGGACGCTCGATCCGCAGGCGCGATCCTGGGCAACACGCCAGGCGCGGCAGCCAGCTCGAAATAGAAGTCACCGGTCAGCGCCGAGTGGTCCCAGGGAACCTGCTTGCCATTGGTTGCCGCGAGCACGTCCTTGCGCACGTCGATCATCACCGATGTCAGGTTGCGCCCCGCTCCCTGCATGGCCTTGGTCAAAGCGGCCGTGAATGGCGAATTGCGCCCCTGCCCGTCCAGGGCAACGTTACCGGGCTGCGTCGAGTAGGCGATAAACGTGCCGACCCCGGTCTGTACCTGGGCCAGCCCGGAGCCGATGCTCGCCGAGCGCGTGCCCATGGAACGGGCCAGATTGCGGGCAAGCGGGTTGTCGCGGCAGGCGTCAAGGAACACGATATTCGTCTTGCCGGCGCGCTCGAGTTCCATCTGCTTCAATACGAAGTCGGCGGCCACGCCTTCGAAATCGAGATCGCGCTCGTTCTGCAACTGGGCATCGACGGGAACGAGGTAGTTGCGCCCCGATGCCTGCAAGCCATGGCCGGCATAAAAGAACAGGGCCACGTCGGCCTGGTCGAGAGCACGGGCGAAATCACGGACCTTCGAGTCGAAGCCGCGCTTATCGAGATCAAGCCCAAGGATCACCTCGAAACCAACCTCCTTCAGGGCGGCTGCGACGTCATTCGCGTCATTCGCGGGATTGGCGAGAGGATTGCTGTGCACATAGGCCGAGTTGCCGACGATCAGCGCGACGCGCTTCTCAGCAGTAGCCGGCATGACAAGCATAAGGTAGGTGCTCGCGGCCAGCAGCCAGCGGTTCCGCAGCATGATGAGCCCCCGTATTTCATTCAGAGCGTCGAACAGAGCCACGATAAATGGGACAGTTCAATGGCCTCCTGCCGGACGCGCAGGAATGGCGGTCTTTCTGCGGAGGCGCAATGCCTGTTGCCTCACCGACACGCTACGAACCCGGTTTCTCGGCTAATGGATAGGGCTCGATGGCGTGAATGGAGAGCAGGCCATGACCGAGCGCGCGCAGCCGACACAGATCGGCCGGGTCATCGACTACATCTTCGGGCGCAATACGCTGATCGGTATCGCGTCGTTCATGCTGCTGATCATCTCCGGCTACGCCACCTGGCACGGCATGCGCGATTTCATCGTCGGTGTCTCGTCCACGACGGCAGTGCCGTCAGGCGACGGCATGTCGATCTCCAACGACGTGCTCGTTATCGCCGTCGTCGTCGCGCTGACGTTTCTGATGTGGCTGGCGCTGCGCGAGACGTTCGGCGCCAAGCGGCGGCTGCGCGAGCGGCTCATCACCTTCCCGCTTTATGTGTTCCTCGCCGTTTGGTCGATCGGTTTCGGCTACGGCTTCTGGTGGAGCCTGATCTCGGGCGAGGAGGCGACGCGCACCGGTCTCGCCGGACTGCAGGAAGATGCGCGCGATGCGAGCGCCGTCGTTGCCGCCCGCCTCGATGCCGTGCGCGGTCAACTCGACAGCGTGGTGAGCTGGTCCGAGGGCCAGATGACGCGGGAAGAGACCAGCGGCGGCAGCTGCGGCACCGCCTC
>JBGTIU010000144.1:0-12009 GCA_041745515.1 Hyphomicrobiaceae bacterium | reverse complement strand
ACCGATCAGCCGCACCCGAAGATCGTTCGACAGAGGTTTGGTCATGTGGACTGGCCTCCTCCGCCAGTCCACAGCATGAATCACTGTTCGAGCCGTTTGGGAATCCCCAACGATTCCGTTAGATGGGAAAATGCTCTAGTTGCCGGCTGCCTGAATCGGTGGCTTCGCGGCACAAATGCTTCGCGCGTTTGGGATCGGCGAAGCGGGGCGCTGGCGAACAATTTTGCTGCCATATCGTTGTCACAGGTCGGCGTCTATAACGCCGCGCCAAACCCATCATAACAGTCTGACCATCTGCCGCCGAGGCTCGCCGGCGACTGGCCATGACGCATTACGACATGTGTTTCACCGGAGATCGAACCTTATGACAGCAAACCGGCCGCAGAATATTTTGATCCTGAGTTCCGGAAATGCGGTCCGAGGGATCATGCTAGAAGCTTACATCAATGCCGTCGCTGGGGGCCGCTGGCGCGCCTTCAGCGCGGGCACGGAGCCGGTTGGTGCCGTCAACTCCCTGGCGCTGACGGTGCTGGCGGAGGCGGGCATCAGACCCGACGCGCACTCGAGAAGCTGGAAAGAGTACGCGATGCCGGGCGCTCCGGTGATGGACGTTATAGTCACGGTCTGTTCTGAATCGGCCAACCAGATTCCTTCCGAGTGGCCGGGCACGCCACTTGCGCTGCATTGGCCTTTGCCTCATCCGAGCGACGCGGCACGCACAGTGGATGAACGCATCGCGGCATTCCGGGCGGTGTTCGAATTGGTCAAGTCCAAGGCTGACGCGTTTCTAGCGGAAATGCATAGCAGCCCCGTAAACGCGAAGCGGCATGGTGCAGGGTAGCTCGCAGAAATGCAGCCGACCGTTCGACGCCGCTAGCCACACTTCGTTCAAGCAGCTTTGACGATCCGGCTCTGTAGGTCGAGAACCGCCAGCATGTAGCCGACACGATCCTCCATAGCTTCGGCAAAGAGTGAGAAGTAATTCGACTCGACCGGTAAAATCTGTCCAATCACCTCGCCATACTCGAAACGCAAATCGGCTTCGTGTTTGCGTGCGATGGCTTGCATTTTTCCGTTCTCTGCTAGGCAGCTCATGTAAAGCCGTTGCACGCTGCGATTACGGGCAGCCCTAATAACCCGGCCCATCAGCTCGCTACCGATGCCTTGATCCTGATACCAGCTTTCGACTGAGAAAGCGGCTTCCGCCTCAGGAGCCCAAGTATCGCTGAGCTTGCGCAATTCGGCCGCCGCGCGGATTCCGCCCTCTTCGAAGAATCCATAGACGACGCTGCCCATATCATGCAGGCGGGCGGCATAGTCCTCGATAAAACTATCCGACACTCCGTGGGCGAAGCGCATCCGGCGGCTTTCCTTGTCGAGACGCAACAGGTGGTCGCGGAAATTCGTTGCTTCCGTAGGCCAAATCTTGCGAATACTTCCACCCCGTTGCCGAAACTCGCGCATGATCAAATACTCCTCTTTGCGGACTGTGAAGATCCCAAACGCAGTCCTTCACGTTCTCAGCCAGGACCGAATCCCGCACTTGCGGGCTTCGATTTGAAGTTGCAGCGACCAGATTTAAATCGCGATTGCGGCAAACATACTGCACTGCACAATTACCTATAACGATGACAACATAAGAACAGAATTTAGAAATGTATTCCAATAGGATGAACAAAAATATTGCAACGCACTATTGGGCTCATTGAGGCGAGATTACATGACAGCTGGGCATGGGCCGCGCCAATGAGAGGGCCACTCGAGCGCTTGCGGCAACGTGTTGCCGACGGCGAGATGCAGCTTGATCCGGCTCAGCTCGAAATTGCGACCCTGCTCGATACCTTGGTAAACGCCCTGTCATCGTGGCGGCCGAAGCCAACCGGCCGGATCGCGCAAATGTTCTCGTTCCGGTCGGATGCGCCACGCGGTCTCTACATTCATGGCCCAGTAGGCCGCGGCAAGACGATGCTGATGGACATGCTTTACGCCTCGACCGACTTTCCGGCGAAGCGCCGCGTGCATTTTCACGAGTTCATGGGCGAGGTGCACGAACTGTTGTCGGAAGCGCGTCACACCGTGGAGGGTGACCCGCTGGCGCATGTTGCGGCATCGATCGCAAGACGTGCGCAACTTCTGTGCTTGGACGAACTGCACGTCACCGATATCGCCGATGCGATGATCCTGAGCCGCTTGTTCAAGAAGCTGTTCGATGCCCAGATTGTGTTCGTGGCGACATCTAACGCGGCTCCGCGCGAACTCTACCAGAACGGGTTGAAGCGAGACAATTTCATGCCATTCATCGCGCTGCTGGAACAGCAACTCGATGTGGTTGAACTCGCTGCCGCAAAGGATTATCGGCTTGATCGGTTGGCTGGCTTACCGCTTTATTTTACGCCGCTCGACGAGCGCGCGCGTAAGAGTATGCGCGCTGCCTTCACGCGGCTGACGGGTGTAGGCAAAGGGCCGCCAATAAGGCTTTCTGTCAAGGGGCGCACGCTGCAGGTGCCGGAAGCTGCCCGTGGGGTCGCACACTTCACGTTCGCCGACCTGTGCGAACAACCGTTGGGAGCGGCGGACTATCTCAGTATTGCGCGAAGTTTTCACACCATAATGATCGAGGGCATTCCGGTATTGACACCGGGCAAGCGCAACGAGGCGCGGCGTTTCGTCAACCTCATCGACACGCTCTACGACAACCGGATCGGGGTGATCGCCTCGGCGGAGGCCGAGCCCCATTTACTCTACGTGACTGGTGATGGCGCCGACCTGTTCAAGCGGACAGCTTCGCGATTGATGGAGATGCGGTCGCAAGGCTATCTCGAAAGCCGTGCCGACCGGGCGAGCGCCAGCTGAATACGAGGGCCTCTCGCTTCACTTACTCCGCAGGCAATGCCTGTCCGCTATGAGCCACGGCAACAGCGCGGACTGCAGCGGGCTTTCCTGGTGACTTCACGGGCAACGCTGGCGACGGCGTCTCCATACGCGCAAGCCTGCGACCGAAGCCGCTGATCAAACGCTGCAGCTGACGCCGATAGGCGAAGTAGTTCACCTCGAGGACATGCCGGTCCGAGGCCACGAAAGCATCGCGCCTGGCTGGGTTCGGCGATGTTTTTTTCTGACGAAACAGATCGGCGCGCGCTTCGGAATGGTCCTGTGCGAGGATAAAGCGCGACATCAGCGTGCCCTGATAGCTCGCGAGGCGCCAGATACTGCCGTTCGCCTGTACGAGGCCGGCCGCGAACAGATTGTCGTGCTCGGGATGAAAGGCACGCTGGTAGAAATTCGGTCGACCGTTCGAATCGTTGACCAGACTGTCGTCGATGAACGGAAATCTGATTTTGTAGCCCGTCGCGAAGACAATCAGATCAAACGCTTCCGATGTGCCGTCTGTGAAAATCACGCGGCGGCCGTCATAGCGTGAAATCTCCGGGCTGATCGCGATCCGACCGTGCGCGGCAAGTCGAGGGATATCGTCGCTCATCGTGGGATGAGCCTGGTCGATGTGGTAGTCGGGGTTGGGCAGTTTATAGCGCGACGGTGGCCCCTGCAGCAGCCAAAGGCTCGCCTCGAACAGGAAGCGGCGCACGACGTTTGGCATCGGGATCAGCTCGATGGTAGCCACCACATCGTGCGTCGGGAACCCGAGCAGGAACTTCGGCACGAACCAGTAGCCACGCCGAAAACTCATCGTTACTGTGGTGCTGCTGTTGTGAGCCGCGTCGCGCGCAATATCGCACGCCGAGTTACCAGCTCCGACGACGAGTACTCGTTTGTCGCGCAGCTGTTTCGGTGACCTGTAGTCCGAAGAATGTATGATCTCGCCGTCGAACTTGCCGTCGTAAACCGGCATTCGCGGTTCGTGATGATGACCGTTAGCGAGGACAACGCCGCGATAGACTCTTGGCACGCCTTCATCCTCCACCTGAACCCGCCACAGCTTGTCGCCGCTGGGCTCGACACGGGTTACTGCGTGTCCAAGTTCAATGTGCGGCCCAAGCCCGAAATGGGCGATGAAATCCCGGAAATAGCCGATCACTCGTGCGTGGCTCGGGTAATGCGGGTATTCGTCCTCCAGCATCGGGAACTCGTCCCAGCCGGTCGATTCGGCCGCGGAAACCAGGTGAGTCGTTTCGTAGACCACCCCGGTCTTGGTCTCGATGTTCCACAAGCCCCCGATATCAGGCTCACGCTCGAGGCAGTCGAAAGGAATGCCGTGCGCCTTGAATGCCCTGCCGACGGCCAGGCCCGACGCGCCAGCTCCAATAATGCAGAACTTGTGGGCATAGTCCCCAGTCGAACCTGACAATTGATCATTCCCCAAAATGCACAGAAAATGGATCCTGACCGTGCAACAGCCCGGCTTCAAGTTGAAGACCAAACTGGCAACTTGGCAAATTTTCAGAACCCGCGCCCCCGGTTGCCGGCTCAGCGGCTGAGCGATCCCATCGCGGTCCCATTGAACAGCGGACGTTTTCGGTTTAACGAACGCGGCACATTCCATTCCGGCGCCCCTCGCAGGGTGATAACCGACTCGCTTGCAGGAGCTCAAGAACCATGGCGCGCGCGAAAATCGCTCTGATCGGATCGGGCCAGATTGGCGGCACGCTCGCTCTCCTGGCCGGGATCAAGGAACTCGGCGATGTCGTGCTCACCGACATGATCGAGGGCGCTGCAAAGGGCAAGGCGCTCGATCTGTCACAGGCCGCCTCGGTTGAGGGATTTAACGCCAAGCTGTCGGGCTCGGGCGTCGAGTCCTATGCCGCCATCCAGGGCGCCGACGTCTGCATCGTCACCGCCGGTGTGCCGCGCAAGCCCGGCATGAGCCGCGATGACCTGATCGGCATCAACCTCAAGGTGATGGAGCAGGTTGGCGCCGGCATCAAACAGAATTCGCCGAAAGCCTTCGTGATCTGCATCACCAATCCGCTCGATGCCATGGTGTGGGCCCTGCAAAAGTTTTCCGGGTTGCCGACGAACATGGTGGTCGGCATGGCCGGCGTGCTCGACAGCGCGCGCTTCGCCTGCTTCCTCGCCGATGCAGCCGGGGTGTCGGTCGAGGATGTGCGCGCGATGACGCTTGGCGGTCACGGCGACGACATGGTGCCGATGGTGCGCTACTCGACGATCGGCGGTGTGCCCCTGCCTGATTGCGTCAAGCTCGGGATGATCACGCAGGCTCAACTCGACGCCATCATCAAGCGCACGCGCGGCGGTGGCGGCGAAATTGTCGGCCTGCTCGGCAACGGCTCAGCATTTTATGCGCCGGCTGCTTCCGCGATCGCCATGGCCGAGAGCTACCTCAAGGACAAGAAGCGCATCCTGCCGTGCGCCGCCCACCTCGATGGCCAGTATGGCGTCAAGAATATGTATGTCGGTGTGCCGGTCGTGATCGGTGCAGGCGGTGTCGAGCGGGTGATCGACCTCACTCTAGACGCGAGTGAGAAAGCGATGTTCGAAAAGTCGGTCACGGCGGTGAACGTGCTGGTCGATGCGTGCAAGAAAATAGCGCCGGCGTTGTCTTCTTGATTGTCGCTGGTGACTCCGCTGTCGCGGAGCCGGCCGCCAGCGATGGAAGTATGACCTGAGTAGGAAAAACCACCATGCCCAAGCGCGCGATCGAGACTTCGAAGGCGAAGGCCGTCGGCCCCTATTCGATGGCCATCGAGGCCGGCGATTACGTGTACCTGTCCGGCCAGACGCCGATGGACCCGGCGACGGGCAAGCTCGTGCAGTCCGACATCGGTGCCGAGACCAAACAGTGCCTCGCCAATCTGCAAAACGTGCTGGAGGCTGCGGGCCTAACCTTCGCCCATGTCGTCAAGGCCAACGTGTTTCTCACCAACATGGGTGACTTCGCCGCCATGAACGAGGTCTACAAGACCCACTTTCCGGCGCCGTTCCCGGCCCGTTCGACGGTCGCAGTCGCCGCATTGCCGCTCGGCGCCCGCGTCGAAATCGAACTCATCGCCTATCGCGGGAAGTAATGTCTTCCGCCCCTTCCGGCCGGCTGCCCGCAGGGCAGTCGGAAGGGCAACTTAAAAAAGGCTTCAAATGAACATCCACGAGTACCAGGCGAAAGATCTTTACCGCGCCTATGGCGTTCCCACATCCAAGGGCTTTGCAGCGTTCTCGGTCGATGAGGCCGTGGCGGCCGCGAACAAGTTGCCGGGCCCCGTCTGGGTAGTGAAGTCGCAGGTGCATGCGGGCGGCCGGGGCAAGGGCCGGTTCAAGGAGGCAGCGGCCGGCGACAAAGGCGGGGTGCGGATCGCCAAGTCGATCGACGAGGCCAAGGCTGCCGCCGGCCAGATGCTTGGGCACACGCTGGTGACGGCGCAGACCGGCGACGGCGGCCGGGTCGTCAAGCGGCTCTACGTCGAAGAAGGCTGCGCCATCGCGCGCGAGCTTTATCTCTCGGCACTGGTCGATCGCGCAACGTCCCGCATAGCCTTCATCGTCTCGACCGAAGGCGGCGTTGACATCGAGAAAGTCGCAGCTGATACGCCAGACAAGATCCACACCATGACGATCGATCCGGCTACGGGCTATTTTCCCCACCACGGCCGCCGGATCGCCTTCGCCCTGGGCCTTTCCGGTAATCAGGTAAACCAATGCGTCAAGATGGTAGGCAACCTCTATCGGATGCTGGTCGACAAAGACATGAGCATGCTCGAGATCAATCCGCTCGTGGTGACCAAGGACGGCAACCTGCTCTGCCTCGACGGCAAGATGGACTTCGACGGCAACGCGCTGTTCCGCCACAAGGACATCGCCGAGCTGCGCGACCTCGACGAGGAGGACCCGGCCGAGGTCGAAGCCTCGAAGTACGACCTCAACTACGTCAAGCTCGATGGTCAGATCGGTTGCATGGTGAACGGCGCCGGTCTTGCAATGGCGACGATGGACATTATCAAGCTGCACGGCATGGAGCCGGCGAACTTCCTCGATGTCGGTGGCGGCGCGACCAAGGAGAAAGTGTCGGCGGCGTTTAAGATCATCCTGTCGGACCCGAACGTGAAGGGCATCCTGGTCAACATCTTCGGCGGCATCATGCGGTGTGACATCATCGCCGACGGCGTGGTGGCCGCAGCGCGCGAGATGGCGATCGAGGTGCCGCTGGTCGTGCGCCTCGAGGGCACCAATGTCGATCTAGGCAAGAAGATTTTGCGCGAGAGCGGGCTGATGATCGTCCCCGCCGACAACCTTGCCGACGCCGCGAAGAAGATCACGGATGAGGTGAGGAAGGCGGGGTGAACTCCGGTTTGGGTGATCACTACAGAGCGCTCGGTATCGACGTCTGACGGTATCTACTGGATTTGGATCGGCACACACGCCGACTATGACCGGCTTTTGGCACGTACACGGACCTAATCCATGACCTCCCCCATCAATCTCGCCGAAAAGCTCGCGGCCTTCTCGCAGCACTGGTCGCCGCGGACGGTGGCGTTGTTCAACGGCCACGATGTCATGGTCGTGAAGGTCGAAGGCGAGTTCGTCTGGCACAAACATGACGATACCGATGATTTTTTCCTGGTGCTCGAGGGCCGACTCGACATCGAGCTACGCGATCGGGTCGTGACATTGGGGCCGGGCGAACTGTTCATCGTGCCCAAGGGCGTCGAGCATCGCCCCGTCGCGCGTCACGGCGAGGTTCATATCCTGCTGATCGAGCCGAGCGGGACGCCGAACACCGGCGACGCCGCAACAGCCGCGAAGCGCACGTTGGTTTGACAGTGCACTCTTAGGCGGATCGCGGTGGGGCCGCCACTGACGCCGGCTGCCGCGTCAATTGCTGCATCAGCTCCGCGTGCCGCATGTCGGCTTCGATGATCATGATCTTTTGCCAAATTTTCTGACTGAGGCTCGCCGCCGTGCGCTCGATGTCATTGACCGTTTCGGTCACGACCGCATCCGGGAAACTCTGCGCGTAGAGCACCGCGACCTTGGCGGTCAGCGACAGCATCTCCGAACAGTAGTCGAGGTAGCGCGCCAGCTCGAACGGTGTCAGCGTGCGCTTGGGCGAAGAGGCCGTGGGCTGCGTGACCGTCGCGGTCGTGCTCGGGTCCTTGGTCAACTGGTGCATGTCGATGACATGCACGATCGAGCGCAGCTCGTTAAGCGCGCCGAGCGCGCGCTTGCGCTTGCGCCGCTCCTCGATGCTGAACATGAAGAACAGTGCCGCGCCCATCAGCACGATGATGTTGAAGCCGGCATCGATGCCCTGGAGCGTGCCGAACAGGTCGTCTGAAGCCTTGGTCTTGGCAAGCAGGCTGGTGACGACGAACGCCAGCAAAGCCAGTCCTGCGAGCATCAGGACAGTGACGAACAGCCGTGTAAGAATGGCAGGCTTGGCGATCTGTGCTGAGCGCGTGCTCGTATCACTCGCGATCCTGGTCAGCTCGGCGGCGACATTGGCGAGACCGGCGCCAGGAAAGCGTTCGTCGATGCGCCGTGTCAGCTGATCCAGCGATTGCACGACCTTGGTAGCATCGAGCGTGCGAAACATCGGCGCTTCTCAATTCGGACGTATCAATCCCGCAGCAGTTCGTTGATTGCGGTCTTGGCGCGGGTCTGCGCGTCGACGGTCTTGACGATGACAGCGCAGTAGAGCGAGGGGCCGGGCGAGCCGTCGGCTAGTGGGCGACCTGGGACGTTGCCGGATACCACCACCGAGTAGGGCGGCACGCGGCCGATATGGGTTTCGCCGGTGGCACGATCGACGATCTTGGTCGAGGCTGAGATGAACACGCCCATGGCGAGCACCGATCCCTTACCCACGATCACGCCTTCGACTACTTCGGAGCGAGCGCCGATAAAGCAGTTGTCCTCGATGATCGTTGGGTTGGCCTGCAACGGTTCGAGCACACCGCCGATACCGACGCCGCCGGACAGGTGCACATTCTTGCCGATCTGAGCGCAGGAACCGACGGTCGCCCAGGTGTCGACCATGGCGCCGCTGTCGACATAGGCGCCGAGGTTCACGAACGACGGCATCAGCACGACGTTCGGGGCAATATAGGCCGAGCGGCGCACCACGGCACCGGGCACGGCGCGAAAGCCGGCGGCCTTGAACTTCGCGGCATTCCAGCCGGCGAATTTCAATGCCACCTTGTCGTAACCAAAGGTTTGCGCGCCGACGTCGACCGAGGTCACGAAGGTTGCGTTATCACTGAGCCGGAACGACAGCAGCACGGCCTTCTTCAGCCACTGGTGAACGGTCCAACTTTCGGTAGATTTTTCTGCGACGCGGGCCTTGCCGCTATCGAGCAAGTCGAGCGCCGTTTCGACGGCGTCGCGCGCTGCGCCCTTGGTCTGCGTATTGATCGTGTCGCGTGCGTCCCAGGCGACTTCAATGGTTCGTTGCAGGTCAGCGGTGGACATGAAATCAGCCTCGTGGTGTCGAATGGCGCACAGCGTTGTTGCCCGGCGGTCGTTGGCTGTCAATGTGGGCGAGCTTTGCGATCAGACATGGCGCGGCTACTGTGCGGCGGTCTCAATTGCCGTCGACGCAGGTGAACCATGCCGCTGCAAAACCGCGTGACACCCGAGGGCGACATCATTGCGACAACTGCCCGCGGCACGATGATGGGCAATCGCGGCGGTGTATTCCATCACCCCGATCAGACGCTGAAAAGCAAGCAATGGTATTCCCGGCAGTGGATCTGCTGCGTGCTCGACTTCAAGGGCCGCCGCCGCCGCGTGATGCAGCCGCATCGCTACACCGAGTTGTTCTTCCTTGACGAAGCTACGGCGCTCAGTGCCGGGCACCGGCCGTGCTTCGAATGCCGCCGCGATGACGCTGTAAGTTTTGCCAAGCTGTGGAACGACTTGCGCGCGCTCGATGGGCGGGCGGAGGCGCCTGGCATGGATATCGTACTCCATGCTGAGCGCCTGAATGCTCCTCATCGATGCGATATTTCGGGCGTCCCCGACAACGCGTTCATTCGGTGGCGAGGGGAGAGCTGGAGGGTCTACCGCAATGGCCTGCAGGCCTGGTCGCACGAAGGCTACGCTGCCCCAGTCGGACGGCCCCGCAACGCCGTCGTCGAAGTTCTGACGCCGTACTCGATCCTGGCAGTCCTCGGCGCCGGCTACTTGCCGCTGCTTCATAGCTCCGCCGCAATCTGATCGAAAGGTCGCGGTTGCCCGTTCGCCTGCCCAGGATCGTCACGATGACCCGCGCCAGCCTCAATCGCACGCTCCGCCGTGTCTATGTTCTGCTGACGATCGTGTTGGTAATTGCGTTCGCCGCCAAGCTTGGGGACCGGCTGCCGGGCATCAAGGGCACCGGCATCGATGTCGTACTCAAGGATATCTACGATTACTTGAAGGACATGGCGCTGGTATTCGTCACGGTGGTGGCGGCCTATCTCGCGAACGTGTTCCAGAAGCGCTCGAAGTTCGTCGAGAGCCTGGAGGAGGAATGGCGCGGCATCGTCCGCACCAAGTCGGCGCTTTACGCCTTTTGCGAGAAGACGTTCCCGACGGCGGACGACTATATCACCGCGTTCTGCCGGATCAGCGAGACCCTCGACAACATGCGAATCGTCTATCGCAACGTCGGCGAGACCGACGACCTGATCGGGCTCTATCCCTACACGCCGTTGCAAGATATGCGCCGTGCGCTGCAGACGCTCGATCCGGCCAAGTCGCAGAACGTCACGCCGGAAGCCCGCCAACTTGCCCGTGACGCGATCCTGCAGAGTTTCTATGCACTTCGCGAGACCTTCCTCGAAGAGCTCGACCTCGAAGCTCCGACCAATCCGCTGCTGACCTCCAGCAGCCGGCGACAGAAGGTGCCCGGTGCGTTGAAACGTGCACTGGCCGCGCAGGAGCGACAGAGGCGGTGGCAGAACCGCACGCCATCAACCCGGCCGGAGATCGATGCCATGCTCGAGACCCAACGAGCGCGGGAGGGCGACGCGGTGCCGGCGAGGACGTGAAAGTTCAAGGCCGCCAGGCCTGTTTCCGTCAACGCAACAGTGCGAGAATGCAGTTAAGGTTCTTGATGTCGGCTTGCGACAGCCGGCTCGCGAAGTAGCGGTTTAGCGCCGTCTCGTAAACCGGCCACATCCGCCGTCGCAAGGCGCGCCCCTCATCTGTGATCGCAATCAGCGCTCCACGGGCATCGTCCTCGCAGTGCTCGCGTCGAACGAGGCCTTGGGCCGCCAATCGGTCGACCAGGCGCGACAGGTTGTATTTGGCAAGCAGCAGCCGCGGGAACAATTCGCGATGCCGCAGGTGGCCGCCATCGGCGCGGTCGAGCTCGAGCAGCACGTCGTACCATTCGAGCGGCGGCAGCTCGGCCCGTTTCAGGTCGGCCTCGATCTTCTGTCGAAGCGACTGCTGCGCTCGGGTGAGTTGCACCCAGGCTTCGATGACATCGTAGGGCAGGCGCTTCGGCATCGCTCAACTCTGCGTGAAATTGTTGCAATTGCACCAATTATGCCATATCATTGCGATTGCAACAACATACGAGGCAGCCATGACCGGCGACAAGCTCATCCCTTTCGCGACGCTGATCCTGAGAGTGTCGCTCGGACTGATGTTCCTGGCGCACAGCATCGTGCTGAAGCTGATGACGTTCACACTTGCCGGCACAGCGAAGTTCTTCGCCTCGCTCGGTCTGCCAGAGTGGCTCGCTTATGCAACATTTTTTGCCGAATCCATTGGCGGCATACTGCTGCTCCTGGGTGTGCAGGCGCGGTGGGTGGCCCTCGCTTTGACGCCTATTCTCGTAGGCGCCACTTGGGCCCACGCCGGCAATGGCTGGGTGTTCACCGCCACCGGCGGCGGCTGGGAGTATCCGGTGTTCCTGGTGGCCGCTTCTCTGGTGCAGGCAATTCTGGGCGACGGCGCGTATGCATTGCGTCTGCGCTTTGCCCGGCTCGGCCATGCACCCTGAACTGCCTCTGAATCTGGAACCGGCGGCGGCTTGCGCCGCCGGCTCCAACTCAGGATGGGTTCTGCATCAAATTGCGCTGGAAATGCCGCGCGGCAGCCGCAATGTCG
>JBGTIU010000143.1:0-25434 GCA_041745515.1 Hyphomicrobiaceae bacterium | reverse complement strand
CGACGCCGCCGAGCAGGAACGCTTGTTCCAAAAGTTTCTCGAGTGGAGCAGGACAAAGGGGCCCTGATGTCCACCGTTCAAGGACAGGGCGCCGGGGCATGAAGATACTTCGCGGCCTCCTGGTGACCACCGTTGCGCTGGCTCAACTGTGCGCCGATCAGACGGTTGCCCAGCTGTCCGCGCCAACAGCACCGGCCGTCTCGATTGCCGCGCCGCTGACGATCAAGATTGCAGGGGTTCTCCTCTGCGAGCCGGGAGGGCAGACAAGCCTTGGAATCCAGATTGCGCCGACAGCGGCCGTGCCAGCCAACAGCTTCCTGCGCATTCGTGGGATTCCGTCCGCAGTATCGCTGTCCGACGGACACGCCATTGCTCCCGGGGCGTGGGCTGTTCCGCTGGATGTCGTATCCCAGCTTCATTTGAAGGCGCCGGTGGCGGCGCAAAGCAAGAGCGAGTTGTCGCTGACACTGTTTTCAATCGAAGGCCGGATCCTGGCGGAGGCAAAATCAACCTTGCTCGTGGCCCCGGCCGGCCTGATCTCGACGCCTGCTCCAAAAGCCACGCAAGAGGCAGCGCCACCGACCGCGACAGCGCCGCCGTTGCCCGGGCAGCGCAACGAAGCCCTGCGATTTGTTGAACGCGCCGAAGCTCAGATGAAAATCGGTGCGATCGTTGCGGCGCGGGCATTGTTGGAGCGAGCGGCGGACATGGGTCTGCCGGACGCCGCAATGGCCCTAGCCGGCACCTATGACGCCTGGGAGTTGCCGCGACTTGGCGTGGTGGGTGTCCGGCCTGATCCGGCGGCCGCCCGCAAGTGGTATATACGGGCAAACGAATTGGGCGCGCTCGGCGCCGCGGAACGCCTGCGGCGGCTCCCGCCATGATTGCCGTTCAGATCGGTGGGCGCGGGGCGGCGCTATCCGGCCTGGCGTGGCCCGGTCGAGCCCGCCATTGTCCATAGCGCCAGGGGCGCAGCAGATGTCGTTGCTCCTTGATGTCGGGTGCGGGGTCGAACCCCGAAGTACCCCAAGGGTGGCAGCGGCAAACCCGCGAGAACCCGAGCCAGAAACCACGCCAGGGCCCATTAAGCTCGATCACGTCGAGCGCGTAGCTGGAGCACGTGGGCAGGTGGCGGCATTCCCATCCGATGATCGGCTTCAATGTCCAGCGATAGGCATGGATTGGTGCTTTGAGGACGGCGCCTGCCAGCCGCCGCACGCTCGAGATCATGGCGGCAACGCCGGCTTCAATGGCGGCGAATTGGCCCGCTGTTTCGCTTCGAGTATGTCGAACGCCCGATCGACTGCGTCGAACACCAGCAACGTCGAAGCGTGACGTGCCTTCACATCGCGCACTGGCTCAAGCACGCCCAGGTCTGCCCAGCGGCCTGCGGGAGCCGCGCCGGATGTCTTCAGCATCGCCCGCATCTCGGCGCCGACATCGCGGATCTCTGCCACGGTCGAGCCGACGATTTCGCGAGCCATCACCGAAGCGGCGGCCTGCCCCAGCAAACACGCCTTGACGGTCTGCGAGAACGCCGTCACGCGTTGCCCCGACATCTTAAGGTCGACATTCACAGTCGAGCCGCACAACTTCGAGTGCGCGCTTGCGCTCACATCCGCGTTGTCAAGCCGGGCCGCTGCGGGAATGGACGCCGCCAGCTCCAGGATCCTGGCGTTATAAATCTCGCTCAACTGGGTCATCTGCGCAGCCCATTCCAGCGTCCGAGGTGAACCTATATATAGCTTGCACATTTGGAATTGCGAGCGATGCCGATGCAACAGTGCCATCGCCAAGATGAGAGCCTCGACAAATGAGTGTGCCGCGTCGTCCATTCCCCTTCCAAGGCTCGACAACAGACGTCGAACAAGGCGCGGCATTCCAACCGAAGTTCGATGCAGACGGACTAATTCCAGCAATCGCGACGGATTGGCAAACCGGTGAAGTCTTGATGTTCGCATGGCAGAACGCCGAGGCCTTGGCTCTGACCATCGAGCACCGCTTTGCGCATTTTTGGAGCCGGTCGCGGCGGAAGTTGTGGCGCAAGGGGGAAAGCAGCGGAAATCGCCTGCGGGTCGAGGAGCTTCGGGTGGATTGCGACCAGGATGTCGTGTGGCTTAGGGTCGAAGTCGAGGGAAATGGAGTTGCCTGTCATACCGGCGAACGCACCTGCTTTTACCGTAGTGTCAACCTGGGGCGCGCTGATTCGCCATTGTTAACCCGGCGTTGAAGTCGCCAAGAGCAGCGTCTCAGGTTGATTGGTAGGAGCGTCTTAAGCCGTCGATGTTAACTTCGACGATACGCAATTGAGCGGGCCGCCAAGACACCTGCAACAAGTTCAGGCCTAATTGCGCTGTTTGGTGACCTAAAGTCGGGAATCGGCATACTTGCCTTAATTTTGCGCCGGTTCAAGGAGGCTCGGTTTCGAGAATGACGAAAGCGAAAATCGGGCTGGCGCTTGGCGGCGGGGCGGCCCGGGGTTGGGCTCATATCGGTGTTCTGCGGGCGCTGAAGGAAGCGGGCATCGTTCCAGACATTGTCGCCGGAACATCGATTGGCGCAGTGGTTGGCGGCTGTTACGTCGCCGAAAGGCTCGACGCGTTGGAGGAGTTCGCGCGCGACCTTACCCGACGAAAGGTGTTCGGCTATCTCGATTTCAACATCTCGGGCTCTGGTCTGATCACTGGTCAACGGCTTTGCAAACGGCTTGAAACCGCTCTTGGCGACTGTTCGATTGAGGCCCTACCGCGTCCTTTCACGGCGGTTGCGACCGAACTGGGAACCGGGCATGAGGTCTGGCTGTCGCGCGGCCATCTAGTATCGGCAATGCGCGCTTCCTACGCGCTGCCCGGCATTTTTAGGCCGGTCAATATCAACGGCCGCTGGTTGTTCGACGGCGCGCTGGTAAATCCGGTGCCGGTAACGGTCTGCCGGGCGCTTGGCGCACGCTATGTCATTGCGGTTAACCTCAACTCGGACATGGGCGGGCGCGGCACGGTCCTGCCGACTCTCGATCACGCACACGACGTGCCGGAGGAGGAGGCTGCGGTCCAGCCCCGCAATGGACTTGATGTGCGCAAGCTGTTGCAGCGCCAGTTGTTCGGCAGAGGCGAAGACGTACCGAGCATTTCGACTGTCATGATAGATGCCTTCAGTATCGTACAGGACCGCATCTCGCGGTCCCGGCTCGCTGGCGATCCTCCAGACGCTCTGATCAGCCCCAGACTGTCGGGAATCGGCCTGTTTGATTTTCATCGTGCCGACGAGCTGATCGAGCGTGGCCATTTGGCCTGCCGGCGTGACATCGAGGACATCGCGCGCGAACTCGAAACGCGGCGCGCTCTTGAACCGCGGACCGTCGCGCGGAGCACTGCGGTGCCGAGCGCAAACGCCCCTGCGGAGTTGCAGCTGCGCACCCGGTCTTGACCTATCGGCGCCGGCTCACGACACAACGTAGCTCTTGAGCGCGCTGGCCTCCTCTTCGACTTCCGCGATCCGGTGCTTCACGACGTCTCCGATCGACACGACGCCTACGAGTTCGCTGCCGTCGAGGATCGGCATATGCCGGAAACGCCCGGTCGTCATAGTCTGCATCAGGTGATCGACGCTGTCGTCGAGCGTGCAGGTTATTACCTCCCGCGTCATCGCCCGAGCAGCCGGCTCAAGCAGGCAGGCGGCGCCCCGATCGGCGATCGCGCGAATTATGTCGCGCTCCGACAGGATTCCCTCAAGCTCGCCATTTGGCCCGACAATGATGATCGCGCCAATGCGCTTTGCCGCGAGCCGCGCGGCAATATCCTGTATCGTGTCGTCGGGCTTGGCGGTCACAATCGACCGGCCTTTGGATTTTAGGATTGCGGCGACGTTCATGGCACGTTTTCCTTAGGTCCGCAGATCGAGCCAACTGACAATAGGCACAGCGAGGGCGAAGCGGGCGATTGCCTAGCATATGCCGTTGCAGGTCAGCCGACCGCTATTGCTTATCAGGCTGCTGCCCTCGACTTGCGGCAATGGTCGGTCAAGTCCCGCCGAGACGCAAGAGCCCGACGCAGCCTGTCAAGTAACCTCCTGTTGTGTAGCGACCGGTTCGCCGCGACCCCCATCGAGCCAACTGATCAGCACAAGTCCGGCGGCAAAACCTCCCAGATGGGCTTCCCAGGCAATTCCACCGGTCGAGAAAAACCTGCCCAGAAACAGACCGAAAATCAAGTTCAGACCAACCCAAACGCCAATCGCCAGCAACGCGCGACGGTCGGCCGTTAACTCCCGAAAGCTCATCAATGGCGCGGGCGAACCACTCTCATCGGCAGCTGGTCGGAACATGAATCGCATCGCGGCTCCCATCAACCCCGATACCGCCCCAGACACTCCGACCATCGGCGCCATCAACCCTTGGTTCATTGCCAGAAACAATAACGCTCCCGCGACACCGGTCAGCAGACTGAGGGCCAGAAACCGCGAATCTCCGACCCGGCGCGCGACGATCGCGCCAAACGCCAGCAACCAGGCGCAATTGATGCCGAGATGAATCCAGTCGCCATGCACCGCCATATGGGTGGCAAACGACGTCACGAGCGCAATTCCGCCTCCGGGGTAAACCTCGCCCGAGTACCGCGCTGGAATGAAGGCCAACACCAGGACCAGCCACTCGTCCCATTCGTCGGTTAAGAACTCGCGTATCAGGTGCACGGCACCAAGGACCGCGATCATCCGGGCGACGACACGAGGCGCGTTGAATATCGGCTGGGTACGCTGCAAACGTGCGGTCCTTCAAATGCAAGTTTTTTCTCGATTAACGGTGCCAGAGGGTATTCGCAACGAAATTGCTGCTGCTGGTCACCGTTCGATTACGCCAGCCCGACTGGCACGAATTGTGCTGACCAACAGATTGCGGCCTATCGGGCTGTCAGAATGCGCGGCTGCGGCAGCTCACGGCGGCGTCGGTTTGCCAGACACGCTCGGACGAGGTTCATGCAACAGAAGACCACCAAGATTATTTATGCCTACTGGAACGAGGTCCGTGCTGGCCGCATTGCGCCACGCCGGTTCGAGATCGAACCGTCGCGTATCGGCAGCATTCTGCCTGATACGTTCATACTGGAGCGGATCGACGATGCGACTTATCGGTTTCGTCTGGCGGGGACCCGCATTTTTGAGGAGTTCGGCATAGAATTTCGAGGCGAGAATTTCCTCGCTCACTGGCCACCCACCGATCGGCAACTTTTGCAGCACCAATTCAAGATTATGACCACGCAGGGCGGCGTTGTCGTGATGACTTTCAAGGCCACCGCAAGCAGCGGTGGCGAAGCGGTTTACGAAGCGATATTGCTGCCGCTGACTCATACCCATCAAACGATTGACCGCTTCGTCGGCGCGGTCTCCTGCGTCAGTCCGGCGCCCGTTTGGCTTGGCACCGAGCGCCTCAACGGACGTGTGCTGATTGATCTTTGCTTGGTATGGCCTGACGGCCGGCCCCACGCCGTGCTCGAGCGCAGCCGAAGCCAGGCGCCGTTTCTGCCCCACGTCCGCGGGGCGCGACTAGTGCGCTCCGACCGACGGCAGTTTCGCGTCTACGATGGCGGTTTGTCAAAAGTCAATCACGACGACAATTGAACGCTCAGCGAGCAGGCTCGTCCTAGCTGTACCAAAAAGGCGCAGCGCATTAGGCCATCATTAATTTCGGAGCGCTAAGGTGAGTTGATCGAGTTCTGGCGACGCTTTCACCGCACTAGCCACAGCTCCATACCGACGGCGATGGTGCTTGATGGTTCCGGAAGCAATCACACGAGGCGTTGCCGATCAGCGCCATGGGGATGTCGGGCCGGCTAACCTGCTGGCCGATGAACCGGATCGGATGCAACCGATTGTCGACCAGCGTCGTCATATCCGCTTTCCCCTCAATCTGCTCGGCCGCTTCATGCGCGCCAACAAGCAGGAATATCCATGCCGCCTGCATGATATTTCAGTCGGTGGCCTAGCGGTAATGTCGCCGGTCGATGTCGACGCTGCCGAGCGCATCATCGTCTATCTGGACCAGCTCGGCGGCATCGAGGGCACCGTCGTACGCGAGTTTGCGGGCGGTTTTGCCTTGAAGGTCAACGCCACACCCTACAAGCGTGAAAAGCTGGCGGCTCAGATTACTTGGCTACTCAATCGCCCCACGATCGATGGCCCGGATTCCCGTCGGGTTGGCCACGAACGCATTGCGGCCGTCAACAAAACGTCGCTGCTGCGGCTGCCCGACGGCACTGAAGTAGAAGTCAGCATCCAGGATGTGTCGATCTCCGGAGCTTCAATCATCACAACGGCCCGGTTGCCGAACGGCAGCGAGGTCAGTCTCGGCAAGCTCAGAGCGTTGGTTGTACGCCAGCACGCCCTAGGGGTCGGTCTTCAATTCGTAGATATCCAGAATCCAGATGCCTTGCGTCGGTACTTCAGTTGAACCGGAACGCCAATGACGGCGTTACATCAAAGGTTGAGTGGCGCCTGTCGCGTGAGTGGGAGTTGGTCATGAAGCGTGTTTTGGCAGGTATGCTAGCTTGCGCCGGCTTTGTCGCGGCGTTCAGCCTTTGCAACAACCCGGCCGCAGCCGAGCTGGTCAAGCCGAAGGCAATCGAGCACTCCATCCCCTACATGCGTGTTTTCGGTTCTGTTGCTGCGCCCTACGGCTTCGTGCAGTTCTGCGACCGTCAACCTCGCGAGTGCGCAGCCGGCGCAACTGAAGAGAACCGGTTTGTCGCGACTGCCGCACGCCTGGCCGAACTCGACGAGGTCAATCGGTGGGTAAACACGGCAATCGCGCCCGTGACCGACGTTGAACTCTATGGAGTTGAAGAGTTCTGGACTGTGCCCGCCGCAAAAGGCGATTGCGAAGACTACGCACTGCTGAAACGACAGCTGCTGATCAAGCGTGGCTGGCCGGTCAGCAGCCTCCTGGTCACCGTCGTAAAGGACGATACGGGAGCCGGCCACGCGGTGTTGTCTGCGCGAACCGCGCAGGGCGATTTCATCCTGGACAACAAGGTTGCGGCTGTAAAACTCTGGCACCAGACCGGTTACGAATTCATCATGCGCCAATCCTACCTGCACCCACGCGTGTGGATGTCGCTTGACCCGAGGCAGGCGACGGCGCCCGCAGCACTGGCCGGCGTGAGGTCCAACCGCTAGGAATCGTATTGCAGCGTTCGGCAAGGCTCATCAGAATGCTTTCGAACGTTCGGACGACCGCCCTTGCGCTTCGGGTCGACTAATTGCAGGTTCGATGCTGAACTGCATCCGACCGCCTGAATGAAATGAACGAGCTGCACGCGCTCCTCCTCTCCGATGGCAGACCGGGGCATTACCAGTTGGCCGAGGGTGTTTTGGAGGCGGTAAGACGCCTGCGCCCCGTTCGGATCACCCGGATCGACACCAGTCGCGGTCGTTGGCCAGGGCATTTGCTTGGTCTGGCGAGCAACTTGGGACGCGGCGACGTTCAGATGCTGCGGGTCGGCTACGGGATAAGTCACGAGGAACTGCCCAGCGCGGACTTGATCGTTTCAGCCGGTGCGGAAACGCTTGCTGCGAGCGTTGCCTGCGCGCGGCTTTTGCGTGCCGCCAACATCCATTACGGTTCGCTGCGTTTGTTTCGTCCTGCTGGCTTCGATCTGGTGTTGACCTCTTACCGCCGCTTGGCGGCACTCCCTCGCCATGCGATGGCACTGAAGCCGTCCCGCATCGCCGCCGAGATCCGGGCGGCACGGCACAATTCCGATCTTCCGCAGCGAACTGCCGGCCTCTTGATCGGCGGAGACTCGGGAGAATGCCAGTTCGCCGAAAGCGATTGGGAGCGTTTGCTTACGCAGATCGGCGACATAACGGCTTTGGATGGCACACGGTGGCGGGTTTCGAACTCTCGCCGCACTCCTGATGCTTTGAGCGATCGTCTGGCAGACTGGAGCAAGGAGGCCGCTTCCCCAATCGACGCCTACATCGACGTCCGGAGTTCGGGCCCGGAACAACTCGCTCCAATGCTGAGTGGTTGCGATGTCGTTGCGGTAACCGATGATTCCAGCTCGATGATCTCCATGATCGTGTCGGCGGCATTGCCGACGCTCGGCGTCCGACCGCGTCGGCAGAGATTGACCGACAATGAGCGCGATTACCGTGCGTATCTGTCGGAAAACGGCTGGTACCGGTCAGTGGCGATCAACGACCTGACACCCATGAGGTTCGCCGAGGAGTTGGCAGCAATCACACCCCTCAGATCCGACCCGCTCGATGATCTCGCAGTGCTCATAAAACAGCGCCTGCCAGGTCTGTTCGCAACCGGCTGAGCTGCTATCACCAGAACGACGCCGGCGCGGGCTTCGCGCTGACAACGAGCGGTCATCGGCCTGCTTTTCTCAGAATGTTCGTTGGCACGATCACAATACGACGAGTCGAACGCGTCAAGCCGGCGGAGGCCCAAAAACGAGCACGGCATTGAGGCCGCCGAAGGCAAACGAGTTGGACATGGTATAATTCAAGGCCTTGGTGCGACCGATATTCGGGACGTAGTCGAGATCGCATTCGGGATCGGGTTCATTGAGGCCGATCGTCGGCGGCATCCAGCTCTCGCGCATTGCCTTGATCGTCGCCACCGCCTCGATACCACCTCCGGCGCCAAGCGGATGGCCGTGCATTGATTTGGTCGAGGACACGGCGAGCCGGTAGGCATGATCGCCAAACACTTCCTTGATTGCCTTGGTTTCGTTGCGGTCGTTATCGGCGGTCGCCGTGCCGTGCGCATTGAGGTAATCGATCTGCGACGGATCGATCCCCGCATCGTCAAGCGCCAGCCGCATCGCCTCTCGCGGACCCTCGACCTCGGGCTTGACCATGTCCTTGGCGTCCGAACTCATCCCGTAGCCCGACAGCTCAGCCAGGATCGTGGCGCCACGCTGCTTTGCGTGCTCGTAAGCCTCGAGCACCAGGATACCCGCACCCTCGCCAAGTACGGTTCCGTTGCGGCGTTTCGAGAATGGAAAGCAACCCTCCGGCGACAGAACATGCAGTGCCTGCCATGCTTTCATAGTGCCATAGTTGATTACGCTTTCGGAGGCGCCCGCGATCGCCACGTCGACAATTCCGTGGCGGATGTAGTCGCGCGCTATACCGATGGCGTGGGTCGCCGTCGAGCATGCCGAGCAGGTTGCGAACGTCGGTCCCTTGATACCGTACTCGATGCCGACATGCGCCGAGGCTGACGAGCCAATGATCCGCAATAGTGTCAGCGGGTGGGTTGCCCGTTTGTTGTGAATGAAAAGGTCACGATAGGCGGTCTCATAGGTCGTAAGGCCGCCGGCTCCGGACCCAATGATACAAGCTGCGCGATATGGATTGGACACCGGCGCCTCGATCCCTGCCATGTCCATCGCCTCGCTCGCGGCGGCGGCGGCAAACCAAGAGTAACGATCGGCCATTGTCACAAGTCGATCGCGCTTGAAGTGCTTCAATCGCACCCTTGGCTCGAACTCCTTGATCTGCGCGGCAATCAAAATCTTCAAGTCTTCGAGCGGAAACCCGCCAACCGGACTGACGCCCGACTGCCCGCGCTGCAAACCTGCCCAGAACTCCGAAACATTGAGGCCGATAGGGGTCACGACTCCCATGCCGGTCACGACGACGCGGCGGGCAGCTGTTTCAGGACTCATAGCAATCGATACTTTCATCAAAAACGCTTCGCGCCGTATCAATCACGGCGGGACAGCACGCTACGATCGGGGGCAACGCGATCAGGCTTTGGCGGCGGCGCCGCTGCTGACGCCCGCCACCAGCGATTTGACGCGGTCGATGACTGAGCCAACTGTCTTGAAGTCGGATGCTTCTTCGTTGGCATTATACGGAATCTCGATACCAAAAGAATCCTCGATGTCAAACACGATCATCGCCAGATCGAGAGACTCGATCTTGAGGTCAGTCAGTGCTGTCGACAAACCTATGTCGTCGCGCGGCTCCTTCATGTGCTTCTTGAGGATATCTATGATCTTAGTCGCGACGTCGTCCATTTTGCACTCGTTCGTTTTCAGCCGCCGGCCCATTAGACCGATAGCATAACTGGGCTCTCCTTAGTCCAGCCCGCCTCCGAGAACAAGCTGGCGCTGGCGAAACCGTAAATCCCGGTCCCGGCAATTGGAAAACGCCCCGCCGCAAGACTCGTGCCTACATCCCAAATGGGTTGCCATCATTCTCTTGCAAGTCTTGATTTTTGGTTGTGTTGCATCGACCTCAGTTTTTGGCCGCAATCCGAAAGCAGCAGTAGAACTTTATGATTCGACTGCTGTTTTCGGCTTTACTTCGGTTCAATCCATCCGCCAAAGCGCATGATACGGTGCATTCAATCACTATCGATCCTTCACTAGTGTGGCGGTTCGGAAGTTCCTACCCTCCTAGTACGACACGGTTAGGAACTTCCGAACCAAAGCCACACTAGCAACCTTATGATTCTAGTGCCCCTTTTGTTTCCGAAGTTCGCAACCGAGCCCGCGCAGGACTGGGTGCGAACTTCGGAAACGGGACACTATTGTGGCGGTTCGGAAGTTCCTACACGCCTGGTACGACCAAGGTTAGGAACTTCCTAACAAAAGCCACACTAGCAACCTTATGATTCTAGTGTCCCTTTTGTTTCCGAAGTTCGCCATTGTGCGCGCGCAGGACTGGGTGCGAACTTCGGAAACGGGACACTAGTCTTGAACCATCAAACCATGTTCTATTCGCATTCGCCGGCCCGTTACGAGCCACCGGGAATAATATCAGCCTGCCGAAGCTCTAAGCGAGATGCGTCCGGACCACACCGGAACGGGAGATCAGGACCAGATTGGGGAGGTTTTCACACCTATGTCAACGTCGACGACAAGCTCCAACAACGGATCACTCTCCAACAAATTCAGCGGGGCCGGTTCGCTCCCATCTTACCCCTGGCTGACCTGCTACCCTGCCGGGGTTGCGTGGGACATGCAATTTACACCCGAACCGTTGTATCGGCTGATCCAGCGATCGATCGCCTCGCACGGCGCCTCACCTTGTACCAATTTCCTTGGCAGAACAACAACATACAAGGAAATCGGCGACCGCATATCGCGCGTCGCGGCGGGCCTGCAGCAGCGCGGCATTGGAAAGGGCGCCAAAGTTGGTCTGTTCTTGCCCAACTCCCCGAGCTTCATAATCTACTATTATGCCATTCTGCGGACGGGCGCGACGGTCGTTAACTTCAATCCGCTTTATAGCCACGAGGAATTGATCTTCCAAGTCAGGGACAGTCAAACCGACCTGATGGTTACGCTCGATCTGAAAGTCCTATTCGACAAAGTCGAGCGGCTGATCGTTGAAGGTCACTTGAAAAACGCGATCGTTTGTCCCTTCACCAGCCTGCTGCCGAGTTCGAAGTCGGTGCTGTTTAGGCTTTTCAAAGCCAAAGAGCTGGCCCATCCCAAACGCTCGAGCGTGGCCGCCAGAATCATAACCGATGCCGAACTCAGCGCCAATGATGGCAAAGTGCGCAAGGTGCCGATCGACGCCAATGAAGATATCGCCGTCCTGCAGTATACCGGCGGCACGACAGGCACGCCCAAAGGCGCGATGCTGACGCATGCAAATCTGTCCACCAACATGCAACAGGTGCTGGCCTGGACCGGCGGATTGGAACCCGGCAAAGAGAAAATCATCGGCATCCTGCCGTTCTTTCACGTATTCGCAATGACCGGTGTCATGAACCTCGGGGCGGCCATAGCCGCCGAGATCATCATGATGCCGCGCTTCGTGCTGAACGACGCGCTGAAACTGATTGCCGCCACTAGGCCGACAATCATGCCGGGCGTGCCAACCGTATTCAACGCCATGCTCAATCATCCGAAGATCAAGTCCTTCGATCTATCGTCACTCAAATTCTGCCTGTCCGGAGGCGCCCCGCTTCCACTCGAGGTCAAGCGCGGATTCGAGGCGCTGACCGGGTGCAAGGTGGTCGAAGCCTATGGCCTGTCCGAGACGTCACCCGGGGCGACGTTCAACCCGTTCGACGGGCCGGTGAAGAACAACTCGATCGGCCAGCCGTTACCGGGAACCATCGTGTCGATCAGAGCGCCGGAAGACCCTTCGAAAGAATTGCCCCTCGGCGAGGAGGGCGAGATCTGCATCAAAGGGCCACAGGTGATGAAAGGCTACTGGAACAAGCCTGAAGAGACCGCGAATGCATTCCACGACGGCTTCTTCCGCACCGGCGACATCGGCAAGATGGACAATCAAGGCTTCGTATTCATCACCGACCGGATCAAGGACATGATCATCTGCTCCGGGTTCAAGGTTTTCCCGCGCCATCTCGAGGAGAAAATCTATCAGCACCCGTCCGTCGAGGAAGTCACGGTTATCGGCATCAAGGACAACTATCGTGGTGAGGCGCCGAAAGCCTTCATCAAATTGAAAGCAGGCACTACCGCCACCGCCGCAGAAATCCTCAAGCACCTGGAGGAAAAGGTCTCGAAGCTGGAAATGCCGTCCGAGATCGAATTCCGCGATGCATTGCCCAAGACAATGATCGGCAAGCTATCGAAAAAGGAACTGAAACAGGAGGAAGCGCTTCGCCAGCGCGCCTGATGGCCAGTTCGAGACCAAAATCCGGTGCCCGCCACGCTGGCGATCCGGCTCTGGACGACAGCGCACCCGTCTCAATCGGCGACCTTGCCGATGAATTCGAAATCACTACCCGCACTATTCGTTTCTACGAAGCGCGCGGGCTGTTGATGCCCGAACGCAAAGGCGCGAATCGCCAATATGGGCGGCGGGATCGGGCCCGGCTGCGGCTCATACTGCGGGGCAAGAATCTCGGGTTCACGCTGGAAGACATTGCCGAGTACCTGTCGCTTTACGACACCGACCCAACGCAAGTGACGCAGACCAAACACTTGCTCGAGCGTATCGAGGCGACGATCGCCGATCTCGTCCGCAAGCGCGCCGATCTCGACCGCACCCTGGGCGAACTCAAGACCATCCGCGCCCAATGCAGGCAGCACCTGCAAAGCCGAGGGTGAAGGCGGGAGGGGCGCCACGGACTTGAGCGACCCTGGAAAAACCCGCTTTCAGGGCCGAAGCGGACGCAAGAAGTGAAACGGCTGAGGGCTGCTTGTTGCCCCGAATGCGACATTGGCCGCGCGCAGCGGCAATGCTCCTGATGCCGGTGTTGCCTCTATCGACGCCCTTGTTTGAACCGCTAAGATGCCATCTCCTGAGCTTGGGATTGGCAATGAAGCGGCGCGTGTTCATCACGCTGGTCGGCGGCGCTGCAGCTGCGTGGCCGGTCGACGCGTTGCGGCATCAACTGAACCGGTCGGTGCGATAGGGGAACGGGTCGGTGTAGGTCGCCTCGCCGGTCATCATCTCGGCGAGTAGGCGGCCGGTCGCCGGCCCCAGCGTGAAGCCCCAGTGCTGGTGGCCGAAGTGCGCCCACAGACCTTTCTTTCCGACCACTGGACCGATCATCGGCACCATGTCGGGCAGGCACGGCCGGCGCCCCATCCAAGGTTCCGGATCGATGCGGTCGGCCAGCGGGAATATCTCACGCGCCATCGGCTCGGTCTTGCGCAATTGCACCGGCGTCGGACCGGTATCGCGTCGGCCGAACTCGGCGCCCGTCGTCAGCCGGATACCTTTGGTCATCGGTGTGATGACGAAGCCGCCCTCCACGTCGAGCACCGGTCGGGATAGCGTGGCGTTGCCGCGCGGTCGGAAATGCATGTGATAGCCGCGCTTGACGAACATCGGCACACGCACGCCTTGCATGGCCAGCGCGTCGTCGGACCACGCGCCGAGCGCGATCACGACGTCACGCGCCTCGATCGGGCCCTCGATGTTGCCGATCTGCCAGAGGTCGCCGGAGCGCGCAAGCGTGCGGGCATCACCCGTCATCAGACGCCCGCCGAGCTTGACGAACAGTTCGGCGTACGCTTTGCCGATGCGACCTGGATCGGGCACGCTCACCGGATCGGCAATGTAGAGAGCACCTGCATGCTGGCCCAGCAGGTGCGGCTCGACCTGCTTGACGCCGGCAGCATCCAGCGCCTCGTAGTTGGTACCGTAGGTTATTTTGATCTGCCCGGCCGCACTCACAGCCTCTTCGAACTGCTTCTGACTTCGATAAAGCCTCAAGTAGCCGGTACGCCGGAGCATGCCCTCGACGCCAGCCTCCCTCATCAATGCCTCGTGTTCGGCGAGGCAGCGCCGCGTCAGTGGCACATAAGCGCGCGCACTTGCGGCTATCCGCTCTGGCGAACTGCTGCGCCAATAGCGAAAGAGCGCGGGCGCCAGATGCGCGAGCGCGCTGAAGTGATAGTTGGCTTCCGACGTACGATTGACGCCGTATTTCACCAGCTTCCCGATATCGCGCGGAAACGTATACGGCACGATCGCTTCGGTCTGGATGATACCGGTGTTGCCATAGGATGCCTCCTCGGCCGCGCCACGCCTGTCGACCAGAATGACGGAGCGTCCGCGTTTCACCAGGTGCAATGCCGCCGACACACCGGCCATACCGGCGCCAAGCACAATTACGTCGGCTTTCATTCTTGTCGCCCGAATGATGAGTTGAAACTGTGGATGGCGTAGTGCCCGATCAATCGTATCAAGTCCAGCGTTTGCCGTCGCGCGACATGTTTGCTACGGCTGGCCCCCGCAAGCCGGGGATCGGCACTTCGATTCCGAGAGGTAACGATGATCGAACGCTACAGCCGGCCTGAGATGGTGGCGATCTGGTCGGCACGCACGCGTTATCGCGTTTGGTTTGAGATCGAGGCGCACGCGGCAACGGCCATGGCCGACATCGGTATGATCCCGAAGCATGCCGCAGAAACAATTTGGGCGCGCGGTAGCAAGGCCGAATTCGACGTTGATAGAATCGACGGCATCGAGCGCACCACCAAACACGATGTCATCGCCTTCCTCACGCATCTTGCAGAATTTGTCGGCGACGACGCGCGTTTTGTGCATCAGGGCATGACCTCGTCAGACGTGCTCGACACCTGTCTCAGCGTACAACTAGTGCGCGCCAGCGACCTGCTGCTGACTGGTATCGACCGTGTTTGTGCCGCGCTGAAGACCCGCGCGTTCGAGCACAAGATGACGCCGACCATCGGCCGAAGCCACGGTATTCATGCCGAGCCGGTCACGTTCGGACTGAAGTTGGCTCAAGCCTACGCTGAATTTTCACGCGCCCGCGTGCGCATGGCCGCTGCCCGCGAGGAGATCGCCACTTGCGCGATTTCGGGGGCAGTCGGCACATTCGCCAATATCGACCCACGCGTCGAAGCCCATGTCGCCGCCAAACTCGGTTTAAGGCCCGAACCGGTCTCCACCCAGGTCATCCCGCGGGACAGGCATGCAATGTACTTCGCGACATTGGCTGTCGTGGCTTCATCGATTGAGCGCGTGTCGATTGAGATCCGGCATCTGCAGCGCTCTGAAGTCTACGAGGTGGAGGAGTTTTTCTCCGAGGGTCAAAAGGGCTCATCGTCGATGCCGCACAAGCGCAACCCGGTGCTGTCCGAGAATCTGACGGGCCTCGCCCGCATTGTGCGCAGCTATGCGTTACCGGCGATGGAGAACGTCGCGCTCTGGCATGAGCGCGATATCTCGCATTCGAGCGTCGAGCGCATCATTGGCCCGGACGCGACGATAACGCTCGACTTCGCGTTGCATCGCCTGGCGGGCGTGATCGAAAAACTCGTCGTTTATCCTGAGAATATGAAGAATAATCTAGACCGTCTCGGCGGTCTAATCCACTCCCAGCGCGTCATGCTGGCGCTCACGCAAAAAGGCGTCTCGCGCGAGGATGCCTATACGTTCGTTCAACGGAATGCGAGGCTGGTCTGGCGCGGCGAGGGCGAATTCCTCGCCCTGCTTAGAGCCGACCCCGATGTGGCGGCAAAGCTGAAATCGACCGAACTGGAGCACCTATTCGACCTTAGCTATCACAATAAGCATGTCGAAGCGATCTTCGCGCGGGTGTTCAGTTGAGCGACTCTAGACCAATGCCTTCAATGCAGCAGCCCGCGTCCCCATTTGTCGTTCCGGCAGTGGCAGCGGTCTTCGTGGCGATCCTCGCGGGCCTGGGTTTCGACGGCGACGTGCCATTGTCGGCTTCGGGCTTCGGCATGGCCGTCTCCATCCTGGGAGTGCTCATGGCCACGGTTTTTGCCGCTGTATATCATGCGGAAGTGGTAGCGCACCGGCTTGGAGAACCGCTCGGGACGCTCGTGCTCACGCTCGCCGTAACTGTAATCGAAGTGGCATTGATAGCTTCGATCATGCTGAACAAGACCGGCAATCCAGCGCTGGCCCGCGACACAGTGTTTGCCGTCATCATGATCGTTTGCAACGGCGTCGTCGGCGTCTGCATCGTGCTCGGTGCACTGCGCTTTCGGGAGCAGGAATTTCAGGTTAACGGTGCCGGCGCATATCTGATGGTGCTGGCTCCACTCGCTGTACTGACGCTCGTTCTGCCGAGTTATACGACGACGACCACGGGGCCGATCTTCTCTGCGGGCCAGCTCGGGTTTGTGAGCATCGCCACTCTACTGCTGTACGGCATTTTTCTGTTCGTTCAAACTGTGCATCATCAGGACTATTTCCAGGCTAGTGGCCTCGACAGTGATCCACTCCACCGGCCCTCACGGCAGTCCACGGCTATCAGCGCAGTGGTCTTGCTGGCAGCGCTCGTCATCATCATCCTGCTCGCGAAGATGTTCGCTGTTACGTTGGAGCTGGGGCTCGCCCACTGGGCGGCGCCACGTGCGTTCGCGGGCGTCGTGGTGGCTTTGCTCGTGCTGCTGCCGGAGGGCGTAAGCGCGGTGCGCGCCGCCCGCAACGATGTTCTCCAGAAGAGCCTCAACCTAGCGCTCGGATCGTCGCTCGCCACCATCGGACTGACGATCCCGACGGTCGCCGCTGTCAGCCTTTGGCTCGACAAGGATCTGGTGCTCGGACTGGCACCGACCGAGGCGGTGCTGCTGGCACTGACGCTGTTCGTCAGCCTCCTCACATTCGGCACCGGTCGCACCCATGTCCTGTCAGGCCTCGTACATCTTGTCATCTTCGTGACCTTTATTTTCCTGGTGTTCGCGCCGTGAAAACCTCGGAGGTCGAACTCCTCATCATTCCGGGTTGGACCAACGCCGGTCCGGATCATTGGCAGTCACGATGGCAACGCAATATCAAGACGGCCCGCCGGGTCGAGCAGGAGGATTGGGATACACCAGACATCGGTGATTGGGTTGGGCGCATCATCGAGCAGGTCGCGATGACGACCAGACCCACGGTGCTGGTCGCGCATAGTTGCGGCGTGTCCGCGGCGGTGCACGCAGCGCACAAACTGCCACCGGGCATGGTAGCGGGGGCGTTTCTGGTAGCAGCGCCCGATCTCGGCGCGCTCGACATCTGGCCCGCCATTCATGGCGGGTTTTTTCCCGTTCCCGATGCCCTGCTGCCGTTCCCGTCCGTTCTGGTTGCATCGTCAAATGACCCCGCCTGCCCGCTTGATCGGGCACGTGCGTTTGCCTCGGACTGGGGCTCAACCTTGATCGAAGCCGGGGATGCCGGCCACATCAATACTGAGTCGGGACATGGACCTTGGCCCGACGGCTTACTCCGGCTCGGCACATTCCTGAAAAATTTAGGGTAAAACCCGCTCAAACTCGCTTCTAAGACTTGCCGGTTTCGATCTGAGCAACCGCCTCGGCCAGAAAATCGCCCATAGCTCGGCGGATCTCAGCGTCGACTATGTTGATGCCCTTGTCTGCAAAGTCTTTCGCAATCTTCCGCACAACATCTTCGTCACCCTTTTCAGCCAAATCCGCTTTGCGCACAGCTTTGATATAGTCATCTGTGTCTGCGGCCGCCAGGTTCAACTTCGTCGCCGCCCATTGCGCAAGCAATTTATTCCGGCGTGACTCGGCTTTAAACTTTAGATCTTGGTCGCGGGCAAACTTATTCTCGAAGCCTTTTTGGCGGTCATCGAATGTTGTCATCTATAACTCCACAATTCTCATCTTGATGGCGCGAAACTCAGGCCGATCTTAGTCATGCCGCCGAATTAAACACAATGTCGGACATCAATACACGCAAAAGTTGCGGCTGCTTCCATGCGATCCACAGGCAACGCTTTAGTGGTCCATGCCGGTCACATTGTGTCGTCCACCCCGTTCGGCTAGTGTCTCGACATTGGAATGAGCGCTGAGTCATCGTCGCATCGCCGCTTCCCGAAACGAAAAACTTTAAGCTGGCTCACTGCCGCGCGAGCGGTGGGCTGACGCCGAAAAGGCAAGAGGATGAGCGTTATGAACAAGCGGCGCCGGATCTACGAAGGCAAGGCAAAAGTTCTTTACGAGGGCCCAGAACCCGGTACGCTGATCCAGCATTTCAAGGATGATGCGACCGCTTTCAACGCCAAAAAACATGCGTTGATCGAGGGCAAGGGCGTCCTCAACAACCGCATCTCCGAGTACATCTTCGTCAAGCTGGGCGAAATCGGCGTGCCGACGCATTTCATGCGTCGCATGAACATGCGCGAGCAGCTGATCCGCGAAGTCGAGATCGTACCGCTCGAAGTTGTGGTGCGTAATATCGCGGCCGGCTCGCTGGCAACCCGTCTCGGGCTCGAAGAAGGCGCGTCGCTGCCGCGTTCGATTATCGAGTTCTACTACAAAGACGACAAGCTCAACGATCCGATGGTCTCTGAGGAGCACATTACGGCGTTTGGCTGGGCAAACCCGCAAGAGATCGACGAGATCATGTCACTGGCATTGCGCATCAACGACTTTTTGGTCGGCCTGTTTCTCGGCATCGGCATCCGCCTCGTGGATTTCAAAGTGGAGTTCGGCCGTCACTGGAACGATGAGCAGATGAGGATCATCCTAGCCGACGAAATCAGCCCGGACTGTTGCCGCCTATGGGACGTCGTCACCGCCGACAAACTGGATAAGGACCGCTTTCGTCGCGATCTGGGCGGCGTCCTCGAAGCCTATCAGGAGGTTGCTCGCCGGCTTGGCGTACTGACTGAAAATCGCCCACCCAAGGGGGCTGGTCCCGTACTGGTGTCCTCGAATGGCACGAAACCGAATTAACAGGAGCAAATAGGGAGTAGCGCGTAACGAGCCGGTCACAGTAGCAGAGGCCAGAACTTGGCGCACTTGCTGTTCCCTATTCGCTATTCGCTACTCCGCTGCACTACCATGAAAGCCCGCATCAGAATCACTCTAAAGAATGGCGTCCTCGACCCGCAGGGAAAGGCGATCCTGGGCGCGCTTGGCGGGCTCGGCTTCAGCGGTGTCTCAGACGTGCGGCAAGGCAAGTACATCGAGGTCGATCTGGCCGAAGCCGACGAGACCAAGGCACGCGCCCTTGTGGAACGCATGTGCCGCGATCTGCTGGCCAACACCGTGATCGAAAACTTCAGCTACGAACTAGCGCGGTGACATGATGCGCTCGGCCGTCATCGTCTTCCCCGGCACCAACCGCGAGCGGGACATCGCCGAGGCTATCGAAGCCGTGTCTGGCCGCCCCTCGATGATGGTTTGGCATGGCGACACAGAAGTTCCGAGAGCCGATCTGATTGTCCTGCCCGGCGGCTTTTCCTACGGCGATTACCTGCGCACGGGCGCAATGGCTGCGCATTCCCCGATCATGCGGGACGTCGTCGCGAAGGCGAAAGCCGGAACGCCTGTCTTAGGCGTGTGCAACGGATTCCAGACATTGTGCGAGGCGGGGCTGCTGCCCGGTGTGCTGTTGCGTAATGCGTCGCTGAAGTTCGTCTGCAAGGATGTGTGGCTGCGGGTCGAGAACGCCGGCACCATGTACACAAATCTCTACCAGACGGGCGACATCGCAAAGGTGATCGTCGCGCATGGTGATGGCAACTATTTTGCCGATGCCGCAACGCTCGAGCGCCTCGAAGGCGAAAACCGCGTGATCTTCCGCTATGCCAGCAAGTCCGGCGCGATCACAACCGAGGCCAACCCAAACGGCTCGCAACACAACATCGCCGGCATTGCGGACGTGACCGGTCGCATACTCGGCATGATGCCGCATCCAGAGAACGCATGTGAAGCGGCGCTCGGCTCGACTGACGGCCGCCGCGTTTTTGAAAGCATCATTGCTGCCCAGGCGGACGCTTGAGCGCGCCCAACGGAACAACGATCGAAGACATCGTCGCGTTCGCGACACTTCTCGCTCCGGGCCGGCGGCTGATCGGCATCGATCTGGGAACAAAAACGATCGGCCTTGCCTTGTCCGACGTGTCGCGGATGATTGCTACGCCGCTGCTCACGATCCATCGAACGAAGTTCACGGTGGACGTCAACCGGATGCTCGGCATCGCCTTCGAACATGAGATTGATGGTTTCGTGCTGGGCCTGCCATCGAACATGGATGGTTCCGAAGGCGCCCGCGCCCAGGCAACGCGCGCGTTTACGCGCAACCTCAATTACGTGTCGCCGCTCCCGGTCCTACTTTGGGACGAGCGCCTGACCACGGCTGCGGCGGAGCGGACGTTGCTTGCCGCCGATACCAGCCGCCGTCGCCGCGCAGAGGTGATCGACAAGATGGCGGCAGCCATTATTCTGCAAGGCGCCCTCGACCGAATGCGTTTTTTGTCAAGCTGACTCCGCTTTGCGGAACCGCCGGATGCGGCGAATTATGCATCCTAAGCCCGCGGCACAAGCCTCACCTGACGCCGAGCTTTTTCTGTAGGCTCGACGAAGAGGTTGTGTATTGGAACAATAGTTTTTTGCCAGGGTAGACGATGCGGTGCGCAGCCTGAGACATCAGGGCTGCCTCGTGGAACCCTGAAAGGATGAGCTTCAGCTTGCCCGGATAGGTATTAATATCGCCGACCGCGAAGATCGCCGGCTCGCTGCTCTCGAACCGCGCGGTGTCGACCGGGATCAGGTTCTCGTTCAGATTGAGGCCCCAACCGGCGATCGGTCCAAGCTTCATCGTCAGCCCGAAGAACGGCAGCATGGCATTGCACTCGATCCGCTCCTCGGCCTCCTTAGTCTTGACGGTTACGCCGTCGAGCTCGGCGCCCGCGCCGTGCAGACTTGTGACCTGGCCGATCATCAGTCGCATCGCACCGTCAGCCACCAGCTTGCGCATCTGCTCGACCGAGTGCGGCGCACCGCGAAAATCGTCACGGCGATGTAGCAGTGTCAAACTACCGGCGATAGGCTGCAGGTTGAGCGTCCAATCGAGCGCGGAATCTCCGCCGCCGACAATCAGCACATGCTTGCCGCGGAACAGCTCCATGCGGCGCACGGCGTAGTGAACGCTGGTGCCTTCAAATGCTTCGATACCAGCCAGGGGCGGCCGCTTCGGCGTGAACGAACCGCCGCCGGCCGCCACAACCACAACCTTGGCCCGAAATACCTTGCCGACATCAGTCTCGATGCGGAACCGGCCGTCGGCTTCGCGCTTCAAACCGTCGATCCGCTCGCCCAGGTGGAATGTTGCGTGAAACGGTTTAATTTGCTCCATCAGCCGATCGGTCAGCTCTTGCCCGCTCACGATCGGCAGACCCGGAATGTCGTAGATGGGTTTTTCCGGATAGAGTTCCGCACATTGGCCACCGGGCTTGCCGAGAATGTCGACGACGTGCGCCTTGATGTCGAGCAGCCCCAATTCGAACACAGCGAACAAACCGACCGGACCGGCGCCGATGATCAGGGCATCGGTTTCAATTGTTGCGTCAGCGGCGTTCAATGTGGCGTGCATTTCTGCAGCCGCAGGGGTATCGAAAGGCATGTTGGCTCCATCCGGTCGAGTTTCGAGGCATCAACCGAGCCGCGAGACTGCAGGAAGACAGTATCTAGAACTGTTTCGCTGGAACGCGCACCAGTAAGCCATCAAGATCGGCGGTCACTTTGATCTGACACGACAGGCGGCTCTCCTCGCGCACGTCGAAAGCAAAATCGAGCATGTCTTCTTCCATGGTCGCCGGCTTGCCGGTGCGCCCTGTCCATGCTTCGTCAACATAGACGTGGCAAGTGGCACAGGCACAAGCGCCGCCGCATTCTGCTTCAACACCCGCGATCAAGTTGATCTTGGCGGCTTCCATCACCGTGACGCCTGGCTCGGCGTCCACGATCTGGCTCGTGCCGTCGGGTTGGACAAACGTGATCTTGGCCATTGCTGCTGCCTTGAAATGCCGTGGGGTCGGCGGCAGTGTTAGACAGTCGCGCCGCTGAAAACAAGCAGGCGCGCGCCCGTGCCACGGCTTCGGTAAAGACAACGATCAAGCGCGGGCGGGAGCAGCGTTGTCTGGTGTCGTCGAGTGGCAGGCAATCATTGCGAGAGTGGCGCCCATGGCCGCGTCAAGCTGGGCTATGGCACTCGACCAGCGCTCCGGCTGGCCTTTCAATTGCTCCGCATAAGCGGCGGCACGAGCTAAGCAGGCGGCGCCGATTGCCCCGGCAGAGCCCTTTAAAGAATGCGCGGCATCGTGCCAGCCTTTTTCAGTTGTAGCAGCACGCAATTGCGCGATCGTCAGCGGTGCATACTCGGAAAACAGGGTCAACACTTCGCGCTCGAGGTTCGAGTCGCCTAGAGTGAATCGCCGCAGATGTTCGAGGTCCAGCGCCACTTCCGAGGTCGATCCACCGGCCGCGGTAGACTGTTGAACCGCAAACACGGCTGTACCCGTGCGCATTGGGGCCTGCTTCCCGAAAACGTCGTATGCCGTCAATCGAAACTGATTTATGCCATGGGCCGGAATAAGAACTTGTAAACCGCTCGTTCGCCCTCGCATCAATCCGTTGATGACGCGGCGTATTTCCTGGAGCTGAGTTGCAGCGCCGATCCATGCTTTTGCCTCAAACCATGCCTACTGCCGTGATCCTGGGGCGGCTTATGGCCGATTTTGGGGCTTAACTTACAAGCGCAGGTGTATTCCACAGGCTCTCTGGGCCTTTATGTTGCAGCAACAGTTGTTTTCTGTGCAGCGTGAGTTCTACGACCAAACGGCAAGTCGTCGACGGGCGGGTGAATGGCGGGAGACTCCAAATCCGCGAGAGGCGCCAGTTCAGGGCGTGGGGCGGGCGTCGGCGGCCCGCCGCACGTCGTTGTCTTACCTGCCACGGGTCCGCCTCCGTTGCCTACCGCGAATGCGGCACCGCTGGAAGGTGGCCATACGATGTCGCCGAAGCGGGTAGCATCATCGGGCGAGCGGTCTGCAGGCGAGCCGGAATCCGGCGAGGCATTCGTTAGCGTCGAGGGGTTGCAATCGGCGACAAAGTCGACGGCCGGAGACGAACCGGCGCACAGGCGATCCGCGCGCAGACGACCGGCAGGCCCATCGCGCGGGCGCATCGCGGCGAATGACGATGCGCCCTCGATCGGTGGCCTGATCTACGCGCTCAATCAAAAACCTTCGAACCAACCGTTTGTTATCGCCGCGGCCGCCAGCGGGCTGTGGTCGGCGCTCGGGCTCGGTGTTGGCTGGGCGGCGATCGGCCCCGAAATCATGAGTGGTATCGGATTGTGGGCCGCTATTGCCAGCGCAGGCATCATGCCGGCCATTGCAACTCTGCTGGGTCCGATCGCACTGTTTTGGTTCATGGCTTTGCTCGCGTGGCGCGCAGAGGAACTCAAGCTACGTTCCACGGCCATGACTGAAGTGGCGGTGCGCCTGTCTGAACCTGATCGCATGGCCGAACAATCAGCAGCGTCGCTCGGGCAATCCGTGCGCCGTCAGGTATCCTTCATGAACGATGCGGTGTCCCGCGCCCTAGGGCGTGCCGGCGAGCTCGAAGCAATGGTGCATAACGAGGTTACCGCGCTGGAGCGCTCTTACGAGGACAATGAGCGTCGCATCCGAGGTCTTATTCAGGAACTGGCAAACGAGCGCCACGCATTGATTTCTACCGGAGATCAGATGTCGGAGTCGCTGCGCGCCATGGGCAGCCAAGTCCCGGTTCTGATCGAAACGCTATCCAACCAGCAACTCAAACTGGCCCACATCATCGAAGGTGCAGGCCAGAACCTCACCGCACTCGAAACGGCGATCGGAACCCAAACCGGCAACCTCGAGGCGACGCTAGGTTCACGGACAGACCAGCTGCAAGGCGTGCTCGAGACCTATACAGTGGCGCTGGGCGCCACACTCGGCAATCGCACCCAGGAAATGGAGGAAATGTTCGGCGGCTACATGACGTCGCTCGACACCACCATCGGTGGGCGTACGGAAACGCTGCAGACTGTATTCGAGGAGTATTCCCGCGCCCTCGACTCGACGCTCGCCAACCGAGCGCAAGCGCTCGACATGCAACTGGTGGACCGTACCAAAACGCTCGATGATGCATTCTCAGAGCGGCTGCGCCTGTTTGACGAATCGATCATGCGCTCGACGCTCGCCATCGACGGAGCGGTCAGCGAAAAGGCCGACGCACTGACGGCGGCGATGGAGCACCATGCCCGCAGCATGGGCGATACGATCGGCAAACAGGCAGTTGAACTCGACGAAACGCTGATGCACGGCATCAATGCCGTTCGACGCACCAGCGAGAACATCACGCGGCAGTCGATCATGGCGATAGAGGGTCTCGCTAGTCAATCCGATCTGCTGAAGAACGTTTCCGAAAACCTGCTTGGCCAGATCCATAGCGTCACGAACCGGTTCGAAAACCAGGGCCAAACGATCATGAAGGCCGCGAACGCGCTCGAAACTGCGAACTACAAGATCGACCTGACGCTGCAGAGCCGGCAGGCCGAACTTGGCCAGACGCTCGATCGCATGAGCGGCAAGGCGGAAGACCTGTCGCGCTTCATGCAGGGCTATTCGGCGTCGCTCGAAGGCTCATTGACCGCAGCCGAGAGCCGTGCGCGCTTGCTGACTGATGAAATGGCGCGAGGCGCCGAACAGCGCTCGCGTTCGGCGATCGCCGACATCGAACGGCTCAAGCGGGACGCGACCACCGAAACCGACCGAGCGTTCGACGACCTGCGCTCCCAGGTCTCGACTGTTTCGCAGGATTTGTCGCAGCGATTGGGAAGCCTGACCGACCAGTTCACCGCATCGTCGTCCGAGATGCGCGAGCGTGCATCGATGGCGGCAAACGAGCTCGCCGCCGAGCAGGATCGCATGCGGTTGCAGCTCAACACGCTGCCGGATACCGCGCGTGAAAGTACCGAGGCCATGCGTCGCGCGCTCGGTGATCAACTACGGGCCCTCGAACAATTGTCTAGCCTGACTACGCGCGAGGCTTCGAGACGCGATGTCATCCCGCCGGGAGCAGCCGGACTGTATCAACCCCCACCCCGCGAGGATCGTGGCCACGCCCTCAGCACCCTCGGATCGAGTCTGGCGCAGGAACTCAATAATCGGACGCGACAGACAGCTCCCGCCGCGCCGCCTGCTGCCGCGCCGCCCGCAGGCTGGTCGCT
>JBGTIU010000142.1:0-21655 GCA_041745515.1 Hyphomicrobiaceae bacterium | reverse complement strand
GGGCGAGTTGCCTGCGGGCGCTGAGCGGGCGCCGGCGCCGGGCTCGCGCTTCGTGCTGCCGGCTCGTCGACATCGATCGAGCGCTTGCGCTTTTTCTCGACGACCACCGTCTTCGAGCGGCCATGGCTGAATTTCTGCTGCACATGGCCCGACTCGACCCGGTGCACCAGACTCAATGGCTTGCGCCCGCCCGTGGCCCCGGTCTTTTCGGCAGTCTCTTTCGGTTCGCTCATACCTGATCCGTTTTTCCAGCACTCTAGGGCAGGATCGTTTGAGCTGGCATCGCTCGCCGATGCCAGCTCAAACGTGAATCCTACGCTCACTCCAGCGGGCCGATCGTTGAACTCCGCACGGCGGGCCCTGGATCGATCCGTTCAGTTCAAACACCGCGACAAGGCCACCAGGACCCGCGCATCGGGGCGTATTGGTACCGCAAAACCGGCGGGCTACACCGCCGCACAATCACTTGCAGACGAGGAAGCAGGCTGTCTGTAGCGGCCTAGGCGCTCAACCTCAGTCAAAAAGCGGAGCCCGGCACCACCATCACCTATGGCAGCGTGTACCACATTTTCCTTGCCCGTGGCCAAATCCAAATGAGTGGTGGTCAATTCGCCGACGATGCGCGGCTCGCGACCCAGATCCCGGGCGATGGCCTGCCATTTGCGATCAAGCTTGCGGCTGCCGTCCTCGGCGGCATCGACAGCATGCAGCAGCGCTACCACACTGCCGCGTGACAATTCCGCCTCCACTTTGGCAAATCCCGTCACCACGGAGCCAGCTTTGTTGGCGAGGGATAGTGCCTCGATGGTGCGCCTGAGCATCAGTTGGTCAACCAGGGGGGTAAGATCACTGGCGGCCGAAACCGGTCTCTTCAGGCTCTTCGCGAATGCCTTCGTCTTTATGGCCTTGGTCAGAAGGATGGCGCTGCAAGTCACCCATACGCCGCGGCCAGGCAGGCGTCGCGCCAGATCCGGCGTGATGACGCCGTCGGGCCCGGGCACGAAGCGGATCATCTGTGACGGCGGCAGCTCGGCACGCGTGACAATGCAGGTGCGCAGGCTGGATTTTGCCCGATGCCGCGCCGCATCGCGTGGTTCACTTGCCGCCTCTGTGCTCATCGATACTCACCAGTCCTCGGCCCGCGTTCACGCTAAGGCCGCGCCGTCATCCTCGGGCGCTTCGGCCTCGTCAGGCTTGACGAGATCCTCGGCCTTGATCCAACCCGCCAATACGCGTGCCGACATGATCAGGTCTTCAGCCCCTTTGCGGTCGATGTCGAAACCATCAAGGAAGCCCTTGTGTCGTATGGTTTCGGCATCCTTATCCTTCTTGCGCTCGGTCCAGCCGATCAGATCGTCGGTAGCGCAATCCGCGAGGTCTTCGAGCGACTTTACGCCGTTCTCGCCAAACGCGACCAGCATCGTGGACGAGACGCCCGCGACTTGGGCCAGGTCGTCAGAGACACCCAGCTCGCGGCGGCGATCGTCGCGTGCCTTCTCCTGCTTTTCGAGGTACTCCCGCGCACGCGTCTGAATTTCCTCTGCCGTGTTCTCGTCGAAACCTGCGATGTGCGCCACTTCCGAGGATTCGACGTAGGCGACTTCTTCGACCGTCGCGAAGCCTTCGGTGACGAGCAGCTGAGCAATCACCTCGTCCACGTCAAGCGTTTCCATGAACATCGCCGAGCGCTCCGCGAACTCCTTATGGCGGCGCTCGCTTTCCTCCTGCTCAGTGAGAATATCGATGTCCCAGCCGGTCAACTGCGAGGCGAGCCGCACATTCTGGCCGCGGCGGCCGATGGCCAGCGACAACTGCGCTTCGGGCACCACCACCTCGATGCGGCTGGCATCCTCGTCGAGCACGACCTTCGAGACTTCGGCTGGCGCGAGCGCGTTGACGATGATGGTCGCCGCATCCGGGTTCCATTGGATGAGGTCGACCTTCTCGCCCTGCAGCTCGTTGACGACTGCCTGGACGCGCGCGCCGCGCATGCCGACGCAGGCGCCGACGGGGTCGATCGAGCTGTCCTTGGAAATCACGGCAATTTTCGCGCGCGAGCCCGGATCGCGCGCCACCGATTTGATTTCAACGACGTTGTCGTAGATTTCCGGCACTTCCATCGCGAACAGCTTGGCCATGAACTCCGGCTTTGCCCTGGACAGAAAAATCTGTGGCCCGCGCGGCTCGCGACGGACGTCGTGGATCAGTGACCTGATCCGGTCGCCATAGCGCGGGGTCTCGCGCGGGATCATCTCGTCGCGCCGGATGATGCCCTCGGCGCGACCCAGATCGACAATGACGTTGCCGTACTCGACGCGCTTGACGGTGCCATTGATGATTTCGCCGACGCGGTCCTTGTATTCGCCGAACTGGCGCTCGCGCTCCGCGTCGCGCACCTTCTGCACGATCACCTGCTTGGCATTCTGCGCGGCGACGCGTCCGAAATCCAGCGGCGGCAAAGACTCGGCAATGAAGTCGCCGATCTTCGCATCCGGATTGCGGCGTTTGGCATCCGCGAGCATGATCTGTGTCGAGTCGTTCTCGACCAGATCGACTACCGCCATCACGCGGGAAAGCCGCGTTTCGCCCGACTTCGGATCGATCTCGCAGCGGATGTCGTTTTCCGCACCATAACGCGACTTGGCCGCCTTCTGAATGGCGTCCTCCATCGCCTCGATAACGATCTTGCGGTCGATCGTCTTCTCACGCGCGACTGCGTCGGCGATCTGGAGCAGTTCCAAACGATTGGCACTCACACCTGCAACAGCCATGAACTTGGACCTTCTATTCGCCTGTCGAACCCACGGATGGCGCCACCGAGGCACCTTCCGTCAACTTCTTCGCCCGCCGCAACGTCTCACGGATGAGATCGTCGGACAGCACCAGCCGGGCTTCCCTGATCATAGACACGGGGAAACCCAGAACTTGCACTCCTACCTGATCGAGATCGCACGCGATGCGGACCTCGCCGCTCTCGAAACCCTCGATCAAGCCCCTGAAACGCTTGCGGCCGTTAACCGTCTGCAACAGCTCGATCTTGGCCTCGTAGCCGGACCAATCCTCGAAATCCGACGGCCTGACGAGCGGCCGGTCGATGCCCGGAGATGAAATCTCCAGGCGGTAGGCGCCCGGCAACGGGTCATAGGCATCGAGTACCGGCGACAACTGCCGCGAGACCAGTTCACAGTCACCGACCGTCATCGTTCCATCCGAGCGCTCGGCCATGATCTGCAAGCTTTGCGCGTCGGTGCCGGTCAGCTGCACGCGAACAAGTCGATATCCCAGGTCAGCAAGCACCGGCTCTGCGAGGGTCGCGACGCCCGCGGCAAGCCCTGTTTCCAGAACGAAACGTTGATCAACCGCGTTCGAGTCTATGACACTCATTCCGGCAGTATTCCCGAGACTACTGGCGCATGCCTCTCGGATCGAAAGTGGTCGTTAAAACAAAAAGAGCGGATCCTTTCGGACCCACTCCAAAGTTGAGATGATCATGAGCAGGATTTGGATACTTGAAAATAGTTGCGCGGGTCAAGAGAGATTCAGGTGCGGCGCGTCGGTATTTACATACTTAACCATGAGTTGATGCACGGCCATTCGCTTCTCTCAATCGACGTTCATATGCGGCTGAATCGCAAAAAATAGCAGCGGCGAGCCTCGCGCATCGCTCTTTGCTGGTAGCGCGTCACCGGCCAGTCGGCATCTTGCGTGCGCCAATCGGCCGGTGTGGCGGCAATCCACGCGAACGCGGATTGCTGGCTGAATGCCAACATCGTTGTCCGCACGTAGTCACCAATATCGGTCGCGATCCGCAGATCCGCGCCAGGGCGCAGGACGCGCGCCAGCAGCTCTAAAGTGGCAGACGAGACGAGGCGGCGTTTTCGATGCCGGGCCTTCGGCCACGGGTCCGGGAACAGAATGAAAGCGCGGCCGATCGAGGCATCCGGCAGCCAGCGAAGCATGTCGCGGGCGTCGCCATCATGAAGACGGATATTTTCGGTGCCCCGTTCCTCGATCTTGCCGAGCGCCTTGACGACGCCATCGATGAACGGGTCGCATGCGATAAAGACGACATCGGGGCGATGCGTCGCCTGCCAGATCAGATGCTCGGCCCCGCCGAAGCCAATCTCGAGCCAGACGTCGTTTGCCGCCGGCATGAGGTGATGCGCCAGCATCGCGGCATCCGGCGCGCGCCCGTTCAGATGCAGCTTATGACGCGGCAGTGTACGGTCGACCAGACCCTGCTGGCGCGCGGTCAGCGGACGCGCGCGACGGCGGCCGAACGATCGCAACTCGTTCTTCATTGCGCACGGCAACTCCCCTTTTGGGGGCCGGCCGCCGTGCGCGGCGTGTTTGATCACCCGACCGCCTCGCGGATCGCGTCGGCCAGGTCCGTGCGCTCCCAGGAGAAACCGCCATCCTTGTCCGGCGCGCGGCCGAAGTGACCATAGGATGCTGTCCGGCGATAGATCGGCTTGTTGAGCTCGAGCTTGCGGCGGATATCGGTCGGGCGCAACGGGAACAACTCGGCCAGTACCCGTTCGAGCTTGGCTTCGTCGCACTTGGCCGTGCCCTGGGTATCGACCAGAAGTGACATCGGCTCGGCAACGCCGATGGCGTAGGCCACCTGAATCATGCAGCGCTCCGCCAATCCAGCCGCGACGACATTCTTGGCAAGGTAGCGTGCGGCATAGGCGGCAGACCGATCGACTTTGGTCGGGTCCTTGCCAGAGAATGCACCGCCGCCGTGCGGGGCATACCCACCATAGGTATCGACGATGATCTTGCGCCCGGTCAAACCACAGTCGCCATCCGGGCCGCCGACGACAAAATTACCGGTCGGATTGACGAGGAAGTCTGCACTGCTCTTAGGCATCCATCCTGCCGGCAACGCCCCCGCCACCGCCGCTGCGATCATCTCCTTGACCATCGACGGAGTATATTCACGGCCCTCCGAATTGCGCTGATTGTGTTGGGTAGAGACCACCACTTTGGTGCAGCCAACCGGCTTGCCGTTGACGTATTGCACGGTGATCTGGCTCTTGGCGTCCGGCTGCAGATCGGGCAGCTCCCTCGAGCGGCGCTTGTCCGACAAGACCTTGAGCACCTTGTGGGCGAAGAAGATCGGTGCCGGCATGAAGGTGCCCTTCTCGTAGACCTCGCTCTCGGTGCAAGCGAAGCCGAACATCATGCCTTGGTCGCCAGCGCCCTCCTGCTCACCGGCATTGCCGGATTGCTTGGCGTCGACGCCCATCGCAATGTCGGGTGACTGACCGTGCAGCAGCACTTCGACATCGAGACCGTGGTAGGAGAACCCGTCCTGATCATAGCCGATGTCGCGGACCACATCGCGGGCAAGCTGCGTTACGATTTCCCGATTGATCAATGCTTCCTTCTTGCCTTCATAATTCTTGAACAATGGTGCCTGACCGCGACCTTCACCGGCAATCACGATCTTGTTTGTGGTCGCCAAAGTTTCACAGCCGAGCCTGGTATTGACCCGGCTGTCGTCGGCGATCCCGAGCTTGATGTCGTTTTCCAGAAGTGCGTCGAGCACTGCGTCCGAGATCTGATCGCAGACCTTGTCTGGATGGCCCTCGGAAACGGACTCGCTCGTGAACAAAAAAGATTGGCGTGCCACTGGAAAACCCCGTGAAATAGCTTGGTCAGACGCCGCGTCTATTTATATCCTTTGGCAACCCGGTCAAGTCGCGCCAGGGCGGCGAGTTCAGGCCTTCGGGTCTTCAGCAGGTTTTGTGTCTTCGCCGGCGAGCGAGCGGATCAATTCGACGATCGTGCGTCGCACCTTCGGGTCGGATATTCTGGCGAATGCCTTGTTCAGTTCCAAGCCTTCGCGGGTACCGAGGTAGTCGGCGGCATAGGTTTCCGCCGGCATTTCGGAAAATCCCGCGGCGCCGGCTCCGTCACCATCGGCTTTGCCCATTCCGAGGTGACCCGGGGCTTCCTCATAAAAAAAACTGACTTTGACCCCCAGAACCTTCGCAAGATCGTAGAGCCGGCTGGCCCCGATCCGATTGGTGCCTTTTTCGTACTTCTGCACCTGCTGAAACGTCAGCCCAAGCTGTTCCCCAAGCCGTTCCTGGCTCATGCCAAGAAGCATCCGGCGGAAGCGGACCCGGCTACCAACGTGCAGATCGATGGGGCTGGCTTTACGGGAGCCTTTTTCGTCACCTTGGGACATCGTCGCGTAAGCCTCTGCCGTTACCGGACCCGTTGGCCGCTCGGGACTTGGTGAGCGCACCATGGCTGGGTCGTGAACAACCTACAATAGCAAGGGGTGTGATGGCCACACTACCGTGGCTGTTGCCGCAGCCAAAAAAGCGCCAGGGCACAGGCTGCCCAACCCGCTGCAAAGATGAAATCGCCGAACTTCGAGTAATACGTCGGCATTATTGCTTGTGGTAATTTTGCATCGATAACGCCGCGAACATTGAGCCCCAACTGGCCGACGATCCGGCCCGAAGGTGCGATCACGGCGGAGATCCCATTGTTTGCCGCGCGGACGACAGGCAGCCCTTCCTCGACTGCCCGCACGCGCACTTGATGCAAATGCTGACGCGGGCCGGTGGTATTGCCGAACCATCCATCGTTCGTAAGATTGATCAGGACGCCGGGGCGTTCCCTCCCCTGCACGATTGCTCCGGGGAATATCGCTTCATAGCAGATTAGTGGACTGACCAAGGGCAATCCCGGCACTTGTAGGAGGGGTCGCGGTCCGGCGCCTGCACCAAAGCCCCCTCGTTGCCGGACCAGTTGTTCGAGCCCGATTTTTTCAAGCACCGTTTTGAACGGCAGATACTCGCCGAAAGGAACCAGGTGAATCTTGTCGTACAGGGAAGCAAGCCCGCCCACGGCATCGAACACCATGAGGCTGTTGCGTGCTTCACGGATCGGCGCGCCGGGCGCAACCGCCGCTGAAGCATCGGTGAGACGCAGCGCGCCGGAAATCAAATAGGTATCAGGTGGCAGCATCTCACCGATCGCAGCCAAGGCATCTTGACTGTCGAGCGGCCGGAACGGCATCGCGGCTTCGGGCCAGACCACATGCGTGACGCCTGTCAGCCCCACGGCCAGTCCGCTCTGATCTTGCCCCGAAAGTGCGATGTGCTCGAGAAAGATGCTGCGCTGGTTTTCCGGCCGCCATTTTTCCCGTTGGGGGACGCTGGGCTGCACGATGCGCAAACGGACCCCATCGACTACAGGATCGGTCGCCGTCAATCTCGCAGACCCGGCGGCGGCCAACACGGCAAGGGGGCCGATCGCGATCACCAGAGCCGCATATTTGCGCTGCCGAGCGTCCGCCCACAGCACGGCCGGCGCAGCGAAGATCAAAACAGTCAACAGTGTCAGGCCATATATTCCGAACACCGCCGCCGCCTGCATCAATGGCAGCGGGTGGGTGAGCGCATAGCCGAGCGTGTTCCAGGGAAACCCCGTCAGAATATGCCCGCGCAGCCACTCAGCGGCTGACATCGTCAATGCCAGCGCCAGTACCGTCTCGATACCCTGCCTGGACGCTTTTGCCGCGATCACTGCAGCTGCGCCAAAAAACAGGGCAAGCCCTGCCGGCAGCAGTGTGATGGCAAAAGGTAGCGCCCACAAAAAACGTTCGGCTTCGACGAGAAATGCTTCCGCAACCCAGAACAGCCCAAGCAGAAAATAGCCGAAGCCGAACCACCACCCGGTTCCGAATACAGAGAGCAGCGCCCAACGCGGCGCATCGTTGCCCTGCCGTGCGCCATCGATGAGCCAGACCAGCATGGGCAAAGTAACGAACAGGACCGGCGACAGGAAGAACGGGGCCATCGCCAATACCGAGGCGCCGCCCGCGATCATGGCCGCTGCCGCACGTTGCCAGCGACCGGCATCACGACATCGGCGGGCTAGAGCATGAAGACCGATCGCCAGGCTCTGCCGGGCGGCAGGGGCCGGATCACCGCGCACGGAACTCATTTGCCGACCGGGGCCGTTGTCGCTGACGCGATCTCGTGCGGTGCGCGCTTGTCGCTGATCTTCAGCCGCTTGACGCGTCGCGGATCGGCATCAAGCACCTCGAATTCGACGCCGGCTGCGTGCGAGACGATCTCGCCACGTGCGGGAATGCGGCCGACGAGGGCATATACGAGCCCGCCCAGCGTGTCGATCGATGTCTCTTCGTCAGCCTTGAGTAACCTAAGATTGAGATGCGCTTCGAGTTCCTTCACCGGCGTGCGGGCCGACGCCACCAGCCCGAGCTTCGGATCGCTCGTGATATGTGCGTCTTCCAATTCATCGTGCTCGTCCTCGATGTCGCCGACGATCTGTTCGACGAGATCCTCGATGGTAATGAGGCCGTCGGTGCCGCCATACTCATCGACGACGAGCGCCATGTGAATGCGCGTGGACTGCATACGGATCAGCAGGTTCATCGCCGGCATCGAAGGCGGTACGTAAAGCACCGGGCGCCGCAATTTCACCGATGCGATCGGTCGCGTCAGATCGACTCTGCCGAGGTTCGGCCGATGCGGTGGTGGGGCTGCCGACTCTAAATCCGTCGATGCTGCATGCTTTCGTGTTGGATCGTAGTGCGCCCCAGCCATCGCACCGTTGCCCGCCGCTTCGCCCATCATCCAGCGCAGCAGATCCTTGACATGCAGCATGCCGCGCGGATCATCCAGGGTTTCGTGAAACAGCGGTACGCGACTGACTCCGGCATCTTCGAAGATGCGCAAGACGTCGCCAAGTGGCTCGTTCTCTTCTGCCGAGATAATGTCGGCGCGTGGCACCATCACGTCTTCGACCCGCAGCGTGCCGAACCGCAAAAGGCGCAGCAACATACCGCGTTCTTCGGCGGTGAAAGCCGTCGGTTGGCCCTGCTCTGCGTTGAGCGCATCCTCAAGCGTTTCACGCAAGCTCGGGCCATTCGGCAGCCCAAGCCTTGCGCGCAGATTGGCGAACCAACTGCGTTGCGGTACGGAGTTGCCGACATTCGACGCGCCGCCGGTCGATGTAGTGATGACTGGCTGTGACGCGGTGGGCTCCTTGGTTTGATCGCTGCTCACGATTGAGCCTTCGGGCTGTCCATCGGGCCGATTGGATAAGGGCTCGCCAAGCCGATTTGCGCCAATAGTTCGACCTCGAGTGATTCCATCAAGTTCGCGTTGGCTTCCGTCTCGTGATCGTAGCCCATCAGGTGCAGAAGGCCGTGTACGACAAGGTGCTGAATGTGGTCGACGGGTGCGATTGTCTGCAGCGCCGCCTCGCGCTGCACCGTTTCCAACGCGAGCACGACATCGCCGAGCGCGCGAACCCCGACCGCATCCGCAATGCCGGACGCCACGATGGGAGCTGGAAACGACAACACGTTGGTCGGCTTGTCGATTTTTCGGTACCGGGCGTTGAGTTCTCGCAACAGCGCATCATCGCCAAGCACCAGGCAGGCGCCGGCCGGCAGGTGCGACCCCAAGGCTGGATGCCGCGCCAAGGCCGCGACAACGGGCCCGATCAATGTGTCGATCGCTCCGAATGAGCTCCAGCCTCCGGCTTCCTCGATGATCTCGAGGTTAAGTCGTTCTAATGGAGGTTCCGTCAGGGCCGGCGCAGCCCCATCATCGCTTGCGTGCTCTATTGCCGCTAGGGGCGCGTTGGGCGCAGTCATTATCAAACCTTCTTCGGGCTTGCCCGTTCGTAAGCTTCGACGATACGGGCGACGAGATCGCGGCGCACAACGTCCTGGGCGTTGAATCGGACCGTCTCGATCTCGGCCACGCCAGCAAGCAGTGCCACCGCCTCGTCGAGGCCGGACTTCTGGCCCGGCGGAAGATCGATCTGGCTCGGGTCGCCGGTCACCACCATCTTCGAGCCCTCGCCGAGACGAGTGAGAAACATTTTCATCTGCATGCTGGTCGTGTTCTGTGCCTCGTCGAGAATCACGAAAGCGTTTGCCAGCGTACGGCCGCGCATGAATGCCAGGGGTGCGATTTCGATGACGCCGGCCTCCAGGTCGCGCTCGACCTTCTCCGGCGGCAGCACATCATACAGCGCGTCGTAAAGTGGACGCAGATACGGGTCGACCTTGTCGCGCATATCTCCAGGTAGAAAACCCAACCGCTCGCCCGCTTCGACGGCTGGCCGGGACAGGATGATGCGCTCGACAATACCGCGTTCAAGGCAATGTGCGGCGTATGCCACGGCGATGTAGGTTTTCCCGGTACCGGCAGGGCCGATACCGAACACGAGATCCAGGCGGTCGATCGCCCGCATGTAGACGCTCTGGGCCGGCGTGCGCGCATTGACCGTTTTGCGCCGCGTGGCGACCTGCGCACGGCCATCCGAAGCGCCCTCGGGGGCGTCGCCCGAGTGGCGGATCAAGCCATCGAAGTCGCCCGGCGCGATGTCTTCTCCTTTGGCAAGCCGCGTGTAAAGGCGCTCGAGCACGCTGCGTGCGATGTCGATCGACGCTGGTGAGCCCGCCAATGCTACCACATTGCCATGTGCCTGAGCTTGGATGCCCAGGCGATCCTCCAGTAACGCCAGATGAGCGTCGTGCTCACCGAACAGGCGTGAAAGGAGGCGATTGTCTTCGAATGGCACCACTACGCGTTTCGTCGCAGAACTGGATTTCGCTGCACCGGCCTTAACGGCTCGGGTGCCTCCCGGAGCGGATGGTCCGCGATTGGTTGACAATTCTCAAAGCTCCGTCTGATGGCGCAACATGGTTCGACGTTAGCATAGTGCGCACCGTGAAGCGATGACAGCCTCGGGACTGCATCAGCGCCGCCGAGGTGAATAGGATGCTTCAGGCCGCCTGGACGGTGCCAGTCAGGCTGTTTCGGGTTGACGCGGAAATCGTAACGGGAAGAATGTGGCCAACCGCATCGGCTGTTGCCTCGGCATGCACCAACTGCAGATAGGGCGTTCGTCCGACAATGTGGCCCTCTCGCCGCCCCCGGCGTTCGAACAGCACGGGTAACACACGCCCGATGCAAGCGGCGTTGAAAGATCTTTGTTGCCGCTCCAACAGGTTCTGCAATTGCAGCAGGCGCGCCGTCTTGATGTCGTCGGGCACTTGACATTCAATTGAGGCAGCAGGCGTACCGGGTCGCTGACTGTACTTGAACGAGTAGGCTTGAGCAAAACCGATTTCGTTGACAAGGTCGAGCGTGGCTTGGAACTCCGCGTCCGTCTCTCCGGGAAAGCCAACGATAATATCAGTCGAAATCGCGATATCGGGACGGGCCTCTCGCACGCGCGAAATAATCCGCCGGTAGTCATCGGCGCTGTGCTTGCGGTTCATGGCCGCCAACATGCGGTCGGCACCCGATTGGACCGGTAGGTGCAGATAGGGCATCAAGCTTTCGAGCTCGCGATGCGCCGTTATCAGGTCGTCGCTCATGTCGCCTGGATGACTGGTCACATAGCGCAGACGCTCGAGCCCGCGGAGGCCATCGAGATGGTTCAGCAGGCGAGCCAGCGGCCAGGGCGATCCGTCTTCTCCGGCACCGTGGTAGCCATTGACGTTCTGGCCGAGCAATGTCAGCTCACGCACGCCATTTTCCACCAGGATTTGTGCTTCCCGAACGACATCGGCAACAGGTCGCGAAAACTCCACGCCGCGCGTGTAGGGTACGACGCAAAAGGTGCAGAATTTATCGCAGCCTTCCTGCACGGTAAGAAACGCTGATGGCGGCCTGACGCCAGCGCGCGTGGGTAACTGGGCGAACTTGTCGTCATCAGGGAAGGCGGTTTCGACAATGCGCCGCTCGCCGGCCTCGATTCTCTCGACGAGGCCGGGAAGGCGATGATAGCTTTGCGAGCCGACGACCAGGTCGACCACAGGCGCGCGCCGCGAAATCTCCGCGCCCTCTGCTTGTGCAACGCAACCGGCGACCGTGACCACCGTACGCAGTCCGCGCGTTTCGCGCTCAATCTTGATGTCGCGGATCCGACCAAGGTCCGAATAGACTTTCTCGGCCGCTTTCTCGCGAATATGGCAGGTGTTCAAAACAATCAGATCGGCGTCAACGATTTCCTTCGTCTCGATGAAGCCCGAGGGCACCAGCGCTTCGACCATGCGCTCACTGTCATAGACGTTCATCTGGCAGCCGAACGTCTTGACGTACACCGTCCTCGGCGAACTCATGCTTGCCTCTGATTGCCCAGCCTCATCTGCCAAGGCTTCTTTATAACAGTTTGCTGCAACGCAGCAAACTGTAAACTGAGGGCATTCGGAGTTTGTTCCGCGCCGGCGTGTTTGTCAGAACATCGCCGGGTGGACGCGGTCCGGCGGCGTATGGCCATCGAGGAATGTCTTAATGTTAATGATCACTTTCTCGCCCATGTCTATACGGCCCTCGATCGTTGCCGAGCCCATGTGCGGCAGTGCAACAACGCGGTCCGAAGTGAGCAGCTTCGGGTTAACCGCAGGTTCGTGTTCGAACACGTCAAGGCCTGCGCCAGCGATAGCACCCGCCTCGATCATACGAGCAAGCTCATTCTCGTCGATTACTTCGCCCCGCGCAGTGTTGACGAGATAGGCCGTAGGTTTGAGCAGTTTCAGGCGACGGGCCGACAGCAGGTGATACGTCGCGGGCGTGTGCGGGCAGTTGATCGAAATAATGTCCATTCGAGCTATCATCTGGTCGAGCGAGTCCCAGTAGGTGGCTTCGAGTTCTTGCTCGATGGCTTCAGGCAGCCTGCGGCGATTGTGGTAGTGGATCTGCAAGCCGAACGCCCTGGCGCGTTTTGCTACGGCCTGCCCGATCCGCCCCATGCCGATTATGCCAAGCCGCTTGCCATAGATGCGGTGTCCCAACATCCACGTCGGCGACCAGCCTTTCCACGTATTGTGTGGTGCCTTGAGCGCCGCGGTACCTTCGGCGAGCCGTCGCGGCACTGCGAGGATCAGCGCCATGGTCATGTCGGCGGTGTCTTCGGTCAGGACACCCGGTGTATTGGTGACAATGATACCGCGGTTGCGCGCAGTGTCGAGATCGACGTTGTCGACGCCTGTTCCGAAATTGGCAATCAGCTTGAGCTGTTGACCCGCTTGCGCCAGAACGGCGCGATCGATCCGATCCGTGACAGTGGGCACCAGAACATCAGCGGTTTTTACCGCCTCGATCAACTGTGTCTGCGACATCGCCTTATCATCGACATTGAGACGCGCATCGAACAATTCGCGCATTCGTGTTTCGACCACGTCCGGCAGCCTGCGCGTTACGATGACAAGTGGTTTCTTCGCCGCGTTTGGCATGGTCGTCTCAATCGCTGTCGCTGGTTGCGCCGTGGGTCGCCGAGCATAGTTGAAATGGTGCCGGCCTGCTTGCACCAATACTAAAAATGTCTCTATCAGATGGTCACGGCGATGACAAAGTCGGCGATGAAGCATGCCGGTGACGATCGACCGACCGGCAGCGAGCACTCCAGATGACGCAAGTGCGATGTTGGCGAATACCAGCCGGAACCCACTCGGCGGCAGGTTGGCTGCTCGCGGCGCTGATCTTAGCGGCGTTGCATGGGCCTCTCTCAGCGCAGGCTCGACTCTCCGACGGCTCCTCGACAACTGGATTGCCTGTTCCCCGCTTCGTCAGCCTCAAGTCCGATCGTGTCAATCTGCGTAGTGGTCCGGGAACCGACTATGCAACCGCATGGGTTTTCAGGCGAGCAGGTCTGCCGGTCGAAATCATCAAGGAGCACGAAGGGTGGCGACAGGTGCGCGATGCCGAAGGTACGACCGGCTGGGTCCTGCAGAATATGCTTTCGGGTCGGCGCACGGCGCTGGTGCTGCCGTGGGAGTTGAAGCCGGGGCAGCCGGTGCCCGAAATCCAGTTGAAGGAGAGTGACCGCGATGGCGCGAACCCGGTCGCATTGATCGAAGCGGGTGTGATCGCCAACGTGCGGGGCTGCGACAAACGCTGGTGCGCGGTCGTAATCGGTGATTTCCGGGGGTTTCTCGAGCAGAGCAAATTGTGGGGCGTCTACGCCGAAGAGATCGTGAAATAGGTCCATCGTCGGGCAAGTGTCGGCCTTCGCACTTACTTTGGGGCAAGCCGCACCACGATGTCGATATGAGTGATGACCATGCCGTCGGGCGGCTGGGGCACGCCATCGATCCGGATACTGTCCTCCGGAATATCTACGAGATGTCCTTCGCGCTCATAGAAGAAATGATTGTGGTTCGAAGTGTTGGTGTCGAAGTAGGCTCGCGCCCCGTCGATTGCCAGCTCACGCAGCAGACCGGCGCGCTTGAACTGATGCAGGGTGTTGTAAACTGTCGCCAGCGATACTCGTTCACCGGCCGCAACTGCCTCGCCGTGCAGCGTCTCGGCGGTCGTGTGCCGGTGCCCTCGGCCGAACAGCAGATCCCCCAGCAACAGCCGTTGGCGCGTCGGACGCAGTCCGGATCGGCGCAAAAGATTCCATATGCTGGTATCGGTCGACATCGCTGATCTCTGGTTCCTGCTGCCGGTACGAGCCATTCTAACCCTGACTACCGGAGTCGGATTATATCGATTGCCTCATCCGCGAGCAATGGGGACGTGAATTGCGCGCGTCCGGGCATCGGGCTAGACCTCAGGATTGCGGGCACGAACAGGAAACTTGCTTGCGCAGTGGCGTTTGGCTTTTGTACGTTTTCATCGGTGTGCTACCACGCACACAGACGCTGTGGCCGTGCACTGCGTTGGCAGCCCGTATCGGCAATTTGCGAACCAAGGGAATCGACTGACGATGGCGGAGCGTCGCCCAAGTTACGAATACGCCGACTTGCTGGCTTGCGCGCGCGGCGAACTGTTCGGCCGGGGCAATGCGCAACTGCCGTTACCTCCGATGTTGATGTTTGAGCGGATTGCACTCATTTCCGACACCGGAGGCGCGCACGCGAAAGGGCAGATCGTTGCTGAAATGAGCGTTGCCGGCAACCCTCAGGTCGATTGGTTCTTTGCCTGTCACTTCAAGGGCGATCCAGTGATGCCGGGTTGCTTGGGTCTCGATGCGCTATGGCAGCTGACCGGCTTTTATCTCGGATGGCTTGGCTTGACCGGCCGTGGACGGGCGTCCGGCGTTGGCGAAGTCAAGTTCATGCAGGAGGTTACGCCGGCTGTCAAAAAACTGGAATACATTATCGATATCAAGCGCGTTATCGCCCGTAAACTGAAGCTGGCCGAGGCCGATGGCACGCTCAAGGCCGATAACGAAGTGATCTATACTGCCAAGGATCTGCGAGTGCTGCTGAAGCCGGACGAGCAAAGTCCTTGAACTCTGCTGTCGACCGGATGGTGTTCCAGCGCGACCACGGAATGTGCGAACTGCAATTGTTGAAGTTGAGAATGACGTGGTGAGGTTAGTGCATGCGACGCGTCGTCGTCACGGGGATGGGGATCGTCTCCTCGATCGGCAACAACACGCCGGAGGTGTTGGCATCGCTGCGCGAGGCGAAGTCGGGCCTGGTTGCGTCGGAAATCTACAAGGAGCTGGGCTTCCGCTGCCAGGTGCATGGCGCTCCCAAACTTGATTGGGAGGGCTTGGTTCCGCGCAAACCGAAGCGGTTCATGAATGCTGGCATGGGCTGGAACTACATCGCGATGGATCAGGCGATCCGCGATGCCGGTCTGTCGGAGAAAGAAGTTCAGGACGAGCGCACCGGCATCATCATGGGCTCGGGCGGGCCGTCGACAGTCGCGATCGTCGCGGCAGCAGATGTGACGCGCGCCGCAAAATCGCCAAAGAAGATCGGCCCGTTCGAGGTGCCGAAAGCCATGTGCTCGGGCCCGTCTGGTGTGCTGGCGACAGCGTTTCAGGTGCATGGTGTCAATTACTCGATTTCTTCGGCCTGTGCGACCTCGGCGCATTGCATCGGCAACGCAGCCGAAATGATCCAGTGGGGCCGGCAGGACATCATGTTTGCCGGAGGTTGCGAAGAGCTCGACTGGACTCTGTCCAGCCTGTTCGACGCCATGGGCGCGATGTCGTCGAGGTTCAATGCGACGCCTGCCAAGGCCGGGCGGTCCTACGACAAGGACCGTGACGGCTTTGTGATTGCGGGTGGCGCAGGCGTGGTCGTGCTCGAGGAGTACGAGCGGGCAGTAGCGCGCGGCGTCAGAATTCACGGCGAGCTCGCAGGCTATGGGGCCACTTCGGACGGTTACGATATGGTCGCGCCGTCAGGCGAGGGCGCGGCCCGCTGCATGCGGGCGGCATTGAAAGGGTTCGACGGTCGGCAGATCGACAAGGTAGACTATATCAATCCGCATGCTACGGGCACACCGGTCGGCGACGCGCGCGAGGTCGACGCAATTCGCGCCGCATTCGGCAGCCACGTGCCGGCGATCGCCGCCACCAAGTCGCTCACTGGTCATTCTCTCGGCGCCGCCGGCGTCCAGGAAGCGATCTATTCGCTGTTGATGATGAATAACGGCTTCATCTGCGAGAGCGCGAATATCGACCAGATCGATCCGGCGTTCGAAGACTTGCCGATCATGCGGCAAAGACTTGATGACGCATCGCTTAACTGTGTCATGTCGAACAGCTTCGGTTTTGGCGGCACAAATGCGACGTTGGTGTTCCGCCGTGCCGAACGCTGATGAATATGCTTCTCCGCGGGGTTCGGCGCGGCGCGCCCTCTAACGGCAGAGCAGCATGAGACTTTATAAGAATGGGACGGGATGGTTCGAAGTCGATTCCCGAAAGGCACGAAAAAGAGTTGGAGCATCCATGACCGAGATCGACATCGCAAGACCAGGTCCACTGATGGCCGGCAAGCGGGGCCTCATCATGGGCGTTGCCAACGACCGCTCGATTGCCTGGGGCATTGCGCGCATCCTCGCGGGCCAAGGCGCGAAGCTGGCGTTCACCTATCAGGGTGACGCCTTTGGTCGCCGGGCGATACCGCTCGCCCAGTCGGTCGGCTCGGAGATCATCGAGTCGTGCGATGTCAGCGACTTGGCGAGCGTCGATCACGTGTTTGCCCAGATCAAGAAAACCTGGGGAAGCATCGACTTCGTGGTGCACGCGCTGGCGTTTTCGGACCGTCGCGAACTCGCTGGTCGATACGCCGATACCAGCCGCGAGAATTTCACCAATACGATGGTGATCTCTTGTTTCTCCTTCACCGAGATCGCCAAGCGGGCGGCGGATCTGATGCCGAAAGGCGGCTCGCTGCTGACGCTGTCTTTCGGTGGCGCCACCAAGGTCGTGCCGTCGTACAACGTCATGGGCATTGCCAAGGCGGCATTGGAAGCGAGTGTCAGATACCTGGCTAGCGACCTGGGTCCGCAAGGCGTGCGGGTCAATGCGTTGTCGGCTGGTCCGATGCGGACATTGGCAGGCGCGGGCGTTTCCGATGCGCGCACCATTTTCAACTACCAGAAGGATCATGCGCCATTGCGACGCACGCCGACCCTCGACGAGGTTGGCGGTGCGGCCCTTTATCTGCTGTCACCGATGGCGGGTGCTGTCACCGGGGAAGTGCATTTCGTCGATTGCGGCTATTCCACCGTCGCCATGCCGACCCTCGAGGCGCTCAAAGCGCAAGAGGCTGCTGGACAGATTTCTGGACGGGGTTCGAGCGAAGCGGCAGAGTAACTTGTGCCGCTAGTCGGTAATGCCCGGCCGGCGCTCGCGTGGGTAATCAGACATGGCCGCATTGCGCTTCATTGCCAGCATTTTTCTGCTGTTGGCCGCGGTAATCCTGATCGCGGATATCACGCAGGCACGTAGCGGGGCCGCGTCAGGCGGTCTGTGGGTCGCGCTCGCCAAGCATTGGGCGGCGCTCGCGCCCCAATCACTTGCGGCTGCGCAAAGGTCGCTTCAGGCAACCAGCGGCTGGCTGTGGGATCCGCTGGCCAAGTCGCTTCTGGCGATCCCGGCATGGTTACTGTTCACAACCATCGGTGCAGGCTGTGCCTACGCGGGGCGGCGGCGGCGGCGCGTCAACATCTACACGAATTGACCCGTGGGCGCCTTGTGAGCCCGCCGATGCATGCAATCAACGAAAGTTGACAATCCGGCAGCTTTTGCAACCGATGGCAACCGCCGATGCCACCCCCACATGCGAGTAAGCAAACCGAACCCAGCAGACATCGCCATTTCCAACGCAGGGTAAACCTATGTTCTTCAAAAAGGCATCCACCATGCCGCCAGCCGCAACGGCGCCGGCCGGCCGCACCAAGCCGATCCCGACCGCCGCCATGCATTTCGTGAATAATCGGCCTCTGAAGGGGCCGTATCCGGCCGGGCACGAAATCGCAATGTTCGGCCTTGGCTGTTTCTGGGGGGCGGAGCGCAAGTTCTGGGAGCTCGGGGGCGTCCACGTAACTGCGGTCGGCTACGCCGGCGGTCTGACGCCCAACCCGACTTATGAAGAGACCTGTTCCGGCAGGACCGGGCACAACGAGGTCGTGCAGGTCGTTTTCGACCCAGCCCGGATCAGCTATGAAACTTTGCTCAAGGTTTTCTTCGAAAGCCACAACCCGACCCAGGGCATGCGCCAGGGCAACGATGCCGGCACGCAGTATCGATCAGGTATCTACACGTACAGCGCGGTGCAAAGGAGCGCCGCGGCGGCGGCCAAGGCAGCCTACGACCGCGTGCTGTCGGCCAACGGATACGGCGCCATCACCACTGAGATCGTCGATGCGCCGGAGTTCTATTACGCCGAGGACTATCACCAGCAGTATCTGGCCAAGGTTCCGCATGGCTATTGCGGACTTGGCGGAACCGGCCTCACATGCCCTGTCGGGACTGGTGCACCATTGCCGGGTTGATGGCACTGCTGTCTGGGGGTCGCATTAAGCCAATCACTATCCGCCGCGTTCCCGGCCGAGCCTGCACCGGCCGGGACGGGAGCGAATGACACTGGCTAAGCGAGGGCCGGGATATTTACCTCTCTCGGGCAGGTAAGGATCCCGGACAACCTCGTCTCCCTGCGGTCGACGCGGTTTCCGGGAACGCGTGTTTGAGAGGGGTGAAACAATCCGGTCGACGGATGTTGGCGCGACTCTCGCGCCGGCGCCGGACTGCAATGTCGCGAGGACCGTTGCCGGGGTAACGGGACGAAGCTGTTACCGTTTGTCCACAGCCGCGCCGCAATTGTCATTGGTCATGTGTGCCGAGGCACGCGGAACTCAGCCTTTGCATGGATTTCCGCACCGACGGCTGGCATTGTATCGAGGCGTGACTCGGGTGGCCGCCGCCGGCGGGCCGTGCCGATGCGACTTGAGCGGGAGAGCAGGATATGCACGGACGAAGCGCGTCGCTGCAGGGCGCAATGGCATGTATGGCACTCGCGATTGCCTCTGCCGCCTATGCCAGCGAGCCCCAGCCGGCAGTGTCACCGGTGGTGACCGGTTCGGTCACGTCCGACGCGGCGCCGGTACCCCTGTCGACGGCCAGCATCGTGCGGCAGCAGTTGACGGAGCCCGCGCGGCTGACGCCCGGGCGCGAGGATCGGGCCGCGCTGGAGGCGTTCTACGCCGATGCGGGCGAGACACTGCTCTGGACGACGCCGACTGGTTTCACGCCACGCGGCATTGCCGCGATTGCCGAAATCCGCAAGGCCGCCGACTGGGGCCTGCAACCATCGGCCTACGCGCCGCCCGAGTTTCCGGCCGGGCAAGCGACATCCGAAGCGATTGCCAAGGCTGAGATCCAGCTTGGCCTCGCAGTGCTGAAATATGCGCGCCACGCCCGCAGCGGCCGCTTTGATCCCACGCTTCTGGGGCGGAACTTCGATCAGAAGCCGCCCGTGATCGACCCCATTGCTGTGCTCAAGGCGGTTGCCGCCACCGATGCCGCCGACGCCGTACTGCGGGGACTGCATCCTCGCCATCCGCAGTTTGAAGCGTTGCGTCAGGCGCTGTTGGCTGCCCGCTCCGCCCAGGATGCTGGCAAGATTATTGTCGCGCTGCCGGCGCCCGGTACCGATGTGAAACTGCCCGCCGGCCCGCGTCTCAAGCCTGGCCAGACCCACCCCCAGATCGCGTTGCTGCGGCAGCGGCTGGCAGTACCGTCAGAAGCTGGTAACGAGGCCAACTACGACAGCCGGTTGCAGCAGGCAGTCGAGGCGTTCCAGCGCGAGCAAGGCCTGACGCCTGATGGTGCAATCAACAACGCGACCCGAGACCGACTGAATGGCCGCGCAAAGCCCCCGTCCAGCGCTTCAGCCAACGTGCAGCGGCTGATCGTCAACATGGAGCGCTGGAGATGGCTACCGGAAGACCTGGGCGCATTTTACGTCTGGGACAATATCCCCGAATACCGCATGCGGGTGATCAAGGCGGGGACCACCGTCCATTCAGAGACGATCATCGTCGGCAAGCCGAGCACGCCGACACCAGTGTTTTCGGCGAACATGCAGTACGTCATTTTCCATCCGACCTGGGGCGTTCCAGATGGCATCAAGATGAATGAAATCGCGCCGTCGCTGAGGAACAGCTCGAATTTCTGGGGCGGTTCCGACCCGGCAATCCTTCGCCGTCATAATCTTCGCGTCAGCTACAATGGACGCCAGATCGATCCGTCTGCGGTCGACTGGGCCAGCGCCGACATAAGGAGCTTCCAGTTCACCCAGCCAGCGAGCGCATCGAACGTGCTGGGCGTGGTGAAGTTCCGTTTCCCCAACAAACATGACGTCTACATGCACGACACGCCGGAGAAGGCACTGTTCTCGCGTGCGGAGAAGGCGTTCAGCCACGGTTGTATGCGAGTGCAGAACCCGCGCAAGCTCGCTGAGGTCCTGCTTGCCGAGGATCGCGGTTGGAGTTCAGCGCAGGTCGGCAATGCCATCGCCAGTGGCGCGACGCAGGACGTAACGCTCAACAAACCGACGCCGGTGCACGTGACTTATTTCACGGCGATGGCCGAGCCCGACGGCAGTATCAAGGCCTTTGCCGATCTCTACGGTCACGACAGCCGGATCGCGTCGGTGCTCGATGGTAAGTCGGTGCAGCTCGTTGCGCAATCTGATCCCGCCGCGCGTCCTGCCCGCGAAGTGCGCCGGCCGCAGACCAAGACCTATGCCGGAGGCGGCGCATCTTTCGGCAATTTCTTCTCCGGCCTGTTTGGCAATTAGGCGGGCATCGCGCATTATGGCGACGAAGGATCTTTCGATCGGTTTCATTGGGCTTGGCGCGATGGGGCGCGGCATGGCGTCGAACTGCGTGAAGAAGGGCTTCAAGCTGACCGTGCTCGATCTCAATCCGGAGCCGGTCGCGGCCCTGGTGGCGCTCGGCGCGGCGGCGGCCAAGAGCATTGCCGAGGTTGCCAAATCATGCGCGATCGTCGTCACGGTGCTGCCAACGGGCCGCGAGGTCGACCAGATCGTGATGGGGGCGGACGGCATCTTCGTCCATGCCAATCCCGGCACGCTTGTCATGGATCTTTCTACCATCGACCCGGATACCACCGATAAGCTGCATGCCGAGGCCAGGCGCCGTGGCATGAAAGCCGTCGATGCGCCGATCGGGCGGCTTGCTTGGCACGCCGACCGCGGCGAGAGCCTGTTCATGGTCGGCGCGGAGCCTGACGATTTCGATACCGTGAAGCCGCTGCTCGAAGCGATGGGCACGACCATCCACCACTGCGGGCCGGGCGGAACGGGCACGCGCACCAAGCTGGTCAACAACTATCTCGCCATCATCCTGTGCCAGCTCAATGCCGA
>JBGTIU010000141.1:0-18438 GCA_041745515.1 Hyphomicrobiaceae bacterium | reverse complement strand
GCTGCCCAGACGAACGTCTGCAGCGCCCAGCCGCCCGCCTTCGCGCCAAGCTCGGCCAACGAAAGCCCCTTGAGGTTCGGTGGCCCCATTTGCAGCACGCCCGAGGCCAGTGTCAGCGTCGCGACGATGATGGCCGCAATGAATGGTCCAACCAAGGTCGAGAGCAGAAACGTCCAAAGCGCGCGTTGCCCCTTCGATATAGTAGAGCCGTTCGGCATTTCGGTCATGCCTCCTGCTGACAGGCTGAAGGCTGCCTCATAGCTCCGCCCGCCTGATCGCCTGCACCTGCGCTTCGAGCGCCTGCAGAAACTGCGAGCGGTGCTGCTTGGTGAAACCTGCATTGTGGGTCTGCATGGTGCCGGACTCGCGCAAATCCTGCATCAGGTCGCGCATCGCACGCTGCATCCCGATGCTGTTGCTGTCGAGAACCTTGCCATCGGAGCGAACGACTCGGGCGCCGGCCTTGATGCAGCGATGCGCCAGGGGAATGTCGGAGGTTACCGCGATGTCGCTCGGTCCAACGCGTTCGGCGATCCAATCGTCGGCTGCATCTGGGCCTTGCGTGACGACGACGCGTTCAATCAAGGGATGATCGGGCAGCCGCATCCAGCTATTGGAGACCATGTGCACCGCAATTGCATGCCGTTCGGCGACGCGCAGCACTTCGTCCTTGACGGGGCACGCATCGGCATCGACAAAAATCGCCATGGGCTCGCTTACCTCGCCAGCTCCTTCAACCCGCGTCGGATCAGCTTTGCCGTATCCGCTGCCTCGCCCATTTCCTGCATGGCAACGGCAACTGCTTGTGCCGCCTGCACGGGCTGGTAACCGAGATTGGTCAGGGCGGACATGGCCTCGGCCGCAGCGCTGTCCTGCGGCGATGCCGCCGCCACCGGCTGCCCCTTGCCGCCTGTCACGGCCGGACCACGCAGCCCCGTAACGGTCAAGCCCGGCGCCTTGTCCTTCAATTCCAGTACGATGCGCTGTGCGAGCTTTTTGCCGACGCCTTGCGCCTGCTCGACCACTGCCCAGTTCTGCAGGGCGATGGCGTTGGCGAGATCCTGCAGCGCCACCGCGCCCAAGATGTTGAGCGCGACCTTGGCGCCCACACCCTGCACGTTCTGCAGGGTGCGGAACCAGCTACGCTCGACCTCGCTGGTGAAGCCGAACAGGCGGATGGCGTCCTCGCGCACATAGGTCTCGATGGCGAGCGATGCCGGCTCGCCGAGCTTCAGGTTGCGCAGCGTGCGCGATGAACACGACACGTCGTAGCCGACGCCGTTGACGTCGATCACGCAATGACTTTCCCCAATCGCGTCGATGATGCCTTTGAGCTTGCCGATCACTGTGCTGGCTCCTTCGACGCCTGCAACACTCTCAACGCCCGCGCTTGCGGGCTCGTGCGATGATTGGCGTGACAGATGGCGATCGCCAGCGCATCCGCCTCGTCGGCGCTGTCGAATTTTGCTTTGGGCAACAGCAAGCCGATCATCGCTTGGACCTGGCTTTTTTCCGCATGCCCGGCGCCCACGACCGTCTTCTTGATGACGTTGGCTGCGTATTCGGCGACGGGCAGCCCGCGCATCGCCGGAGCCAGCAACGCAATGCCGCGCGCCTGGCCGAGCTTTAACGTCGAACGCGCATCCTTGTTGACAAAGGTTTCCTCGACAGCGGCTTCGGACGGCTTGAAGGATGCGATGACGGAGGTCAGTCCTTCGAAAATCTGCCGCAGCCGGAACGATAGCGCCTCGCCGGCTTCCGATTTGACCATGCCAGAGGCGATGTAAACGAGCCGAACCCCGTCGCTCTCGATCACTCCCCACCCGGTCCGCCTAAGCCCCGGATCAATGCCGATCAGCCGAATCGTTCTGTTGTCCATGCTCCTTGACGTAACACGAGCCGGCTGCGACTTGCAGCGGCCAAGGTTGACTGTCAAATCGGTGCAGGCAAAAATCTACTGAGGCCTTGGTCCATGCCGATGATCCATCACCCGTCCTTGCTTGCTGCCGGGCTCGTTGCATTTGCGATCGGCGTCCTACTGTTCCGCTGGGCCGGACGCCATGACATCAAGGGGCTCGCATTTGATGCCGCCTGGCAGGCAGCGAAAACGCGTGGAAAAACCGCCATGACGCCGGAGGTCCGGCAAAAACTGGATGCATTTCAAGCCGACAGCTCGAAACTCGGTAAGAGCAAACAAGTGGCCGGCCTCGCCTTCAGGCATTTTGCCGCGCAACTCGTCAGCATCGTCAGCTATGTCGCCATGATTGTCGGCCTCGGACTGGGGGCGGCGGGACTGTGGTGGCGGTAGCTATACTTGTCCCCAGCTCGTCGCCAAAGCCAGTGGCGATTCCTTCGCAGCAACCAATGCTTCGCCTCCAGCGGAATTTATTGGCGGAAATGCCCGCCGCGGCTTGCGGCTGCCCCGCCCTCATCGATGAGGGTGAGTTTGAGAAACAAGGCATCGCCATACCATCAAGAGGCCGCAAAAATTGTCTGCCGCGTTGAAGCTCAAATCGCCGCAAAATTGATTCGCGTGGTTCGCCGGCATCCTTGACGCCAGTCGAACCACGCTGTGGTATCTGCTGCGTAAACGCCTCGACCAAGGAAAATCGCCGCGATGGCCAAGAACGCATTAGACCTGCCGCGCGAGGGCATGGATTTTGATGTGGTGATCGTGGGCGCCGGTCCCGCTGGATTGGCGGCCGCGATCCGCCTCAAACAACTCAGCGCCGAAACAGGCCGCGACGTATCGGTGGTCGTCGTCGAGAAAGGCTCGGAGGTAGGCGCGCACATTCTTTCCGGTGCGGTGATCGACCCGGCCGGTCTCAATCGCCTGATTCCCGATTGGAAAGCGCAAGGCGCGCCGTTGGACACGCTTGTGACTGAAGACCAGTTCCTTTTTCTGGGTCCCGCGGGTGACGTTCGCCTGCCCAACGCACTGATGCCGCCGTTGATGAACAATCACGGCAACTACATCGGCAGCCTGGGCGCGCTTGCGCGTTGGCTCGGCGAGCAGGCGACCAACCTTGGCGTCGAGATCTATCCCGGTTTTGCCGCGGCCGAGGTGCTGTACGACGACAAGAGTGCGGTCGTCGGGATCGCCACTGGCGACATGGGAATCGACAGGCATGGTGCGCCGAAGCACAGTTTCGCACGCGGCATGGAACTGCGCGGCAAGTACACGTTGATAGCGGAGGGCGCACGCGGTTCACTTGCCAAACAGCTGATTGCAAAGTTCGATCTCGCCAACGGTCGCGATCCCCAGAAGTACGGCATCGGCTTGAAAGAGCTCTGGGAGGTGAAGCCGGAGCACCATCGCCGGGGCCTGGTGCAGCACTCGTTCGGCTGGCCGCTCGACAATGCCACGGGCGGCGGATCATTCCTGTACCACTATGGCGAGAACCTCGTCTCCGTCGGCTTTGTGGTGCACTTGAACTATCGAAACCCTTATCTTTCGCCCTACGACGAGTTCCAGCGCTTCAAGACGCACGCGCGCATAGCGCCGACCTTTGGCGGCGGCAAGCGCATAGCCTATGGCGCCCGCGCGATCACCGAGGGCGGGTGGCAATCGATCCCCGAACTGGTGTTTCCGGGCGGTGCATTGCTCGGTTGCGCAGCCGGCTTCGTCAACGTGCCGCGCATCAAAGGCTCACACAACGCCATTTTCTCAGGGCTTCATGCGGGCGAGGCGGCGTTCGAAGCGGTCTGCGCCGGGCGTTCCCATGACATGCTCGATGCCTACAAGGCGGCGGTGCTGAATGGGCCGATCGCCCGTGACTTGAAACGGGTTCGCAACGTGAAACCGTTCTGGTCGAAGTTCGGCACCAAGCTCGGCGTGCCGCTGGGCGGCTTGGATATGTGGTTGAACACCATCATCCCGGGCATCGGCTTCGGATATACGCTGCGACACGGCAAAGCCGATCACGCGACGCTGTCAACGGCACGCAACTCTAAGCCGATTGACTATCCGCGGCCTGACGGCGTGCTGACCTTTGACAAGCTGACGAGTGTGTCATTCTCCGCGACCAATCACGAGGAAGATCAGCCGGTGCACCTGCAGCTGGCCAACGCGCAGATTCCGGTGGCAGTGAACCTGCCAACCTACGCCGAACCGGCGCAGCGCTACTGTCCGGCGGGAGTTTACGAGATTCTGAAGGACGATGCCGGCCACCCGCGCTTCCAGATCAATGCGCAGAACTGCGTACATTGCAAAACGTGCGATATCAAAGATCCGAGCCAGAACATCAATTGGGCAACGCCGGAAGGTGGCGGCGGGCCAAATTATGCCGGCATGTAGTCGGTCCAGAACGCCATGGAACTGACCGCAACTATCAGTTGGCAGGCTTCAGCGTTGGGCCCGGATCGGTTTGGGCTTGGATAATGCCGGTTACGATCGCCAGCGCCGCATATTCCGCCATGCACCGGTAGCCCAGGTCATTGAGGTGGAAGCGGTCAACGGCCAGAATCGTACCCTCTCCGTTCTGCTTGGCCAGATCGGCCATCGCACCGAAACGGTGGACGAGCATTACGCGTTCCTGCCTAGCCACCTCTTCTATGGCTGCGACGACGCGGACATAATGCTCGTCCTTGGACAGCCGTTCGACATACTGCGGGTCGATCAGCACCACATCGATGTGATTGCGGGCGAGCCATTGCAGCGTCTTTGCCAGGTTTGTCTTGAACTCGTCGATATCGGCGCGCGCCATGGCGTCGTTGGTGCCGACCTGCCAGACGACGAGATCGGGCTTGACCTCGGCCACCTCGCGCTTCATCCGATTGCAGGCGCCAAGGCCGACTTCGCCCGGAACACCGCGACTGACCACGTCGACATCGACGCCTTTGAACAGCCCTTCGAGGTCGGCCTCGAGCCTGACAGGGTACGTCGCGAATGGCGACGATGCGCCAATACCCGAAGTCGACGACGAGCCTACGGCCAGAACCTTGACGACGCGGGTTTCCTTGAGCGCCCGGCGCATCGTGCGCAGCGCCGTGCGCCCTTGGTGCGCGGCGGCCGTGATACGGCATTCGCGGGAAAAGGCGCGCGGGCTGGCCGCAAGAGTTGCGATCTGTTGATCTACGGACGCAACAGCAACTTGCTGTGCACCCGCAGCCGCGGGCAAAATCAAGACAGCCGCGACGCTGAGTTTGGCGATCGCGTTCGCCATTCGACAAACCATGCGGTGCATCCCATCAAGAGTATCCCCAATACTACAGTTATTGTGTCAATCGTCAAACCACCCCCGATAATAAAGCGGAACAACTGTCCGCACAGACTTAACAACGAGCTAACGCCGAAGACCGCCAGCGAATTTCTCCCCAAGCCACAGAGGAAGTCGCCGGCGCGGCCCAGCCGGTCGCGCGCCCAATGGTAGAGCTGGTGGAAGGCCGCTACCAGCACCAGAAGACTAAGTACCCGCAAAGGCGAAAGACTGGTCTTGTCCAGTAGAAAGAACGCCCGCGGTTCCGGAACCGACAAAGGATCCAAGTCAACGCCGCGAACACTGAGAACCGCGATTATTAAGGCACAGCCTGCCGCGGGCCAGACCAGCGTAGGCGCCCAGCGGCGAAAACGGGTGTTATCCTGGGCGGTATCGGACATCAGGAAGCCGAGTACCAGCAGCAACTGCCAGGCCAGCGGGTTGAACAGCCAGCCACTTTCCCCTGGCCAGCTTGGCAGCCGTAAATTGAAGGTCAGGACGCAGACATAGAGCAGCAGTGATGCAGACAGGGCCAGAAGGCGATTCCAGCGCGCCAGGATGATGAAGCCGGGCGCCATCAGCAGCAACACCACATAGAGCGGCAGGATGTCAAAGAACCACAACTGATGAGTCAGCAGTACCCAACCAATCGTCGTCTTCACGGGATCGAAGAAAGCTGGTCCGGCGTTGTGCCATTCGAGAAAGATCGGATTGTTCCGCAGCAGCGCAGTGCCGGCCAGGATCGCCAACGCGATCGCGGTCAACACCAGCTGAGCTCGGTAAATTTCGATGGCGCGCGCCAGCAGCCGGATGATGACGCGACCCGGCGTGTGCGGCGAAAATGCCCCGCCGGTGGCTAGCGACAGCGACCACCCGGCCAGAAATACAAACAGCTCCGCGGCATCGCAAAACGCGAACCTGGCCATCGTGACGCTACTGTAAATATTGCCGGGCACATGATCGATGAAGATCATGATCAGCGCGATACCGCGCCAGAAATCGACAGCATTTGCCGAACGGCCAGGCATCTCGCGCGGCAACCCAAATCCAGTATTTCCAGTCCTGCCTTGCGGTATGTCGCGCCTCTCCGCATAAAGCAATGGCACGGCGGGCATGTCACCCCGTTACAATGCGCACGCTGAACGCATGCGGGTGGTCGAAAATCCGCCAAACTCGGGAAGCAGAGAAAATTATGACCCTCTTCACTCTTGCCGAAGTCGAAGCTGCGGCAGAATTGGTCCACTCGTTCATGCCGCCGACGCCGCAGTACGCATGGCCGCTCCTCGGCCGGCGCACGGGCGTAGAGGTCTGGGTCAAGCATGAAAATCACACGCCGACAGGCGCGTTCAAAGTGCGCGGCGGTATTGTATACATGAATTGGCTGCGACGGCAGAACGGAGCCATCGAGGGCGTCGTCTCTGCCACCCGCGGCAACCATGGTCAGTCGATCGCCGTTGCCGCGGCGCGGGCCGGCATGCGATCGGTGATCGTGGTGCCGGAGGGAAACTCGGTTGAGAAGAACGCCGCCATGCAGGCGTTTGGCGCCGAGCTGATCGTCCACGGCCGCGACTTCGACGAGGCGTGTGGACACGCAGCCTTTCTTGCCGAGAACCGCAAGCTTCATTTTGTGCCATCCTTCAACCGCAGGCTGGTGATGGGCGTTGCCACCTATGCACTGGAGTTGTTCAGAGGCTGTCCGGATCTGGCCGCAGTCTATGTGCCGATCGGGCTCGGCTCCGGCATTTGCGGCCTGATCACGGTGCGCGATCTGCTCGGGCTTCAGACTGAGATTGTCGGCGTGGTCGCCGATGTGGCGCCCGCCTATGCGCTGTCATTCGAAGCCGGCCATGTGGTTGCGACCAATCATGCCCCGACCTTCGCGGACGGCATGGCGGTGCGCTCGCCGAATGCCGATGCGCTCAAGATCATCAAAGGCGGCGCCGCGCGGATTCTGCGACTGACCGAGGACGAGATCGCCGAGGCGATCCGCATCTATTACAGCGATACGCACAACCTGGCGGAGGGGGCCGGGGCGGCTCCGTTGGCAGGACTGCTGCGCGAGCGGGAACAGTTGCAAGGTCGGCGAGCGGCAGCGGTGTTGTGTGGCGGCAACATCGATGGCTCATTGTTCAGCAAAGTGATGGCCGGCCAAACACCGGCTGTATGAGAGCGCTAGGTGTTATTTTATGGCAACACAAAAGTGATCGACGCGCATCCGATGAAACGGCCTTAGAGTCGCCAAAGCGGCATTGTCTTTGCTATTCTGAAGCTGATCGAGAATCACTAACGCAGGTGATAGCCTGCTAAGAGAGGTGCGATGCGCGCTCTGCCGACACGGCTTTCAAGCCCGCGGCGCCTGATCCTGTCGACCGGAGTCGCCGCTGCCACAATGGCGGCAGGCCTATTCTGGGTGGCACCGAGTGTGTCCGCGGCCGGCAAGATGGACGAGGCCAGATCGTTGCTCGGCAGCTATCTGGCAGGCCGACACGCGCGCGGGATGAACGATACGACTGCGGCCTCGACTTATTATCGCAGCGCCATGAGCCTCGATCCGGGCAACGAAGTGCTGATCGAACAGGCGTTCCTGATGGAATTGACCGAGGGAAATTTCGAGGCGGCGATTCAGCTTGCCCAGCAACTGAGCAAGTCGCAGAACCAGAACCGCATGACGCATTTATTTCTTGGGCTGGTCGATTTCAGGGCAAAGCGTTGGGTCGAGGCTGATGCACATTTCCGCAATGCCAACTCTGGACCGATCGGTGAATTGACGAGCGCGCTGGCCCGCGCCTGGAACAAGCAGGCGCAGCAGCAGTCGGACGAAGGGCTGCAGCTGATAGAGGTACAGAAGCAGGCTGAATGGGCGCAATTCTATTTGCGCTATCACCGTGCACTGATTGCCGATCTTGGCGGCCGTCGTGCCGAGGCGCGCACCAACTACGAGCGGATTTTCAAAACCGACAGCCGGACCCCGCGCACAGCACTGGCCTATAGCCAGCATGCAGCCCATTCTGGCGACCTGAAGCTGGCGAAGGCTGTGCTCAAGGAGCATACGGACAAGCTCGCAACCGATGGCCATCCGATGGCACGCGCATTGCGCGAGCAACTCAACGGTGCGGCACGTATACCGTTGCTGGTCGAAACACCGCGGGATGGCATGGCGGAGGTGTTTTATGGCCTCGGCGAGGCCTTGACCAGCGAAGGTGGCGTCAGCATCGGCGCGCTCTACCTGCAGATGGCGCTTTACCTTCGGCCGGAGTTTCCATTCGCGCTGGCGGCGCTCGCCAACGTGCACGAGACGACGAAGCGTTACGATGCGGCAATCTCGACGTACGATCGCATTCCGAAGAGCACACCGCTCGATGCGTCGGTCAATATCCGCAAGGCGATCAACTTGAACATGCTGGAACGGGTCGACGAGGCGCAAGCCTTGCTCGAAGCTCAGGCAAAACGCGATCCAGCGGACGTGAAGCCGCTCGATGCACTGGGCTCGATCATGCGTGCACGCAAGCGCTACGACGACGCCATCGGCTACTATTCGCGCGCTATCGCCTTGCTGCCTCGACCCGAGAAACAGCATTGGTCATACTGGTACGCGCGCGGCACAAGCTATGAGCGGACAAAAAAATGGCCGCTTGCGGAAGCCGATCTGCAAAAGGCGCTTCAGCTTTATCCGGACCAACCGATGGCGCTCAATTATCTCGGCTACTCCTGGATCGACCAGAACAAGAACCTCAAGCAGGGCATGACGCTGATAGAAAAAGCCGTGGCCCTGAAGCCAGACGACGGCTACATCGTCGACAGCCTAGGCTGGGCGCATTTCAAGCTCGGCAATTTCAAGGAGGCCGCCCGATATCTCGAGCGCGCCGTAGAACTGCGCCCCGAGGATCCGGTATTGAACGATCACCTGGGCGATGCTCTCTGGCGTGTCGGGCGCGAGAGGGAGGCGCGTTTCCAGTGGGAGCAGTCGTTGACCTTGAAGCCGGAAATAGAGGACGCAATTCGCACGCAGAAGAAGCTGGACAAAGGGTTGGTCGATAAGGCAGCGGCCAAGCCCGCAAAGTCGAAACAGCAGGCGCGTGTCGATCCGCCGAAGAAGCGCGTTGAATCCAAGCTTGTTCCGACGAAGACGTTTAATCCGCTCCAGTAGATGATGATCGCCGAGGTCGCGCGGGCGAAGATCAACCTCACGCTCGAAGTGCTTGGCCGTCGCGCCGACGGCTATCACGAACTCGCGAGTCTCGTTGCCTTCGCCGACTTTGGCGACATCGTTACGCTCGATACTGCGAGGCCGCCGGGCGTCACCGTCGACGGCCCCTTCGCACCATCGATTGCCAGCGAAAACCTGGTGGCGGTCACGCTGCGCAGGCTCGCGGCCGCCGACGAGCGGTTGACGCTGGGGCACGTGCATCTGGAAAAGCGTCTTCCGGTAACGGCCGGGATTGGAGGGGGCTCGGCGGACGCGGCGGCCGTCCTGCGTGCTGTTCGCCGCGCCAATCCTGAACATGAGAACGAGATCGATTGGCTGGGATTGGCGGCAAACCTCGGAGCCGACGTGCCTGCCTGTTTCGCCAGCATCACAACGTGGATGACTGGCGTCGGCGAACAGTTGTCGCCGCTCAGCGACTGGCCGCGGCTCGATTGCGTGCTCGTCAATCCGCTCGAGCCTGCGCCATTGGACAAAACGGCACAGGTGTATAAGCGGTTGGCGGCATCGCCATTGCCGGATCGATTTGCCCGGCCGGCACCGCCGCGCGACGAGGGCCCTGTCGCTTTCTTGCTAGCTCGCGGCAATAGGCTGGAGGCGGCAGCTATCGCCCTGATGCCGAGCGCTGCCGAGGTCAAAGCTGCGTTGTCAGGGCTGCGCGGATGCCGTTATGCGGCCGTTTCGGGCGGTGGTCCAACCTGCTTCGGTGTGTTTGAAGACGCGTCACCAGCAGCCGAGACACTGAAGATCAGCCATCCCGGCTGGTGGGTACAGGGGGTCGTGCTGGGCTAGGGGAAGGTTAGAGCTAACCCAAAGCCTACATTCGCCGCCTCCTCAATACGCCCTAGCGACACAGAAATCGATGACGTCCAGCAATGCTTTTTTTGGGCCACTGCTCGGAAAGATCGCCAGCGCTGCGCGCGCAACTTCGCCATGCTGTCGGGCGCGCTCGAACGTCGCCTCGATCGCCTTGTGCCGGCGCATCAAGCCGACCGCATGCTCGAGGTCACCGTCGGCAATCTGCCCATCCGTCAGTGTGCGTTTCCAGAAGGTTCGTTCCGCCTCATTGGCACGCTGATGACAAAGGATGATCGGCAATGTGATCTTGCCTTCGCGAAAGTCATCGCCGATGGATTTGCCGAGCTTGCCGCTGTCGCCGGCATAGTCGAGGGCATCGTCGACCAGCTGGAAGGCGACGCCGAGCGACCGGCCGTAGCACATTAGCGCTGATCGCTCTGCAGCCGGACGTTCGGCGATCGCCGCGCCCACCTCTGCGGCCGCCGCGAACAAGGCTGCGGTCTTGGCATCGATGATAGTCAGATATTCGTCTTCCGTGGTCGCGGTATTCTTGGCGGCAGCAAGCTGCATGACTTCGCCTTCGGCGATGACGGCCGCCGCGTTCGACAGGATTTCGAGCGCCGGCAGCGAGCCGACGTCTACCATCATACGGAACGCCTGACCGAGCAGGAAATCGCCGACCAGCACGCTGGCCTGATTGCCCCACAGAAGCCGTGCGGCTTTCCTGCCGCGCCTGAGCTCGCTCTCGTCAACGACATCGTCGTGCAGCAACGTCGCGGTGTGCATGAACTCGACAGCGGCGGCCAACCTGACGTGCCCGTTGCCAGCACAGCCGCACAATTTGGCCGCGGCAATCGTCAGCATCGGCCGCAAGCGCTTCCCGCCCGAGCCGATCAGATGATGCGCCAGTTGCGGGATCAGCTCGACATCCGATACGGCCTTGTCGAGGATGATGCGATTAACCCCGCCCATATCCTCGGCAACGAGGTCGAGCATCGGCTGCAGGCCGTCTGGCGCATCGCGCACTGGCTCAAGGATTTTGACAGCGCCCACGGGGTCCATCCTGTCATTCGCATCTAGTTGAACTATAGTACAGTTCGGCCACGAATTGGCCCGTCCGGCATAGTGCCGCAGCCATTGTGTATCACAGAGGTCTCGATCAGCCGATGCGCGATATAATTCGCTCGAACGATCCGGTATTGATGAGTTTCGTGGCCGTGCTGCTGCGCGATGCCGGGCTGACCGCCATCCTGGCCGACCAGAACATGAGCGTTCTCGAAGGCTCGGTCGGGATCCTGCCGCAACGGATGCTGGTTGCGGTCGACGATTGGGAGCAGGCGGCTCGAGTATTGCGCGAAGCTGATCTCGGCGCCTGGATCGTCGAATAGGAGCCGATCAATGGCGATGAGCGAAACTGCACACGAAATTTGCACCCTCACGGACGACGCCTTCCTCGGCGGCAGACTGACGCTGCTGCAGCCGGCAACTGGGTATCGCGCCGGTCTCGATGCGGTCGTGCTGGCGGCATCCGTGAGGGGCGACGCTGCGGCCGGCAGCAGGGTGCTCGATCTGGGTGCCGGTGTCGGTGTCGTCGGCCTGTGCATTGCAGTGCGGCACCCTGCCGCCCGCGTGACTCTGCTGGAGCGCGAGCCTGTGCTGGCAGGCCTTGCACTGAAAAACATCCACCGCAATGGGCTCGGCGGGCGCGTCGAGGTAGTGACCGCCGATCTGGAGGCTGCGGCCGCCCAACTTGAACGCGCCGGACTGCCGGCCGACAGTTTCGACCATGTCTTCGCCAATCCGCCGTTCCAAATCGAGGGCCAGGGAAAACCGCCGGCGGATCGATTGCGCGCCGCAGCACACGTTATGCCGCACGGCGGTATCGAGCTTTGGGTTCGCGTCATGGCCCGAGTGACGCGGCCAGGAGGCATCGCAACCGTGATCCACCGGACGGACGCGCTGCTGGAGGTATTGAAGGCGTTCGACGGGCGCTTCGGTGGAATCGAAGTAACGCCGATCTGCCCCCGCGACGGCGATCCAGCGGTGCGCATTCTGGTGCAAGGCATCAAAGGCAGCCGCGCGCCGCTGCGGGTGATGGGCCGGTTGACGGGCGTTGACATTCACGAGGCGGCGGTGATGTGAGGCAAACGTGCGTTATAGACCGGTGGGTGGCATTGTGAACCGCAGCGCTTAAGAATCGTTGGGTTGCAAGGCCAATGGCGCAGCGAATTTGAGTACTTATTAGTCAGATTGCGGGGTGGAATTATGCATCCATGCTTCCTGTTGGCCGTACTTGGCCTTGCTGCACTTTCGACTTTCGCACCGGCACAAGCTCAAACTGCTGCCCAAGTCCAGTCGAAACTGCTGGAGCCACCGCAAATCAGCGCCGGAACCCTTGCAAAGCAGATGACAGCACTCGGGCGAAAGGTTCTCATTTTTGACACGCGCAGCAAACCGGAATACCTCGTCAGTCACCTCAAAGGAGCGATCTGGGTCGATTCGGAAAGAAGTCCCGATACGTTTGTCGCCAAGCTTGGAGTAAAGGCAAAGGGCGCCGACATTGTATTCTACTGCACAATGGGCGCACGCAGCGCAGCCTATGCCTTGCAAGTGATGGATGCGCTGTCACACATGGGCGCCAGAAGAGTCTCCGTTCTCGAGAACGGCATCATCGGCTGGGCTAACGCGGGGCTGACGCTTGTCGATTCGAAAGGCGTGACCAAGTTCGTGCATACCTATGATCAGGAAACGGCAAAAAACCTGAGAAAACCAGAGTTGGCCCGCTTCGAGCCGCGCAGATAACAGCCATTGGTACCCTCGATGGCAGGCTTAATCCAGTCCAACAAAGAAGTATGCGGCGCGCGCCAACGCTACCATGCCATAGGTTAATCCAAGCAAGTAGAACGAGAATATCAGGGTGCGGAGCCATAGCCGTTCGGCATCTTCACTTGTTTGCTGAGGCGGTCTGGAACAACTGATCAGCGCCGCAGAACCCGATAAAAACAGGAGCGAAAAATATATCAGCTTCAGATCCAGCGATACTTTGAAACCTCTCAAAGCCTGAAGTTGAAGTGGATTGTCGATTGCAAAACGCGCAGTGGCGAAAACAAAAATCAACGCAAGGATGATTACTGCAAGTGGTTTGTCGCCTACAACGCGCGAAACATTGAGGTTGGATAACTGTTCCCACGTAGGCAAGAGAGATAATCGGCATCGGCTGCGGTGGGCCGCGAAAAAATCCCAGGCGCCACAACTCATGACAAAAATTGCGCCGCAGAGCGCCAGCGCCTCTGACCAGTGAAGCTCGTTTACGAAGTTGTAGAGATATATGAAGTACGGGCTGGTTGACGCCATAACAGCGGCGTACTGCGCCGGTAAAACGTAGTGCCAAAGCGAAAGCAGTAACCCGGTGCTCAATAGGCCAAGTGAGCTTTTCATCCACAACGGAAAGCCGCAGCTCGACCTTTCCTGGAGCACTGCTGCACCTCGTTGCCGGGCGTCGGACGACTACCGCCCCTCTGCCGCACTCCGCCGAATGCTGGCGATGTTCTCCGCATAACGCCCGCCGGAGAACACGGCCGAGCCGGCCACCAGAGCGTTGGCACCGGCACCGACGGCGACGCGTGCCGTCTCGGGCGTGACGCCGCCATCGACCTCGAGATCGATGGGCCGATCGCCGATCATGCGTGTGATGCGCCGCAGCTTTTCAGCCATGGCCGGTATGAATGCCTGGCCGCCGAACCCCGGATTGACGGTCATGACCAGGATCAGGTCGACCCGGTCAATCACAAGATCCAGCATCGTCTCCGAAGTAGCGGGATTGAGCGCCACGCCCGCCCGCTTACCCAGGCCGCGGATCAGCTGCAGCGACCGGTCAAGATGCGGCCCGGCTTCCGCGTGCACGGTGATAATGTCGGCGCCAGCCTTGGCGAACGCCGCGACATAGGCGTCGGCCGGTGCGATCATCAGATGAACGTCCAGTACCTTTTTGGTGTGCGGGCGCAAACTGGCAACGACCTGCGGGCCGATCGTTATGTTGGGAACGAAGTGCCCATCCATCACGTCGACGTGCACCCAGTCGCAGCCCGCTGCGTCGATGGCGCGGATCTCCTCGCCGAGGCGTGCGAAGTCGGCGGACAGGACTGAAGGAGCGATCACGAGGTCGCGGGGCATGATGCCTCTCTATTCCCGGGCAATCCGCCCATCTGCTCACCTTCTAGCCCTCTCCCCGCGAAAAAACGGGGAGAGGGCGATGCCGCCAATTGCGATTACCCTGCTCTGTGTGCAACGGCTGGCCGTGGTGTATCGTGCGGGCGAACAGGCGGCAACCCGCGTAGCAGGGTCAAATGACCAAAACCAACACATTGAAAACCGTTCGTCTCCAGTTGCCGGCGTTGCGTCATGACCTGGCGCAGCTCGAACTTGGCACCGTCGTCTACCTCGACGGGCTCGTCTTTACGGCGCGGGAAGGTGTTTACAAGCGGGCAATCGAAGAAGGCCACGGCATGCCGGCGGCCCGCGACGGGTTAGGCACCGCAAACTTCCACTGTTCACCCGCCGCCAGCATCAACGCCGACGGCACGTATAATATGGGTGCGGTCACCGCCACGGCGTCGTTCCGCTTCACCAAATGGTTGGACGGCTGGTTCGATGCTTCAGGCTGCAATATCATTATCGGCAAGGGCGGGATGACCTCCGCGACTTATCGCCGGAGCTTCGTGCCGCGCGGCGCGATCTATCTGACCACGGTCGGCTACGGCACCGGTGCCCTGTTGGGACGCGGCATCAAGCGGGTCGCGGCCACGCACTGGATCGAGGAGTTGGGCTTGGCCCAGGGTATCTGGGTGCTGGAGGTCGAGAACTTCGGGCCGTTCCTGGTCGAGAGTGACCATGCCGGCAACAGCCTGTTCGAGCGGGAGAATGCCAAGATTGCGCCGGGAATTGCCGCGCTCTACGAAGGCACGGTTCCGGCGACGTTGCGGCGTTACGGCGAGACCGATGACAAAACGGAGGAAATGATTTGACTGCCAAGCCGCTGCCGGATCTGACGCTTCGTTCCACGTTCGCGAACCGAACGTCGATTGCAGCACCCCAGGACGTGCGGGACCGGATTGCTGCGTTGAATGTTGCCACTACATTACCCGCCGGAAAAACCACGGTCGTTCGTTGATCTGTTGCCGAGTGATCCAGGCGGGCCTACTGTGATTGCCTGAACTGGCGCGGCTTTTCCGGGCCGGAACGAGGTTGTGCCGCAGGATGCGCAGAACGATTGCCTTTCTACTTCTCGCGCTGGCCGCCGGCGGTGGGCTTCTTTATATGTCACCCGAAGCTCTGACGCGCTTTGCCACGACCACCGGAATCGATGTGAAATCGGGTGCTTCGGGCTCTGAAAAGAGCCCTGCGGGAGGCAAGCGGGCCGGCCCCGCGGCCGTGCCCGTCACCGAGGCCATCGTCACCGAAACCGATATGCCGATCGTGCTGTCGGCAGCCGGCAGCGTCGAGGCGCTTGCCACGGTCGCGATACGCACGCGCGTCGACGGGCAGATTGTATCGGTCGGCTTCACGGAAGGCGATCCCGTCAGCGAAGGCCAGGTGTTGTTCCAACTGGACGATCGGCTCGTGAAAGCGCAGCTGGCACAGGCCGAAGCCAATGTTGCCAAGGATGAGGCGAGCCTCGCCGATGCCGAAGGCGTCCTCGCGCGACGCGAACAGCTCGTGCGGCAAAAGATCAGTTCCGAAGCCGCGCTCGACACCGCGAAGGCCGTTGCCGGAGCGCTGAGGGCAAGCATCGCCGCGGGACGAGCGGCGCTCGACGTGCAGAAAACGCAGCTCGATTACTTGACCATTCGCGCGCCGATCACCGGCCGCACCGGCAGCCTCACCGCCAAGTTAGGGTCAGCCATTCGCGCCGCCGATCAACTTGCGCTCGTTACCATCAATCAAACCAAACCGATTGCGGTCAGTTTCGCCATGCCGCAAACCGATCTGACCGCGTTGCGGCAGGCGCTCGTGCGCGGCGCGAAGGCCGAGGTCATCATTCCAGGCGCCGCGCCCCTGCGCGTGCCGGCCGATCTGACGTTCGTCGACAATCAAGTCGACAAGTCGACGGGAACAGTGACGGCGAAAGTGACGAGCGCCAACGGAGAAGAGACACTGTGGCCGGGTCTCGCGGTAGAGGTCGAGCTGACGGTCGAGGTCCGACCGCGCGTCCCGGCCGCACCCGCAAGCGCGGTCCTGCCAGCCCAGCAGGGCATGATCGCTTGGGTCATCGGCCCCGATAACAAAGTGACGCCGCGTCCAGTGACGCTCGACCGCATCGTGGGTCAAACGGCGTTCGTAACCGACGGCCTGAAAGCGGGCGAGCGCGTCGTCACCGACGGCCAGCTGCGGTTGGCGCCGGGCGGCACGGTTACAATCCCGGAGCCGAAGGCCGCGCCTGGCGGCAAAGGCAAGGGTCCGGAAGCGAAGGGCGCCATGCCCGAACCGAAGCCGGGACCCAGGACCTGAAGGAGTTATCTGTCATGGGCCTTTCAGAGCTGTGCATCCGCCGGCCGGTGATGACGACGCTATTCATGGCAACACTCCTGCTCGCCGGGCTCATCGGTTATCGCCAGTTGCCGATTGCTGCCATTCCGCGCATCGACGTGCCGACGATCACAGTCTCGGCGCAGCTTCCAGGCGCTAGCCCCGACACGATGGCAGTGTCGGTCGCGGCACCGCTCGAACGACAGTTTTCGACGATTGCCGGCGTAAAGGACATTACTTCGACGAGCACCGAGGGCTCGACCGCCATCACGCTTGAGTTCGATCTCAACCGAAGCATCGATGCGGCGGCACTCGACGTCCAATCGGCCATCTCGGTTGCCACCACGCGGCTGCCGGTCGAAATATCTGCGCCGCCGAGCTTCCGCAAGGTCAATCCAGCCGACAGCCCTGTGATCTTCATGGCGTTGACCTCGGACACGGCGCAGTCGCAGGTCATGAACGAATTTGCCGACAAGGTCATGAGCCCGCGGTTGTCGACGTTGCCGGGCGTCGCACAGATCAATATAAACGGCGCGCAAAAGCGTGCGGTGCGAATCAAGTTCGATTTTGATGCGCTGGCAGCGCGCGGCATTGGCGTCGAGGAAATCCGCTCCGCGGTCAGCGCCCTGACTTCCGTCAGCCCGCTCGGCTCGATCCGCACCGAACGGCAAATCTACATGCTCGAGACCAAGTCGGCCGAGCCGACGGCTGCCTACTTCAGGCCCGTCGTTATTGCTTGGCGCAATGGTTCCCCCGTCCGATTGCAGGATGTGGCCAAAGTCGAGGATTCGGTAGAAAACGAGGAGGCGCGCGCGGAATTCCAGGGCAAGCGGGCAATCACAGTATCGGTGCAGCGACAGCCGGATGCCAACACGGTGTCGGTGACAAATGCGGTCAAGGCGCTGCTGCCGCGCTTCCGCGAGGAGCTGCCGCCGACGATCCAGTTGCAGGTGTTGAGCGATCGGTCGTTGTCGATCCGCGATAGCGTGCACGATGTGCAGTTGACGCTGCTGCTGACGGCCGGCCTGGTCATTCTGGTGATCCTCGCGTTCCTGCGTACTTGGCGTGCAACGGTCATTCCGGCCATCGCATTGCCGCTGTCGATCGTCGGCACCTTCGCCGGCATGGCGCTCCTCGGTTTCTCGCTCGACAACGTCACCCTGCTCGCGCTCACACTTGCGCTTGGCTTCGTCGTCGATGATGCGATCGTCGTACTGGAAAACATCGTGCGCTATGTCGAGCAGGGCATGAAACCGTTTGATGCGGCCCTGAAAGGCTCCGCCGAGATCGGCTTCACCATTATTTCAATCACGGTGTCGCTGGTCGCCGTGTTCATTCCGATCATCTTCATGGGCGGCATGATCGGTCGCCTGCTCAATGAGTTCGCGCTGACCATAACGGTTGCCATTCTGGTGTCGGGCTTCGTCTCCCTGACGCTGACGCCGATGATGTGTTCACGCATGTTGACCGGTGACGCGCACGCTGGCGGTGCGCATGCCAAAGGCTTCAAGGGACTGTTCTTCCGCTCCGTGGAAGCCATGTTCGAGGGTATGCTGTGGTTCTACAGCGTGACGCTGGCGTGGTGCATGCGGCACCGCCTTGTCGTGATCCTTTCGTTTTTCGTTTCGATCTGGGCGACCGTCGTGCTCTACCAGAGCGTCCAGAAGGACTTTCTGCCGGCCGAAGATACCGGGCGATTGCTGGTGCGCACCG
>JBGTIU010000140.1:0-4322 GCA_041745515.1 Hyphomicrobiaceae bacterium | reverse complement strand
CCGTGCCGACCCCAACCCTTTGAGAAGGTCGGGCTAGGGATCAACCCCGCGCCAGGGCAGCGACGCCCGGCAGTTCGCGACCCTCGAGCCATTCGAGAAAGGCGCCGCCCGCCGTCGAGACGTAGGTGAATTGCTCGGCTACACCGGCGGCATTCAGCGCCGCAACCGTATCGCCGCCGCCCGCCACCGAGACCAGTTGGCCGGCTGCGGTCATGGCGGCGGCCTGCTGGGCCAACGCAAACGTGCCGGCGCCGAACGGTGCGATCTCGAATGCACCGAGCGGACCATTCCACAGCAGCGTGCGGCAACCGGACAGAACGCCGGTCAGCAGCGCGACCGACTTCGGACCGACATCGAGGATCATGGCATCGGCCGGGCAGGCGGCGATATCGACGACGGATGCTGATGCACCTGCCTTGAATTCAGTCGCGACTACGGCGTCGACGGGGAGCAGGAGTTCGACGCCGCGTGCCTTGGCGGCGGCCATGATATCGCGCGCGGTCGGTGCGAAATCCGTCTCAAGCAGCGACTTTCCGACGTCGATGCCTTTTGCGTGCAGGAACGTGTTGGCCATGCCGCCGCCGATGATCAGCTTGTCGACCTTGGCGAGAAGGCTCTCGAGCACCGGAATCTTGCTCGATACCTTGGCGCCGCCGACGACCGCCGCTGTCGGCCGCTGCGGTTGGTCGAGCGCGCGGCGCAGCGCTGCGATCTCCTCCATCAGCAGCGGTCCGGCATAGGAGGGCAGGAAATGAGTGATTGCTTCGGTCGACGCATGCGCGCGATGCGCGCAGGAGAACGCATCGCCGACGTAGAGATCGCCAAGCGCTGCCAACTGCCGGGCGAAGGCTGGATCGTTGGCCTCCTCGCCCTTGTGAAAGCGCAGGTTTTCCAACAGCGCGATGCCGCCGGGCTGCAACGCGTAAACGGCTTTGACGGCCGGCTCGCCGATGCAATCGGGCGCAAACGCCACCGGCCGACCCGCGAGCTTCGACAGCGCCGCCGCGATCGGCCGAAGCGACAGTCCGGTGTCCGCGGCACTCTTAGGCCGGCCAAAATGCGATACCACGATGACCTTGGCGCCGCGCCGGCTGAGCGCCTCCAGTCCTGGAAGGACACGGGCGAGACGCGTCTTGTCGCTGACCTCCCCTTCGGCCATCGGCACATTGAGATCGCAACGCACCAGCACGCGCCGGCCCTGCACGTCGACGCCGTCGGTCGTCTTGAGATTGTCGAGGTTCATCGAATCGCCATCCGGTCGAGTGCATCCATCCCTTGGCGCATAGCCTCACGGCGATTCAATTCTCCTGTTCCTCAAACCCTTTGTTGTCATCCCGGGGCTTGTCCCCGGGACCCATGGCGCCACACGTTTCGGCTGCGCGCTTCGTTGAGCGATGGTCCCGGCAATAAATGCCGGGATGACAGTCTTTAAGTTTTGGCCAGTGAGGTAGAACTGAATCGCTTTGGCATAGCCCGTCCGCGATAGCCTAAGCAAGATGTGCGGCCAGCCAAAATGGCGTATGATGGCCCGGATGATATCAATTCAAGGACAAGCCGATGCCGATGGATGCAAGCGAGATCGAAAAACTGATCCGCGCCAAGTTTCCCAATGCCGAGATCGTCATCAACGACCTGGCCGGCGACGGCGATCACTATGCCGCCCACGTCGTCGCGCCGGACTTCAAGGGCAAATCGCGCGTGCAGCAGCATCAGATGGTTTATGAGGCGCTTGGCGGACGGATGGGAGGCGTTCTGCACGCCCTCGCACTGACGACCGCAGCCCCGAAGGATTGACTTGCGGCCGAACCGGGCCACATCCTGACTGGTGTAGGCTCCAAGGCCCACTCAACCGCTGACAGGACTAGAGATCACATGAGCGAACAGGCCATTCACGACTGGATCCGCAAAACCATCGCCGGCAACGACATCGTGCTCTTCATGAAGGGTACGCCGAAATTCCCTCAATGCGGCTTTTCCGCCCAGGTCACGCAGATGCTCAATCATCTGGGCGTCGACTTCAAGGACGTGAACGTGCTCGATGACGCGTCGATCCGCGAAGGCATTAAGAGTTTCTCCAACTGGCCGACCATCCCGCAGCTCTACGTCAAGGGCGAATTCATCGGCGGTTGCGACATCGTGCGCGAAATGTTTCAGCAGGGCGAGCTGCATCAGCTGATCCACGAGAAAGGCATCCCGCACACCAATCACAGCCACCACGCCTGAAGAAAAGGGAGTGGGGAATAGGGAGTAGGGACAAGGGTGCTGTTTCCCAACTCCCTATTCCCTACTCCCTAATCCCTCAATCACCATGACGCTTGGCGGCCGGCGGTTCCTGCTGAGTTTGGCGATCGTCGGCGCGAGCGTGTGTCTGGCACTGGGCGTCAACCTACCGATCATCAAGTTGACCAAGTACGTGTTCTGGTCGACCGAGCATTCCCTGATCTCGACGGTCAGGGCCCTGGTTCGGGACGGCCAGTACTTCCTCGGGTTTACGATCCTGGTATTCTCGATCATCTTCCCGATCGTGAAGCTGCTCTACCTGCTGCTGGTCTCCACCCTGCCGGCCGTCGAGATCAGCCGCCAACGCCGGCGATTGCGGGCGCTCGAATGGCTCGGCAAATGGTCGATGCACGACGTGCTGGTGCTGGCGCTGACGATCTTCTTCATCAAGAGCCAGGCGGTTTACGATGCGGCGAGCCTGACCGGGGTGTATTTTTTCACCGCCGCCGTGATGCTGATGATCCTGTCCTATGCCTGGCTGCGCGGCGATGGTGTGCAGGCTGTGCCAACCCCGGAACCGGTGCACGATGAGAGCGCGATCTCGGCCTTCCGCAATTTCGGCCTGAGTTTCCTCATCATCCTGGCGACCGTTTTCTTCGCGCTCGGCATCATCCTGCCGGTAATCCGCTTCACCACGGTCTATGTCTGGACCAACGAGCACTCGATAGCCACCATCATCTGGGCCCTTTACAAGAACCAGGAATACTTCCTGAGCGTGGTGCTGTTCGCGTTCTCGATCTTCTTCCCGTTCCTCAAGTTGTTCTACCTGCTGACGCTCGTCACCTCGCCGGACCTCGATCCGCAATTCAGGGCGCGCAGCATCTCGACGATGGAATGGCTCGGGCGCTACTCGATGACCGATGTCATGGTGCTCGCGCTGATGATCTTTTACGTCAACTCAACCGGATACACCGAGGCGTCCGTGCTGCCGGGCGTGTATTTCTTCGCCGCTTCGGCGATCATCACCATGCTGGCCTACGGTTGGGCGAATGGCGTGCCGGCCAGGCGCCGGGCTGCGAACCAGACGGCGCCACCGGCAGCGACATAGAACTTGGCCCTCTCGTCAGCGCGAGTAGAACTCGACGACGAGGTTCGGTTCCATCTGCACCGGGAACGGCACATCCGACAGCGCCGGGATGCGGCTGACTTTCGCCGTCATGCGGGTGTGATCGACATCGAGATAATCGGGAATATCGCGCTCGGCGCTCTTGATCGATTCCAACAACTGCACGCCCTCGCGCGAGCCGTCCTTGATCTGGATCTCGTCGCCGACCCGGCAGCGGTAGCTGCAGATGTTGACCCGGCGGCCATTGACCGTGACATGGCCGTGGCTGACGAACTGACGGGCGGCGAACACCGTCGGTACAAACTTTGCTCGGTAAACGATGGCATCGAGCCGCCGCTCCAAAAGGCCGATCAGCAATTCGGACGTCGAGCCGCGCAGCCGCGACGCTTCATCGTAGATCTTGCGGAACTGACGCTCGCTGATGTTGCCGTAATAGCCCTTCAGCTTCTGCTTGGCGCGCAGCTGCTGGCCAAAATCGGAAAGCTTGTTGACACGCCGCTCGCCGTGCTGTCCGGGGCGGCTCTCGCGCTTGTTGAGCGGACTTTTCGGGCGGCCCCAGATGTTCTCGCCGAGGCGGCGGTCGATCTTGTGCTTCGCGGTGGCGCGTTTTGTCATAGTCCAGCACTCCAAAGAAAAACCGCCGGCGGCGGTCCGAGCCATGATGGCCCTGATTGCAGGTTTGGAGCGCCCCTTCCTCTGCCTCAAGTAAAGGCCGACAGGCAACCGCGAAATCTCACGGCCGCCACAGGTGCGCAAATCAAGCGCGAGGCTTGGCGCCGCGCGCGTGTGTCTGTTACGCGCCTTGTGCCACCGCGTCAAACTCAAATTGTGTTGTTCAGGGCTTCTTTGCTGGTGGCGCGGCGGTTGCCGCGGCCGGCTTGACAGAAGTTGCAGGGGCCGGCTTTGCAGCGGGGGCGGCCGGCGGAGCAGCGATCGGAGCAGCCTGGGTCGCAGCCGCGCTGTCCAGCGACACCGG
>JBGTIU010000139.1:0-9767 GCA_041745515.1 Hyphomicrobiaceae bacterium | reverse complement strand
CGGCCCTCCAGCAGCCGGGCGACCCCTCGGGCGCGGGCCTCGTAATCCGGGATCTGCGCCATCAGCAGGGCCTCGAACACAGCGCCCGTCGGTGCATCCGGCGAGCCCCACATCTCGAGCGCCAGCGTCGCGCTTGGCACCGCCGGCCGCCAGTCACCGTACTTGTGCCACGACACGAACCCGACCAGTCGGTCATCGACCTCGCTGATCAGGCGGGCGATCCAGTCCATCCAATAAGGCCGGTGCGTGCCGTCGATCGCCGGCCCGCCGATCAGCGCCTTCCGTCCGTCGAGGTGCGGCTCCAGCACCTGCAGGATGGCGGCGGCCGCGGCCTCATAGATGCAACGATACTGCGAGAACTCCAGCTCGCCGCCGACGAGGCGATTGTTGGGCTCGTTCCATATGCACCAGTACCAGTCCTTGACCGTCTCGCCGCCCCACTGCTCCTGACACCCCCACACGATCTCGGAACATCGGGCGGCGAAACTACGGATGCTTCGCGGTTCGTCGTGGGGCGGATGGAATTTGGCGAACGTCACCATCGGGCGGGCGCCCGCGTCGAGTATGGCCTGCACGATGCCGGCAAACGATGGCCAGTCCTTGAACGGGTCCGGCACCGGCTGATCGAACACGAACACACGCACGACCTGCGTGCCCATCAACCGCAGCCGGCGCTGGATCAGCTCGCGGTGATCGCCCTGGGAGAGCTGCCACCAGCCGTAGATCTCGTTGAATCCATAGCGCAACTGCATCCGCCGCGCCCGCACCGTGCGCACGGGGACCAAGGTCGGCTCAGTCACGACTTTCAATGCTTCAGGGCCACGATAGATCACTCCTCGATGATCCCGATCAGCTCGCGCAGCCGTGCCTCGGGACTGTGCTGTCGTGCCAATTTCTCCCGGATCGTCTGCACCAGCCCCGCATAATGCTCGGGCCGGTCCAGCACATCGCGTATCTGCTCGTGTGGACTTTCGTCACGAAGCACCAGCGCTGCGGCGTGGTCGCCGTAAATCTCCCTGACATACTTCGGGTCCAGGAGGAACAGCGGGATGGTCGCGGCAGCCGGGGTCTCGAACGTCCGGCAGGTGACCATCTCCAAATGCTCGAACAGCGGGCGGTACATCACCGGATTGAACACTGCCTTGCTCATAGTGGTTGGCACCTCGGGGTACGGAACCGGCGGCAGGGTTTCGACGGCGAGCCGTTTCAGATAGTCCCGATCGACGTGATAGTCGGCTTTGATCTCCAGCCATTGGGTCCACTCCGGCGGATTGTCCCAACCCTCGCCGACCAGTGCAACCCGTCCGACCCGATCCCGCACCGGCTCCAGCGCCTGCAATACCTTCGACATGCCCTGCCAGCGGAACTTGGTGTGGCCGACGTAGATCATGCCGAACTCCTTGGCGGAGAAATCCAGCGGCGTCTCCCAGGTCGGGTCATAGATGTGGAACAGGAACGGCCGGACATTGCCCCGCCGCGGTCGCAGCGTCGGCTGGCAGATCTTATCGGACAGGCTGTCGCAGATATCGGTCCATTTGCGGCTCGCCTCCGGCGTGCGGTGGTTATAATCCCCCGCGAACCGGATCGGATCGTTATAGGCGCCGTCGCAATCGATCACGACACGGCGCTGCCGGGGGACTGCCGACAGCAGCCGTGTCCAGTCCAGCCGGTCGCCGAACTGCAGGTCCGTGGTCCATTCGAAGACGAAAACCACCGCATCCGCGTCGGCCAGCTCCTGGGAGTAGTTGGCTGCGAATTTCGGATTAGGCGGGCCGTACAAAGTTACCGTGTGACCCATCGCCTGGGCGGCCCGGGTATAGCCTCGCAAGTCCAGCATACTGCCGGCGTTCTCGTAACCCCAATAGACGAACACCAGTTTCATCGACCGCCTCGGTTGGGAATCGCGCACCGTCGCGTCAGCCGGCCAGCGCCGCGACCAGCTCGTTGGTCCGCCGCTCATAGGAGTGATTCGCAACAAGGTGGCGGCGAACATCCTCGACGACGCCACGGTAATGCTCCGGCCGACGCAGGGCGTCGAGCAATTTCTCCGCGACCCGACCGGGCAGCGTCAGCTCCCGGCCGGCAGGGCCGTAGACCGACGCCACCAGATCGTCGTCCAGCATCAGCAGCGGAATGGTGTCGGCGCAGAAGATCTCGAAGTACTTCAGCGTCAAATGCTTCAGGTGATGCAGGATCGGGCGTTGCGTGAAAATGTTGATGCGCGCCGTACTCATCGTCCGGATGACATCGGTGTACATCACCGCCGTTTCGGTCTTGATCCGTAGCCGCCGGAAAGCCTCGGGGTCCGAGCCGAAAGCCGCAGCAGGGCCTGCGTCCGACCCTTCGGGCGGTTGATCCCACCACAGCCCGATGAAGCCGATCTCGCCCACCTGATCGCGAATCTGCGTGAAAGCCGGCAGCAGATCGCCGGCTACCTCCTTCCAGCGCCACCAGTTGTGCCCAACGTGGAGGATATCGAATTGTTTTGACGGGGCCGACGCCGGATCGACCTGGAGCGCCGGGTCGTATCCGTAAATTGCCATGGACGGCACGCGGCAATCGCGCGACGGCGCCAGCGTCGGCTTGACCACCCGATCCGACAGCGCATCGAAGAATTCGATCCACTGGGCACGCTCGGTTTCGCCGGAGTGATTATGATCGTAGCCGTCGAGCATCAGCACCGGGTTGTACATCCCGTCCATGTCGAAGACCAGACGATGCGGTTTCGGAAACGCCGCCAGCAGCGCCACTTCCTGCAATCGTTTGACGCGATAGAGTTCAGACTCGAACAGATAGACGACACGGTCGAAGGCGCCGATGTCGGTGGAAAATCTGAGATCCGGCAGCCAAGGCAGGGGCGCACCGTAGAGTGCAACGGTGTGGCCGTGCCGTGGCGCCATCCGCATATAGTTGGCGATTGCATGCGTGTTGCCTGCATTACCGCGATGCTTCATCACAAACAGAACGTTCATGACGCGCTGCTCGACCGGGCCTGATGTTCGCGCAGGCTTTCGAGTTCCTGGAAGCGGTGCGCATACGAATGATGGCGGGCCAGATGGGCCCGGGTCTTCAACACGGCATCCCAGTAAGGCTCCGGCTGGCCAAGTGCATCCCTCAGGTGCGCTGCCACGCCGCCCTTTGGCACCAATGCAAGAGCCGCGGGTCCGAGCACCTCCTCCACGAACGCGCGTGGCAACATCAGCACCGGCAAGGCGTCCACATAGAGCGTTTCGAATGTCCGATTGGTCACGAACCCAAGGTGGCGAAACAGCGGCCGGTGAAACACCGGCACGAACCGGGCCTGTCCGAGCAGCCCGGCAACCTCGTCGAAGCGTACGCCGTGGCGCACCTCAACGCCGAATTCGGCAATCAGTGCCGGGTCGGTGTCGATTCCCATGATGCCGTTCTGCACCGCCCAATCCGGCCGGCTTCCCCAGTCCCAGCCGACGAGGCAAGCCGGTCCGACGTCGTTGCGTGCGGGTCCGTAATCCTCGAGGAACCGCCGAACCTGATCCCACCGGTGCCAGTTGCTACCGGCATACATCACGCCGTAGCGCTGCTTGGCCCCGCGCCATGCGGCCGCAGCCTCCCGGGCGCTGGCATGATTCCTGACAACGGAACTTGCATCGAAGCCGTGGAACAAAAACGGCCGCACTCCGGGGCGAAGCGGGGTCAGTGACGGTTGAAGGATCGTGTCGGAGACCGCACCGATGGCGTCCTCCCACTCGCTGCCGAGATGGCCATCGAGCTTCTCCAGGTGATTGAAGTCGTGGTCCACTCGGATGGTGTCGTTGAACCGACCCCAAAGGTCGACAACCATCCGCCGATCTCGAGGCACGCCGTCGAGCAGCCGCGCCAGATTTGGCATATCCGGGAAATCGGACGGCACCTGGATGATGAACAGTGCCAGATCCACGCTGCTCAAATCGGTAGTGAAAGACAATCCGGGTAGTTCGGGATGAGGATCGCCGTAGACGGCAACCTCGTGTCCCAGCTTCCGCCCGGCCTCGACCCATTTATGAACGGTGGAGACACTGCGCACCCATGGATCCACCCAGGTGACGAGCAGAAGCTTCATTATACGTTTTCCCGCACGGACGAGATCGCGGTCGGTTGGGTGGCGGCGAACTCATCGCGCGCCCAGCGCACGGTCTTGGCGAGCCCCGCCTCAAACATCGTGCGTGGCTGCCAGCCGAGTACAGACTTGGCTCGGCGGATGTCCGCGCGCACCGTGCGTTGCTCTCCGGGCCGGGCAGGAGCTCGGACAATATCGTAGCCGCCGGGCGGGTAGCCAAACGCAGCGACGGCAGACTCGGCCAGTTGATTGATCGACAACGCTCTCCCGCTGCCGAGGTTGAGCGCTGCGCCGCCTGCCTTGGGCGACTGCAGCGCTCTGACCCAACCGTCCACGACGTCGTCGATATAAACGAAATCGCGCGTTTGCTCGCCGTCTCCAAAGATGGTGATCGGCTCCCCGCGCAGGATGTTGCCCGACAAAATACCCAGCACCCCTTGATAAGGGTTGCTGAAGGATTGGCCCGGACCATAGACGCTGAACATGCGCAGCGATGTGACCCGGAAGTCGAAGCCCAGATCCGGCCGCTCCGCGGTGGAGTGAACGTATCTCTCGGCCGCATGTTTGGTGATGCCGTAGTACGAGTCCGGGCGGCATGGCTCGGTCTCGGCGATGGGTACGGTCCGGCAATCTCCGTAGATCGTCATCGAACTGGCATAGATCAGTCGGGGAACCTTGTACTTCAGGCACATCTGCAGAACCTTCAGAGTGCCTTCGACGTTGGTCCGCAGGTCGACGACCGGGTCGGCGAAAGAGCGGATGATCGAGACCTGTCCGGCGATATGGCAGACAGCGTCCGCGCCCCGCGAAAAAGCCGGCTCGATCTCGGCCGGCTTCGTAACATCCGCGCGAGCATACCAGACGCCGGGCGGCACGTTTTCCCGCCGGCCGTTCGACTCGTTGTCCACAACCGCGACAGAATGTCCGTCTGCAAGCAATCGGCGGCTCAGGTGGGAGCCGATGAAACCGGCCCCGCCAGTAACGAGTATTCTCATTCGATGCGCTCCCTCAGCCGCCTGGCAGTGTCCATGCAGCCCATTGTCCGCAGGCATAAGCGGAAGGACGGTTCATCTTCCAGATCCACAGCGCAGATCCCAAGCCCCCACCAATGCTCGCGATCGCCACGGCATCATTCGGAAAGAATTTCTTGGCGTGGGTCAAGGCGCGGGCTGCTGTTGGCGGCTGTATTGTCAAAAGGCGTTGCGATTTTGCTCTACCCAATCGAAGAGCCGGTCGATGCCTTGTTTGACGCCGATGCCGGGCTTCCAGTTCAAAGCTTGCTCGAGTTTGCGGATGTCGCTGATGTAAACCCGCTGATCCCCAGGGCGCCAATCATCCCACCGCAGTGGGATCTTGCGGTCGAGCCGACGCGCCAGCACATCGATCAGTTCGATCAGGGACAGCAGCTGATTAGGGCCGCCGCCGATATTGAACGCTTCGCCCGCGACCTTATCCGGTGCGCGGATGGCGGCCTCATAGGCGAGCACCAGGTCGTCGACGTGCAAGACGTCTCTCACCTGCTTGCCGTCCCCGTAGATGGTGATGTCCCGTCCAAGCAGCGAGGCGATGGCAAACCAAGCAACCCAGCCCTGGTCCTCCACACCGAACTGGCGAGGCCCGTAGATGCACGACTGGCGAAACGACGTTGCCGGGATCTGGTACATTCGCGCGAAGTCGAGCACGTACTGATCGGCGGCCCCCTTCGAGCAGCCATACGGCGACAGAAAGTCGAGCGGCTCGCTCTCGCCGATGCCATATGGGCGATCTACATAGGCGTGGCGGTTGCCTCGAAGTTCGGACGACGCAGATGCAATCTTCCCGTAGACTTTGTTTGTCGAAGCAAAGACGAACACTGTTTCCGGACAATAGCGCCGCACGGCATCGAGCACATTGAACGTGCCAAGCGCATTCACGGCAAAATCGGTCCGCGGGTCGACGACCGACGTCGTAACGGCCACTTGGGCGGCCAGGTGAAGCACCGCATTGAACCTGGTGTCCGCAATGACGCGGTCGACGGCTGGACCGTCGCGGACGTCGACCTGGGCGAAATCAAACGCCGTCCCTTCCCGCAGCCAACCGAGGTTCTTGTCGGTGCCGGCTCTGGAGAGATTGTCCAGCACCGTGACATTCCAGTTGCGCGCGGCAAAAAAACGTGCGGCGTTGCAGCCGATGAACCCGGCGCCGCCCGTGATCAACATGCGTTTGGCAGTCATACCCTCGATCCTCCGACAATCGTCCCTCTGCCAGGAGACTTGCGCGCTATAATACGGTCGAGACGATGCGATTCCGTCGGCGCCGACACAATCGCCCGGGGCCACCGAGCTTTCACCGTCCTCTAGTAGTGAGCTTCGACGAGCTTGTCATTGGCCTCGACGTGCCGCGGCATTCTATCGCGCGCCATGCGCTAACGGTGCCAGCCAACGGCTTGTTCGGATTGATGGAACTGAAGTTGCACACACAGGTCGAAACCGATGCCTGACATCGCTGAGCTCGTTGCCATGCTCGAGGCGGATGCGACGCGTCTGCGAACCGCCTATCTCGATCTGATGCGCGACAGCCTGATCGGGCGGCTGAACGAGGACCCGCCGCTGCCGGCATCGAAAGTCGACGGCTACCAGGATGAGTACCGCGAGCAGGGTTGGGACTGGCCGTCGAAAGCGCCTTCGATGATCGGCGCCAAGCGGATGAACAACCTGCGCTGCGAATGCGAACGGGTGATCGCGCAACAGATACCGGGCGACTTTATCGAAACCGGCGTATGGCGCGGCGGGGCCTGTATCATGATGCGTGCCGTGCTCAAGGCCTACAGACTAGTTGATCGCCGCGTGATCGCCGCGGATTCGTTTGCCGGACTGCCGCCGCCCTCGGTTGGCGTCGCGGCGGATGCCGGCGCCGATTTTCACACCCGCAAGGATTTCGCCGTTCCGCTCGCCGAGGTGAAAGCGGCGTTTGCCCGCTACGGCCTGCTCGACCAGCAGGTCGTATTTCTCGAGGGCCTGTTCAAGGATACGCTGCCGACAGCGCCGATCGAGACGCTCGCCGTGCTGCGGCTCGACGGCGACATGTACGAGAGCACGATGGACGGACTCGTCAATCTCTACCACAAGCTCTCGCCGGGCGGCGTGCTGATCGTCGACGACTACTATCTGTTCGCAGCGCAGCGCCAGGCCGTCGACGAGTTCCGCGCCGCTCATGGCATTGCCGATACGATCGTTCAGATCGATCATTTCGGCGGCTACTGGATCAAGGGTCGGCATTGAGCCTCCCTCAACTTTTCCAATCCTTGAAGTCCTGCGTGATGGCATCCGACATCCGCTTCGCGTTGGTGGTCAACCAGCCACGCTTGCGCTTTGCCAGATCCTGCGTGATTGCGTCGAGCCGATCGGCGGTTCCAAGATGCACGTTGGCGAGTTCGAAACCCATGGTTTGAAGCATGTCGCTGGTGAACAGAACCGACTTGCCTTTTTCCACCTCGATCTTGCGATTGTTCGGCGACAGCCGTCGCACGACAAGATCGTCCTTAATGCGGTACCAGGGGTCGGTCGCGCGAAACCGGCCATTGGCGATCGCCCGGTCGCGAATCGCGCGGTTTTCGCGGTTTTCGCGACCGTGTGCGCGAACCCACGCCGACGTCACCAAGGCCTTGGCTTCCCGGACAACGGGGGCGCCTCGCCAATCTGCGCTGCCAACCCACCTCGGTCGGCCAAGGCTGCCGCTGCCGGCACTTCTTCGCGCTGTTTTAATTGGCAAATTTGGCTCCGGCATCGCGTCCGATATTGCTTCGAGGTAACGCTCCGGCGCCGACTTGCCCTTCGCCGCAGCCATCCTTTTCCAGAACTTCGCACGCTCCTCCTCGGATACGACCACAAGTTTGCGCAACCAAAGATGATCTCGGTCCAATATTACCGGCCCCGGAGCGCGCAAACCCATGCGATAGCCCCGCAGAATCGCCGCACAGATTTCTTCATCCGTGATGCCCCGCCCTGCGCGTCCCACCATCGCACTGGCGGCAAGCCGGACGAGATCGAGGACATAGGGCATTTGGGCCGCCTCATCGAAATCGTTGACGCCCCAGGCCAGCCGCCCATCGGCATCGCGCCACGTCCCGAGCGTCGCCGACGGCGAGCACCGAGGCAGCGTCAGCCAAATCGGGACAGACATCGAACACCGTTTCCGCCCAACGCCAGTACGTGGCGCGCAGGAATACGAACGCGCTCTTGCGCATCTTCTCGTGTTTCTTGGCAAGGTCATCCGCAACGAGGTCGCCATGCAGCTGCGCCTTGAGCCAGCCTTCGTACCGCTGTGCAGAATCGAAAATCGTCGTCATCGGTCCTCGCGTGTCACCAGCGAACTTGCTGCCGCATGGTACACCAGAACGGGATTCGGCGCGGGCGCTTGTCAGGCAGTGCACGAGGCGCTAGGCCAGGGCCACTGTTGCAACGAGTATCCGCTATGCCGGCCTCTGCCCTGATGAACGTGATGATTGGCACCGCCCGCAAGGCCGGGCGCAGCCTTGCGCGCGATTTCGGCGAAGTCGCCCAGCTGCAAGTGTCGATCAAAGGCCCGGCGGATTTCGTGTCCAAAGCCGATATCAAGGCCGAAGAGATCATTCACCGCGAGCTATCGAAGGCGCGCGCCGGTTATTGCTTCCTGATGGAGGAAGGGGGGATCGTCGACGGCGTTGATAAAACCCACCGCTGGATCGTCGATCCGCTCGACGGCACCAAAAACTTTCTGCATTCGATCCCGCTGTTTTGCATCTCCATTGCGCTGGAGCGCGAAGGCCAGATCGTTGCCGGCGTGATCTTCAATCCCGTCACCGACGAGCTTTACACGGCTGAAAAGGGCAAGGGTGCGTTCCTCAATGACCGCCGCCTGCGGGTTGCCGCCCGCACCACGCTCGCCGACGCCGTGCTCGCCACAGGCATTCCACATCGCGGACGTGACAACCACCCTCGCTTCCTCAAAGAAGCAGAAGTCATTATGCGCGAGGTTTCCGGGATCAGGCGAACGGGCTCGACCGCTCTCGATCTGGCCTGGACCGCCGCCGGACGTTTTGACGGCTATTGGGAGTACGGCATCAAACCTTGGGACATAGCGGCCGGCATGATCCTGGTGCGCGAGGCCGGTGGCTTTGTGTCCGATCTCGAAGGTGGCGCCGATATGTTCGGCGCCGGCAATATCATCGTCGGCAACGACAAGATCCGCAAAGCGTTGCTGGAGCGGCTTCATTCGGCGCGCGGCAATCCGAAGCCTGCATAGCCCGAATACGTCAGTCTTGATTTTCGCATCGCCGCAGATCGCAATCGAACAGTACGTCGCCGTCAGCCAGCACGTACACTTGCGTCAGCGGGCGACGTGCCTCGATCAGCCGGGTGATGGGCTTCAAGGCCAGACCGGTCTTGCCGGACCCCAGGATCATTGGAGCTACCAGCACATGCAGGCGATCGACCGCGTCACCATCAATGAACGACGACACCGTCCGGGCGCCACCTTCGATCAGCAGACGTTTCAGGCCGCGATTGAACAGCGCCTCGATGACGGCAAGCGGTGATAGCGCCCGGACGTCGATCGGCAGCATCACCTCCTCGACGTCCGGAGGCAGACGACTGCTGCAGGGACCGCGGACCACCAGACGCCGCGCCCCGTCATCCAGCAGGCATCGAGCGTTGAGCGGCATCCGGCCAGCCGG
>JBGTIU010000138.1:0-15610 GCA_041745515.1 Hyphomicrobiaceae bacterium | reverse complement strand
GGGGTCGGCACGGAGGTAATTTCGATGACAGGGCAGGAGCGGCGCGCAGAGCATAGCCCACCTATGGTCAAGCGTCGCGACGCACCCTGTCATCGAAATTACCCCGCCCTTCGGGTCGCGCGCCCGCGGCCGCCCGCCGCGTCGCGCGCCACAACCGTATGCGACGGCTACGCTTTTCGGCGCGCTCCTTGCGGATCGACTCGCGCTCGTGCGATGACGATCCCCAAGCCTTTGAGAAGGTCGGGCTAGACGTCATCACGTGCGCTGCCCGACACGCGGATCGAGCTGCCCTTGTCCAGTCTCATCGCCGAAATAGAGGTGATAGGTGCCGGGGTCGTCGAAGTTGACCGTCTTCTTGATGAACCGCAGCCCCAAAATACGCGTGTAAAAATCGAGAGTGCGCGCGGCGTCGTCGCCAGCGGTCTGTTTCAATTGCCGATGCTACTTCGCGTCATGGAAGATGATGCCTGTGGTGTAGCGGGTGCCGGAGTGCAACCGGCTGACGCCGTGCCGCAGGTTGACGCGATAGACGCCCTTCTTGCCGGCGATGGGGCGATGATGCACCGCAAAAATCACGCCCTCTCCCTGTCGCAGCGGCACCACCTCGGGGCGCGATTGCATGCGCGGACGCTGCTCGACGACGACAAACTCGCCGCCATCGAAGTCCTCGCCGGGCTGGCTCAGGAGAATTGCGACCTGTAGCGGAAAGACGTTGTCGCCGTAGAGGTCCTGGTGCAGGCAATTGTAATCGCCTGCCTCGTATTTCAGCAGCAGCGGTGTAGGACGGGTCTGCCCTGCGGCGTGGCAGCGCGCAAGAAACTCATCGATGGTTGGCGGATATGGCGTGCCGAGCGCCAAGGCCTGCGACCAGCGATTTGCGATCGGCGCCAGTCGCGGATAGAGCGATGTCCTGAGCCCGCCGATCAACGGCGGTAGGGGCGCGGCGAAGTACTTATATTCGCCTTTGCCAAATCCGTGCCGTGCCATCACGACGTGGCTGCGAAAGCGAGCCTCATCTGTATAGAGGCTCGCCAGCTTTTTACACTCTGCTTCGCGCAGGAGCGGGCCGGTCCGCGCCACGCCGTGGTTGTCCAGTTCGGCGCCGATCAGCGCCCAGTCGAGGGCATCGACGCGCGCGGCCACCGACGCGCGGGAACCTTGCGATTGAGCGGGCGAGAGTTCAGTCGAGATGACCATGGTGTTTCATGTCCGGTTACTTGAACGGTTCGAACCCACCTTGCCAGATCGGCCCTCCAATGCAGCCCGGATCCTGCTCGTTGGGCAGAAATCGACAGTCATGCGCCAAGCTGACCGATCAGCACCCACAGCCGTTCGGCTTATTTTCCGACATCAAAACTTCCCAAACTTCTGATGGTGTGGACGGCGCCCTCTGTCAGCATAGAGGTGCCATAGAGTGATCGTTGTCGAACGAAGCACCAGAGAGGGGCCGTCCACACCATCAGACTTTGGGAGAGATGTGCAATCGAAAACCATCACCGAACACCAGGCTCATGCGCCGAGTTTGCCGATCAGCGCCCTGGCCGCGGCAGGATTGCGCACTTTGGCGCCCGAGATGAAGTAGGCAAACACATCGCCGCGTTTCGCCCATATGCGGCACTGCTTCGCAAAACCGTTTAATTCGCTCGCCGAAACGCCAGCCGCCAGATCCTGCTGGCTCGACATCAGTCGGGCATAGGTAAAGCCCGCCGATGGCGTATCGATTGCGGGAAAGCTCTCGTCCTTGGCATAAACGATCGCGACGCGGTGCTTGCGAGCGAGATCGTAGAAAACTTCCGTTGCGAACGCCGGATTGCGTACCTCCACGGCATGGCGCAGTTCAACGCCATCTTTTTCCTTCGGAAGCAAGCCGAGGAACGCATCGAAATCGTCGCGTTCGAACTTCTTCGTGGCCATGAACTGCCAGTTGATCGGGCCGAGCTTGTCGCCCAGTTCCGTCAAACCCTGGCCGACAAATCGTTCGATGGCTTCTCCGGCATCGGCAAGAACCTTGCGGTTGGTGCAATAGCGCGATGCCTTTACGGCAAAGACAAAGCCGTCCGGCGTTTCATCACGCCATTTGCGCCAGCTGTCCGGCTTGAATGTCGAATAGTAGGTTCCATTGATCTCGATTGAGGTCAGTGCGCGCGAGGCGAACTGCAGCTCGCGCTTGTGGGCAAGGCCGGTTGGATAAAACACGCCGCGCCAGGGTTCGAACGTCCAGCCGCCGATACCGACCCTCACCACGCCGCCCATCGTGTCTCCGCGTCCGTAGCCGACCTCTGCGGCAATCATAGCTGTAGCTCAGGAGCGGCCACCGTTAACAGACAAAATCTCGCCGGAGATCCAGGAAGCTTCCGTGCTCGCGAGAAAGAGCGCCATCGCTGCAATGTCCTCAGCCATCCCTGTGCGACGTGTATGAATGCTGTCGACAAGCTTCTGCCGGCCGTCCGGCCCATACGCTTCCCATTGCCGCTCCGTCGCTGGATTGGAGCGTACGAAGCCCGGCGCGATGGCATTGCAGGTGATGCCATGCCGGGCGAGGTCCTGGCTCAATTGTTTCGTCAACCCGACGAGCGCGTGCTTGGCTGCCGTGTAAGCCTGGATGCCGGTCAGACTCGGGCGCAGGCCCGCACCCGACGCTATGAAGACCAGCCGGCCGAAGCCTGATCGCTGCATCGGTCCGGCCGCTGCCTGCGCGAGCCAGAACGCACTATCGACGTTGGCTTCGAAAAGGACGCGCCAGTCGGCTTCCGTGATTGCCTCGATCGGCTGGCCCACTTGACCGCGCACGCCCCCGGCCGCGTTGACGAGAACGTCGACGCGCCCCGACGATGAAACGATCTTGTCTATCAGCGAATGCGCGGCTTCCCTTCTGCCCAGATCGCCGGCGTGCAACTCGAAGCCGTCATGCCCCTCGGCCCTCGGCCACGTGATGGGCGCAATATCGGCAAGATGCACCGATGCTCCCGCACGCTGAAGCCCGAGCGCTATTGCGCGGCCGATGCCTTGTGCCGCACCGGTTACGAGCGCGATCCTGCCGTCGAAGCGGATATGCATGTGTCGATCAGAAGCTGAAAGGTTTCAAACGCCATTGGGCGGCGGCCATCTTCGATGTCGTGGATCAACGCGACCAGCCTGGAGAGCCCCGGCGTCGCAACGCCCACTTCGCGTCCGAGTTCGCAGACAATGCCAATTTGCGGGTCTACCTCGGTTGGCCGTTTCCTCACCGCAAGGTCTCGATGGATCCCGGAATGCGTCTTCGCGGTCTTGGAGGTGTAGCCGGCGAGCCAATCGATTGCGCGCCGGCGCTCGCTGTCGGCGCGGCCCGGAAGAAAAGCTTTGGCGTCGAATGCTCCAAAGCCGATCGGCGATACGCCGCGCGCCGCTGCCACCGCCATCACCTCGCGGCCCAGCGTATCGAATACGATCGCCCGACGCGGATCAGCAAAGTTTTCCGACATTGAATCGCGCGTGAGCGCGGTTGCAAACAGCATCGCTCCGTAGCCAAGCTTGCCCCACAGATAGCCCCAGATGTTATCGGTCAGAATGGCCTCGGGCTCGAACGATCGCAACAGCCCGTGCATGTCGCGTGTGCGCTCGCGAATGGGTCCTTCAATCTCGCCCACGACGACAGCCCCACGGTTGCCGTAAAGGATCTCGCCAGGCCCATGCCAATCAGCGCCGAAATTGACGAAACAGCCCATCGTCCGCTTCGACCCAGCGTGTCTGGCAATGGCGATCTCGTTGAGGCCGTTCTGCGCGGAGAGCACAAACCCGTCCGGCGCCAGATGCGGCGCAACTTGGTCCAGTGCGCTTTGCGTCGCGTGCGCCTTCACGGCCATGACCACACGTTTGTATTGCCCTGTGACTTCATCGGGCATAACGGCCGGAACCTTGATCGTGAATTCCTCGACCGGCCCAAAGATGCGCAAACCGGTCGTCCGGCATGCTTCGACATGATCCCGTTCGATGTCGACGATCGTCACAGGGATTCCGGCGCGCGACCAATAGGCCGCCAGCGTGCCTCCGATGGCGCCGCCACCCCAGATCAGGATGGGTTCGCAGATCAAGGAAACATCCTGGACCCGAACACCAACGTCACTTTGCCGGCTTGATGTTCATGGCGAGCGTGTCCTCATCTACGCGCGGCGTGATCTTAACTTTGTCCTTCTGCATGGCCCAAGCCGAACCGACGGCGACGATCGGAAGGCGCTGCCGATCCTTGAACACGAGTTCATTGGATTTCTCGAGCAGCGAACGGCGCTTGCCCTCATCCATCTCGACGGCCGCGTCCTGCAGCAGCTTGTCCATCTCGGCATTTTTATAGCCGAGTACGTTGAACGTGCCCATTCTCTTGTCCTTGTCGTTGGAATGCGCCAACGACGAGAGCGTGTAGTGCGCTTCGCCCGTCAGGGTGCCCCAACCGGACATCGACATCGAGAACTCCGCCCGGGTCCGCGCCGGGAAGAATACGGCCGCCGGCTGTGCGTTGGCCTTGGCGTCGATGCCGATGGCGGCCAGCATCTGCGCGATCGAAGTGCCAACCTGCTTGTCGCCCGGCAAACGGTCCTGCGTGAACGAGAACTGGATTTGGAAGCCATTCGGATAGCCGGCATCCGCCAGCAGTTTCTTGGCTGCCGCCACGTCGTACTTGCGCTCGGGCAGCGCCTTGTTGAACCCGAAGATCGACGGCGTCACCATCTGGCTGGTGGGTTTGCCCAATCCTTCCATGGCAATGTCGGCAAGCGTCTTGCGGTCGATGGCGAGGTCGATCGCCTCGCGGACGCGCAGGTCGAGCAACGGGTTCTTCGGCAGCGCTGCGCCGTCCTTGGCCAATATCTGGCCGGCCGGGGGCGTTTCGCGCACGTCCAGCTCAATATTGAAAACGTACACGGTATCGATCGTCTCGACGCTGAGCTTGGCGTCCTGCTTGAGTGAGGCGACGTCGGTTGCGGGCACGCGGGTGATGAGATCCAGCTGGCCAGCCTTCAACTGAGCGACGCGCGCGGCGTCGTTCGGAATTTCTTTGCGGACGTGGCGTGTCCATGGCTCCTTCGGTCCCCAGTAGCCATCGAAACGATCCATCACGAGATCACCCTTCGGTGCCCACGACACGTACTTGTACGGTCCCGTGCCGATGGCCACCTTGCCGCTGTTGAATGCTTCGTTCGCTGTCTCCTTGGTCAGGCCGCTGGCTGCCTTGGCCGACACGATGAAGAGGCGGATGAAATCGTTCGGCAGGACGGGGGCGGCACCGTCGGTGACGATATGGATCGTGTGTGGATCGATGATTTTCGTCTCCTTTACGCGCCGCACATAGATCGTCGTCGGATTTGGACCCGCCACGACCGGTATGCGCTCGATCGAGAATTTGACATCCTCTGCCGTGAAGTCCGATCCGTCGTGGAACTTGACACCTTTCCTCAGCTTGAATTCCCAGGTCGTCGCGTCGAGCGGCTTCCAGCTCTCAGCCAGCCGCGGCTGCACCTCGAGCCCATCGCCCGACCAGGTCAACGTATCGAAGATGTGCTTCAAAGCCTCTGCGTGCGTGCCGGTTGCGGTGAAATGTGGATCGATCGAGTCCGGCCCACCGCGCACCCCGATCGTCAACGTCTGCGCATTGACCGACGCGGGCGAGAGACCAGCAATCAGTGTCGCAATCGACAGCGCAAATGTCCAAATCGATGAGGGCTTCATGTCCTATCCTCCGTGTCGATGCGTGTCGGCCACGCGCTCTGGCTGAGTACGATCTTTGTCAAAAGTTGATTGAGTGCACGCTGCTCCACGGGGGTCAAAGTGGAGAACATTTCCCGCTCGTGGGCGACCAGTGCCGGTACCGTCTCCTGGACAACCCTGCGCCCTTGCCGGGTCAGGTACAGGCGCATCCTCCGACGATCTTTGACGTCCTGTACTCGCGTCAGCAGGCGTTTACGCAATAGGGCGTTGACGGCACGGCTAAGCGTGTTCTTGGGCCTGGCCGACGATGCGGCAATATCCTCGGCCGTAATGCCTGACTTCAATCCAACGGCGTAGAGAACAGCGTGTTCAGGGGCCGTCAGTTTGAAGGCTCGCCAGATCCATTGGTAGATCGGCTGGTTGAAATGATGAGCGATGTAGTTAGCACGGAACGACAGCCAGCAAGGATTGCTCCATAGCTTCGTCGCGATCATCGGATGCAAATCCGCCGACACCGTCGCCGGCACGGCCGGCCTCGACGGGGGGCGCAGTTTTTCGCGATGTGCTCGAACGAACATGAGTGGCCCGCGACTTGGTTCCGTATGGAACTTGACGCACAATCGCACCACCGGTCAAGATGAGTTCCATCTGGAACCGATACCTGGACCACCCGCCATGCGAATTGCCGAAATGAATTGGATGCAGGTTCGCGACCACGCAGATGGCGACGACCGCGCCGTATTGCCGATCGGTTCGACCGAGCAACACGCTTATCTATCGTTGTGCGTCGACGCGATCCTGGCGGAGCGAGTGGCTGTCGAGGCGGCCGAGCCGCTCGGTGTGCCGGTTTTTCCGGTGATCAACTACGGGCTGACGCCGAATTTCATCGAGTACCCCGGCACGGTCACCCTCCGAATGTCGACGCTATGCGCCGTCATCACGGATATCCTCGACGGCATCGTCCGCGGCGGCTTCAAGCGCATCGCAATAGTCAACGGCCACGGCGGCAATTCACCGGGTCACGGCGCGGTTCTCGAATGGCTTGGCCGTTATCCGGGCGTTCAGGTGAAATGGCACAATTGGTGGAATGCTCCCAGGACCTTCGCCAAGGTGCAGCAGATCGACAAGGTTGCATCGCACGCCTCGTGGATGGAAAACTTCCCGTGGACCCGGCTCGTGAATGCCGAGATGCCCTCAACGCGAAAGCCGATGATGCAGATCGATCGATTCCAGCAGCTCGATCCGGTCAAGAAGAAGCAACTGCTCGGCGACGGCAACTATGGCGGCCTCTATCAGCGCAGCGACGAGGACATGCGTGCGATCTGGCAGGTCGCTATTGAAGAAACCCGCGATCTTATTGCCGAGGGCTGGGCCTGAGAAGTAAGAGGCGCCGAACATGGTCGGTTTCATCATTCAGCGGCTGCTCCAGGCGTTCGTTGTAATGCTGGTGATTTCGGCGATGGTTTTCGCCGGGATTTTTGCCGTCGGCAACCCGATCGATGTGCTGATTTCGCCGGATGTTACCCAACAGATCCGTGAACAGACAATAAAGGCTTACGGATTCGATCAGCCGCTGTGGAGGCAGTATGCCGCGTTTCTCGGTCGCCTCCTGAATGGCGACCTTGGTCGCTCCTTCATCTTCAACATGCCGGTGCTGGATTTGATTTTCTCACGCCTGCCGGCGACGCTGGAGTTGACGCTGGCCGCAGTTCTTGGCGCGACCTTGCTCGGTGTGCCGCTCGGCATGTACGCCGGTTACAGGCCGGATAGCCCGATCTCGAAGACGATCATGGCGTTCTCGATCCTCGGATTCTCGGTGCCGACTTTTTGGATTGGCCTCGTGTTGATACTGACATTTGCCGTCACGCTCGGCTGGCTTCCGGCCGGCGGCCGCGGCGAGACGGCCCCGCTGTTCGGAATCGAGTGGAGTTTTCTCACGGCGAATGGTTGGCGGCACATGCTGCTGCCGGCGCTCAATCTATCGCTTTTCAAGTTCGCCATGATGGTGCGCCTGGCGCGGGCCGGCACGCGCGAGATCGTGCTGACCGATACGGTCAAGTTTGCCCGAGCTGCCGGCGAAAGCGAATGGACGATCCTGAGCCGGCACGTGCTGCGGCTTATTGCCATTCCGATTGTTACCGTGTTCGGACTCGAATTCGGCTCCACGTTGGCCTTCGCCGTCGTGACCGAGACCATCTTTTCTTGGCCGGGTGTCGGCAAGCTCATCATAGACTCTATCTCCCAGCTCGACCGCCCGGTGATGGTCGCCTATCTGATGCTGGTCGCCCTCCTCTTTATCATGATCAATTTTCTGGTCGACATCGCCAACGCGGCACTCGATCCACGCTCGCGGGCACGGCGGATCTAATGGATCGAGCCACAGCTTTGGCGCGCTTCTGGCAGGATTTTCTCGAAAGCAGGGTTGCGGTCGCCGCGCTCGGCGTTGTCGCGGTGATAGTTGTGCTGGCCGTGTTTGCGCCGCTGTTTGTGCCGCAAAACCCTTACGATCTGGCAAAACTCGTGCTCGGCGATGCCCGCCGCCCGCCAGGTTTCGTCGGCAGCAACGGCTTCACGCATTGGCTCGGTACCGACGCGCAAGGCCGCGATCTCTGGTCTGCCATCGTCTACGGTTTGCGCATCTCGATCCAGGTCGGCTTGGCGGCGGGAGCGATTGCGTTTGCACTTGGCGCAACGCTCGGCTGCGTCGCCGCCTATTTTGGCGGCCGCATCGAAGCCTTCATCATGCGGGTGATCGACCTTCAGCTGTCGTTTCCGGCAATCCTGCTGGCGTTGGTGCTGGCGGCCATCCTGGGGCAAGGCAAATGGCAGCTTATCGCAGCTCTCGTCACTGCGCAGTATGCCTACTTCGCCCGCACCGCGCATAGTTCGGCCTCGGCCGAGCGTGCCAAAGACTATGTTGATGCCGCGCTGTCGACGCCGCTTGGCGCCTCGCGAGTGGTATTCCGGCACATCCTGCCGAATTGCCTGCCGCCGTTGATCGTCGTTGCGACGATCCAGGTCGCCAACTCCATTTCGCTCGAAGCGACGTTGTCGTTTCTGGGACTGGGGTTGCCCGTTACGGAACCTTCGCTGGGCATGCTGATCGCCAACGGCTTCCAGTATATGCTGTCGGGCCGCTATTGGATCTCGATCTATCCGGGGGTCGCGCTGATCATTCTGATCGTCGCCATCAACCTTGTCGGCGATCAGGTGCGCGATCAACTCAACCCGAGGCTCAAGCGATGAGCGCGGACCTGTTGCAAGTTCGCGATCTCGCAACGTATTTTTTCACCAAAGGCGGCGTGGTGAAAGCCGTTGACGGTGTATCGTTCGATGTTGGTGAGGGCGAGGTCGTCGGGCTGGTCGGCGAATCCGGCTCGGGCAAGACTGTCACTGGCTTCTCCATTCTTGGCCTGGTCGATCCGCCGGGCAAGGTCGTGGCGGGGTCTGTGAAGTTGCAGGGCAAGGAGCTGGTCGGCGCCGATCATGCAGACCTGCGCCGTTTGCGCGGTCGGCGCATGGCCATGGTGTTCCAGGACCCCTCGACCACGCTCAATCCGGTCCTGAGCATCGGTACGCAGATGCGGCTCGCTCTGCAGGCGCACGAGCGTATTTCGTCAACTGCTGCGCGCGATCGCTCGATCGCCGTATTGACCGTCGTTGGCATCCCGGATGCCGGGCGGCGGCTCGATGCCTATCCGCATCAGTTTTCGGGCGGCATGCGGCAACGCGTTGCCATTGCCATAGCGCTCCTCAATCGGCCGGCGCTGATTGTTTGCGACGAGCCGACGACCGCACTCGACGTTTCTATACAAGCTCAGATCCTCACCGAAATGCGCTCGCTAGCGCGCGACTTCGGCACGGCGCTGATCTGGATCAGCCACGACCTGGCGACGGTATCCTCGATCGCGAGCCGCATCCTGGTCATGTACGCGGGCCGGCTGATCGAGGAAGGCCCGACCGCCGCGGTATTGCGGGCACCTCGCCATCCCTACACCAGTGGCTTGTTGAACTCCTTGCCGTCGAACGCCATAGCCGGACGCGATCTCGTTCAGATCCCCGGCTCGACGCCGTCGCTACTGCAACTGCCGCGCGGCTGCGCTTTCGCGCCGCGCTGCAGGAATGCCGACGATCGATGCACCGTTGCGCCGGAACTTGTGCGATCTGGCCTGCGGGCGCTTCGCTGTCATCATCCGATGGCCGCTGAGGTGTCGGCATGAGCGTTCTGGTCAACGTCGAAGGAGTCTCGCAGAGGTTCACCCCCTTCCTTTCGATCGGTGAGCGGATCGCCGCGACGTTCGGCTCGAACGTCGAAACCCGGACCGTTCACGCGGTCGACAATGTCAGCTTGCAGATCGTCAGAGGCGAGGTTCTGGGTCTCGTCGGCGAGTCGGGCTGCGGCAAGTCTACGCTGGGCCGCATCATCACAGGAATTCTGGCGCCGACCGAAGGATGCGCCATGATCGAGAATGAGCCCGTCATGGGCCGCGCCCGATCGCCGATCAAGACCACGACGCGCGTGCAGATGGTGTTCCAGGACCCGTTTGCCTCGCTCGATCCGCGCATGCGCATCGGCGACATCGTTGCCGAAGGACCGATTGCTCACGGCTTCGTCACCAAGGCCGGGGCAGGCGCCTATGTCTCCACCTGGCTTGCCGCTGTCGGCCTTAGCGCCGATGCGAGTGACCGCTATCCGCATCAGTTCTCCGGCGGCCAACGACAGCGCATCGCGATTGCCCGCGCCCTTGCGATGAAGCCAGACGTGCTGGTGTGCGACGAGCCCGTGGCTTCTCTCGACGTCTCGATCCAGGCGCAAATCATCAACCTGTTCCTGCAGCTGCGGCGCGAGTTCGAACTTACCATGTTGTTCATCAGTCACGATCTCGGCGTGGTGCGCCACGTGTCGGATCGGGTCGCCATCATGTATCTTGGCCGCATCGTCGAGACAGGCAGGACTGCCGAGGTGTATGCCGCGCCGAAACATCCCTATACGCGCGCCCTTCTAGACAGTGTTCCGAAGCTGGTGCTCGAGGATGACAGCCTCGTTACGTTCCGTGCGATCAAGGGTGAGCTGCCCTCGCCGCTGAGCCCGCCGTCCGGCTGCCATTTTCACCTGCGCTGCCCCAAGGCGGCTGCGCGTTGCCTGGCGGATGTGCCGCGGCTGGCCGCAACCGGCGCCGAACGACAGGCGGCTTGTCATTTCCCACTCGAATACTGACCTCGATACAGGCGCTGATGGCAAAATACCGCGTCGTTGTCGGAATCGGCAAAGCCAGTTCGTCCTAGTGTGGCGGTTCGGAAGTTCCTACACGCCGGGTACGACCACGGTTAGGAACTTCCGAACCAAAGCCACACTAGCCATCTTAGGATTCTAGTGTCCCTTTTGTTTCCGAAGTTCGCAACCGAGCGCGCGCAGGACTGGGTGCGAACTTCGGAAACGGGACACTAGGAACGTGCACATAAAGGGAGCCTCGCATGCAATATGCCATTCTCTGCTATCACTCCGAAGACGTCGTCTGCGCCTGGACCAAGCAGGAAGACGACGCCGTCATGGCCAAACTTGCGGTCGTACAGGAGAAACTGGTGCGAAGCGGCAAGCTCGGGCCGGTTGCCCGTCTAATGCCGACCACGGCCGCCACGACACTGCGGAAGGATCGCGAACCGGCGCTCGTGATCGATGGTCCGTTCGCCGAGACGAAGGAGCAGTTGCTCGGGTTCTACATCGTCGACTGTGCTTCGCTCGAAGAAGTGCTCGATATTGCCAGGGAACTCGGGGCTGCCAATCCCGGCGGCTCCTATGAGATTCGTCCCGTCGCGGCGTTCTGGCCGGGAGTCAACACGGCGTGACCGAGCTTGCCTCAATCGATGCGGCGCTGACATCGGCGCGGCCCAAGGCGGTCGCGGCGCTGCTGCGTTATTTCCGCGACCTCGACAAGGCAGAGGAGGCGTTTCAGGAGGCCTGCCTGCGCGCGCTCAAGACCTGGCCGCAAAATGGCCCTCCCCGCGACCCTGCCGCGTGGTTGATCATGGTCGGGCGGAACATCGCGATCGATATAACACGGCGGGCGCGCAAACAAGTGCCTCTGCCTGCCGACGATGTCATTTCCGATCTGGGCGACGCCGAAACGGCCCTGGCCGAGCGGTTGGACGATGCACACTATCGCGACGACATCCTGCGCCTGCTGTTCATCTGCTGCCATCCGGACCTGCCGGCAACGCAGCAGATCGCACTCGCCTTGCGCGTCGTGTCCGGCTTGACGGTGCAGGAAATCGCGCGTGCGTTCCTGGTGAGCGAAAGCGCCATGGAGCAGCGAATCACGCGTGCCAAGCGCCGGATGGCGCAGACCGGCGTCGCGTTCGAGACGCCCGGCGCACCGGAGCGAGCCGAACGGCTGGCGGCTGTCGCTGCCATGATCTACCTGCTGTTCAACGAAGGCTATTCGGCGAGCGGCGGGGACGCTTACATTCGCGCGCCGCTGTGCGATGAGGCCATCCGGCTTGCTCGGCTGCTGCTCAAGCTGTTCGCGGTCGAGCCGGAGATCATGGGGCTCACTGCACTCATGATGCTGCAGCACGCGCGCGCGCCGGCGAGACTGGATGCCGAGGGTGCGATCGTGCTGCTGGAGGACCAGGATCGCAGCCGCTGGGACCGCAGCATGATCGCCGAGGGGCTGGCGCTGCTGGACAAGGCGATCCGGCATGGACTGCCCGGCCCTTATCAGGTGCAGGCGGCGATCGCGGCGCTGCACGCTCGTGCCGCGCGGCAAGAGGACACTGATTGGGCACAGATCGACCTGCTCTACGGCACTCTCGAGCGCATGCAACCTTCGCCGGTCGTAACGCTCAATCGCGCCGTCGCCGTCGCCAAGGTGAGAGGGCCCGAAGTGGCGCTGGCGATGATCGAGCCGCTGGCCGGCAAGTTGTCCGGCTATTTCTATTTCCATGGGGTCAAGGGAGCATTGCTGCTTCAACTTGGCCGTGGGCAAGAGGCGCGCGTCGCTTTCGACCAGGCCATCGCGCGGGCCGGCACGGTGGAGGAAGCCAACCATATCCGCATGCATCTCGACCGCCTCGAAAAAGACAGCGGAGCCGGCGACAAGCGCGCTTGAGCGAAGGCGCAAAAAAAATGGCCGGTGCTGTCGGAATCTCGAAACCGCGTTCGTCCTTGGGACAGGCAACCCGCTCGACGCAACAACTCAGCAGAGAAAATCCATGGCCACCAAGATTTTCGTCAATCTGCCCGTCAAGGACCTCGATAAGTCGATGGTGTTCTTTGGCAAACTCGGCTTCACGTTCAACAAGCAGTTTACCGACGAAACCGCCGCGTGCATGGTCATCTCCGACGATATCTACACCATGCTGCTCACTGAAAAGAAGTTCAAGGAGTTCACCCGAAAAGCCATTGCCGATGCGACCAAGACGACGGAAGTGCTCACTTGCCTGTCAATGGACAGCCGCGAGAAGGTCGACACGCTGGTCGACGCCGCGGTGAAAGCCGGCGCAACCGAGCCAAGACCGGCAATGGACCTTGGGTTCATGTTCCAGCGCAGCTTCGATGACCTCGACGGCCACATCTGGGAAATTATCCACATGGATCCGAGCGCGGTTAATCAACAATAGATTGCCCGCCTGTGCTTTCAAACACCGCCGCAGCTCATTGGGGGACTATCAATGATCATCATCGGAATCGGCGCGATCGTTATCGTGGTTCTGCTCACCGGACTGTTCGCCTATGCCGCGACGATGCCGGAAACGTTCCAAGTTCAACGCTCGGCGACTATCAAGGCGCCGCCTGAGAAGATCTTTCCGCTCATCAACAATTTGCGCAACTTCAACACCTGGAATCCTTTTCTGAAAAAGGATGCTGCCACCAAGTTGACCTACAGCGGGCCCGATAGCGGCAAAGGTGCTGCCCAGGCGTGGGATGGCAACGGTCAAGTCGGCAAGGGACGCTTCGAAATAATGGATGTATCGCCACCGTCCAAGGTCACCATGGAGTTGGACATGATCAAGCCGATCGCGGGGCGCAATCTCGTCGAGTTCACACTGAAGCCTGAAGCCGACGCAACAAACGTCACCTGGGCGATGAGCGGCCGCAGCCCCTACGTCGCAAAACTGATGGGCGTCTTCTTCAGCATGGACAAGATGTGTGGCGGGGAGTTCGAGAAAGGTCTCGCCGATCTCAAGGTTATCGCCGAGAAATCGTAAACGAACGAATGGTCAGCTGAAGGGGAACGTCATGGCGAAGAAGGTGCTCGTGCTGGTCGGGACGAAAAAGGGTGCGTTTATCCTGGAAAGCGATGCTGCGCGCCGGTCGTGGGCGCTGCGTGGTCCATTCTGCGCGACGTGGCCGATCAGTCATGTGATCGCCGATCCAGCAAGCGGGACGATCTATGCCGGTGGCGGCAACGAATGGTTTGGACCCGCCGTTTGGAAGTCAACGGATCTCGGCGCCACCTGGAGCCATTCCAGTGAAGGCCTCGCCTATGCGGCGGGGGAACAGCCGATCAAAGCCGTGTGGAGTTTGGCATCGGACCGGGATCGACTCTATGCCGGAGTGGAGCCTGCCGGACTGTTCGAAAGCCGCGACCGCGGCCAGTCCTGGCGGCACATCGAAGGTCTGCGCAATCACCCCTCGAGGCCCCAGTGGCAACCCGGCGGCGGTGGCCTGATCCTGCACACAATCGTGCCGCACCCGAACGACAAGAACCAGATCTGGGTCGCTATTTCTTCGGCGGGTGCGTTCTATTCGGCCGATGGCGGCCAGAGCTGGCAGCCCCGAAACAAGGGTACCCGGTGCGATTTTCTGCCCGAGGGGCAACGCTATCCCGAATTCGGCCAGTGCGTGCACAATCTCGCGATGGCGCCGGGCATGCCCGATCGTCTCTATCAGCAGAACCACTGCGGCATGTACCGCAGCGACGATGGCGGGCTCAATTGGACGAGCATCGAGGCCGGGCTGCCGTCATCCTTCGGTTTCCCAGCCGCTGTGCACCCGCGCGATCCGGCCACGCTCTATCTCGTACCGCTCAACGGCGACTCGACCGGGCGATTTGTGCCGGAGGGCAAGGCGGCCGTTTGGCGCACATGCGACGCCGGCGCCACGTGGACGGCCCTGCGCGAGGGCCTGCCGCAGGCGAACGCATTCTTTGGCGTGCTGCGGCAAGCCATGACGACCGATCGGCTGGAGTCGGCCGGCGTCTACTTTGGAACCAACTCGGGCCACCTTTACGCGAGCAGGGACGAAGGTGAGAGCTGGACCTGCATCGCCGAGCATCTGCCGACGATCAGCTCTGTCGAGACCCTGGCGATCGACGCCTAAGGAAGGTGCGTAATGTCGAGTGGGGAGCCGCCCGTCGCACCGTCAACGGTGGTCGTCATATTGCCGCGTGCACTTTTGGACCTGTTTCCAGGCGCGGTGCGCGAGGTCGAGGTCAGCGCGACAACCGTCGGCGACATGATTGAGGCGCTGGACGCCCGCTGGCCCGGCATGCGCGACCGAATTTGCGATTCAACGCCGAGCATCCGCCGACACATGAGTGTTTTTGTCGAGGGCCGGCGTTCTGCCCTGGCAACACGACTGTCGGCGGGCGCGAAAATCTACGTTCTAACCGCGATATCGGGCGGGTAATGCTTACGGAGCCCAGCGGACCCTGCCGGCATTGGTGACGTCGAGGCCACCGAGTTCGGTTGCGCGTTCTGCGAATGCGGGCGTGCCAAGCAGCGCCAGAAGCGTCCGTAGTGCGGGCCGGTAGCTGTCGCGCTGGCGCATGAGCAAATCAAAACGCTCGATCGTCAGCGGCACGAAACCAAGCCCCGCAGTACTGGCAACGGCTCGAGTTGCGATGCCGCAATCGGCTTGGCCGGCGCGGATCGCCTGGGCGATGTCTGGGCCGGTCGGCGCGACGATGGTGGATTTGAGATCGGCGGCCCC
>JBGTIU010000137.1:0-21326 GCA_041745515.1 Hyphomicrobiaceae bacterium | reverse complement strand
CTCAGCGATCGAGCGCACAGGCGCCACCCTGCGCTACCTGCCGCCGTACTCGCCCGACCTCAACCCGATCGAGATGGCCTTCTCGAAGTTCAAGGCACTCCTGAAGAAAGCTGCCGCGCGGACCATCGAAGACTTGTGGGTCGCCATTGCCAAAGCCTTGCCCAGCCTCGGCCCGCAAGACTGCCGAAACTACTTCGCTGCCGCAGGGTACAATGCCGTATGATCGGAATCTGCTCTAATCACCGCAGACCGTTCGCGCATTGAAAAACACAGAGTTGGCAGCTCGGAGATGATAAGTTAAGTCTTGATTAATTGATAAGTTGTTCGAAGTGCACCGAGTTTGATGATTTCATGCAACAGTTCAGGCGCAATCCCGCCTGTTTTTACTCGGGAATTCATTTTCTTTGTCAACAAATCGGATGTTCTTGCACATGCTTTATTTGTTCGAGCTGATTCGAACTCAGAGGAGGATATGACTATGGCTAAAGCAGCAGTGAAGGCGAAAGCAAAAGCGAAGACCAAGGCTCCCGCAAAAAAGGCAGCGATGAAGAAGATCGTCGCCCGGAAGCCTGTGAAGAAGACCGTGGCCCGGAAGAGAGCCGCGTAAGCCACGGCATCCGCGTCCGGTTTGGGCACCGGACCGACCGATGCATGTGCTTAAGCAGCGGACCAGGTATCCGACTGTTTCGAGACCGGAGGAACGCGAGAGCGCCTCCGGTTTTTTGTTGTCGGCAATATGGCCCCCGTCAGCGTTTCTTGCGCGGGCGATATTAAACGCTGCGTTCCACCATGAGTTTTTTCAACTCTGCGATCGCCTTGGCTGGATTCAAACCTTTAGGACAGGCCTTGGTACAATTCATGATCGTATGGCAACGATAAAGCCGAAACGGGTCTTCGAGACCATCGAGGCGTTCGCCGGTCGCTTCGTCGCGGCTGTCGACCACCCAGCGGTAAGCTTGGAGCAATACCGCTGGCCCGAGATACCGATCAGAATTCCACCAGTAACTCGGACAGGCGGTGGAGCAGCACGCACATAAAATGCACTCGTACAGGCCATCGAGCTTTTCGCGATCGTCCCGCGATTGTTTCCGTTCAGCCGGGGGTGTGGGTGTCTCGCTTTTCAACCAAGGCTCGATCGAGCGGTACTGGGCGTAGAAATTCGTCATGTCCGGAACAAGGTCTTTGATCACACTCATGTGCGGCAGCGGATAGACCTTCACGGCACCGTCGATTTCATCGATGGCCCGCAAGCAAGCTAAGCCGTTGGTACCGTCTATATTCATCGCGCAGGATCCGCAGATGCCCTCACGGCAGGATCGGCGGAATGTCAGCGTGCTATCGATCTCGTCCTTGATCTTCATCAGCCCGTCCAGCACCATGGGGCCGCAGCTCGCGCGGTCGATCCAATAGCTGTCGATGCGCGGGGTGTCGCCGTCGTCTGGTGACCAGCGATAGATCTTGAATTCTTTCCGGCTGTTCCTGTTGCCTGACGTCGGCTTGTTCCAGGTACGACCTTGGCGGATCTTCGAATTTTTCGGTAGCGTCAGTTGAACCATGGTTTGGAAGTCCCTGAAGCATCTCGCATCTGCGTTCTGTCTATGACATGAAATTCTGTGGCGAGACTGTCAACGGCCTCTTCGAACAAGACCAGGAGCCATTCGCATGACGCATCGCCCCCGCCGCAGTGCACTCTATATGCCCGGTTCCAACGCACGGGCGCTCGATAAAGGCAAGGCCCTGCCAGCCGATGTCTTGATCATGGATCTGGAAGATGCGGTCGCGCCTGACAGCAAGGTCATGGCGCGCTCAAACATTGCAGCTGCGATAGCCGGCGGAGGCTACGGACGCCGTGAACTAGTGATACGCATCAATGGGTTGGATACCGAGTGGGTCAACGACGATTTGGCCATGACGGCGCGCGTGCGGCCGGCCGCCGTTCTACTCCCGAAAGTCAACAGTCATTCGGATCTCCTAGTGTTAGGCAGGAGGCTTGTCGAGCTCGGCGTGCCGGATACGACCAAAGTCTGGGCCATGATCGAGACGCCGCTGGGAGTTCTGAATGCGCCGTCGATTGCCGGCGCGTCGAAACAATTCCCGCACTCACGCCTCTCGTGCCTGGTTCTGGGCACCAACGATCTTGTCAAAGAGACCCGCGCCGAACTCGACGCCGGCCGCCATGCCGCACTTTATTGGCTATCGGCAACACTGACGGCAGCCAAGGCTTACGGGCTCGACTGTATCGATGGGGTTTACAACAGTTTCAAAGATGTGGCCGGTCTGGAGCGCGAGTGCGTACAGGGGCGTCAGCTGGGCATGGATGGGAAAACGGTGATTCATCCCGATCAGATCGCGATCGCAAATAGCGTCTTTCGGCCGACGGCGGCCGAACTTGCGGACGCAGCAAAGGTCATTGCAGCTTTCGAGTTGCCCGAGAATAGAGGCCGAGGCAGCATCACTCTGGACGGCCGTATGGTCGAGTTGCTGCATGCCGACATCGCGCGTCGGACCCTGGCCGTCGAGCGGGCCATCGCTATCGCCGACGACTGACACAAGTCTCAATTCGCAACACGGCTTAATCCTCGGCTAACCATCGGCCAGTATGTTCGTCGGCGTGCGCGTATCCCCGCAGGGTCGTCGCGGATGTAAAGGGTTGCGATGAGGCGTTTCAACTGGTTGGCCGCTACCTCGGTTATCCTGACACTGAATTTGGTTGCATGCGCGCCGTCGCGAGAAGAAGCTGCGGACACGGCGCCCGTCGCGCCACGCGGACAGTCCTGCGATACGGCCAGCGCGAACGTAACGACGTTCGACCGTGCCACCGCGCAGGTTCGCGCCGAAGCCGCGCTGGAACATCAGATAGCGGACCTTCAAGGCGAGATGTTTTCGACCGGTGTCAGGCGGCTTCGAGCTGTCAATCGCACGAGCGACTGCGTCATTGCCGGGCCGGTCGGCGGTATGTTCCGCTGCACGGCCGCGGCGCAGGTCTGCGGCTACTAAACGCTAGCCGCGATTTCTCGCGAAGACCTCGCTTGACATTCCTGCCCCCCGTCAACAGCTTGAAGCGGGGACGGAAGGATCGAATGACGCGCACCAAGGCCACGAGCGGCAGTTTTTTCGAAGACTTTCACGTCGGCCAAACGATCCGACACGCAACGCCGCACACCATCACGCCCGGAGATGTCGCGCTTTATGCCGCTCTTTACGGATCGCGCTTCGCCGTCCAGTCGGCCGAAACATTTGCGCTCAACGTTGGTTATTGCCGGTCTCCTGTCGACGACCTACTGGTTTTTCACGCAGTCTTCGGCAAAACGGTTGCCGGCGTTTCACTGAATGCGGTTGCCAACCTAGGCTATGCAGATTGCAGGTTTTTGCGTGCTGTCTACCCTGGCGACACCATCTCGGCACAGTCTGAAATCATCGGCCTGAAGCAGAATTCCAACGGTGAAACCGGCACGGTCTATGTCCGGTCGACCGGCACGAACCAACGCGGCGACCCTGTGCTGACATTCGTGCGTTGGGTCATGGTGCGAAAGCGCGACCCGCAGGCATTAACGCCCGCAGCGGTAGTCCCGATCCTGCCGGATCGTGTCGATCCTGCATCATTTGGAGACGCGGTTCCTACGATCGATCACAGAGGATGGGACTGTGAACTCGCGGGCGGCAATTTCAGGTGGGCGGATTACGCCATGGCTGAGCGCATCGACCACGTCGACGGCATGACCGTGGAAGAGGCGGAGCAACAGATCGCAACGCGGCTCTATCAGAACAATGCCAAGGTTCATTTCAATCAGCATTCCGAGGGTCAGGGCCGCTTTGGCCGCCGATTGGTCTACGGCGGGGTCGTGATGTCGATTGCACGTTCGTTGTCGTTCAATGGGTTGGCCAACGCCTTCCATCTTGCGGCCATCAACGGAGGCCGGCACGTCGCCCCCGTGTTTGCAGGCGATACGATTTATGCCTGGTCCGAAGTCCTGGAGGCGGTTGAACTGCCGCGACGGGCGGATGTAGGTGCTTTGCGGCTTCGCATAGTCGCGCTCAAGAACAGGGCTGCTAGTGCTTTCGCCTTTAAGACCGCAACAGGCGGCTATGACGAAGGTGTCGTTCTTGATCTCGATATTTGGGTCATCCTGCCGCGCTGACAGTTTCTGATCGGGCCGCCGCGCAACGGTGAAGCCAGAGAGAAACGCCGCATTGCCCGCCTTGTTGCGGCGCGCTAGAAACCTGCAATCGTTGATTGGAGGTATTAGCCGTATGGCGAACGTCAAAGCTCCGCCCGGAGCTCCGGCCAACCGGCCCTTATCGCCTCACATTCAAATCTACGCGCCGTTACTCAATATGGTGATGTCGATCGTGCATCGATTGACCGGGGCAGCCCTGTACCTCGGCGTACTGCTGCTGGCTTGGTGGCTGGTCGCTGTGGCAGCTGGGCCAACTTACTATGCAAATGTGAACGGGCTTTTTGGCACCTGGCCGGGTCAAATCGTATTGATCGGCTATACCTGGGCGCTGATGCATCACATGCTGGGAGGTGTCCGCCATCTAATCTGGGACACGGGCCGCGGCTTTGCGCCCGCGATGATCGATGCTCTGTGCTGGGCGACTATTGTTGGGTCGGTGGCGTTAACGGCGGTTATCTGGGTCTTCGCTCTTTGGCTCAGGGGGGCATTGTGATGTTCCACGGCACCTCCGACTCCATGCGAACGCCTCTCAAAATAGTCCGCGGCCTGGGCTCTGCGAAGCAAGGGACAGACCATTTTCGGAAACAGCGATTGAGCGCGGTCGCGAACATCTTCCTCACGATCTTTGCCGTCGGCTTGATGGTGTCGATCGCCGGTGCCGAGTACGCGGTCGTGAAGCGGGCTTTAGCAAACCCGCTTGTTGCACTCATGCTGCTGCTGCTTGTGTTGTCCGGCCCGTACCACATGCGGCTTGGCATGCAGGTCATCATCGAAGACTACGTGCGGGGTGAAGGTGTGAAAATCGTCCTTCTGACTTTGAACACGTTCATTGCGATCGTTGTCGGCGCGGCTTCCGCACTCGCGGTGCTGAAGTTAAGTCTTGGAGCTTGAGAAATAATGGCAAGCCACGCAAACGCTCGGACAAACGGTAAGGCCAACGGCAGATTAAACGGCGCCGCCCAACCGGGGATCAACGGACGCGCCTACAGCATCGTCGACCATACCTATGATGTCGTCGTCGTGGGCGCCGGCGGCGCCGGGCTGCGGGCGACCCTCGGCTGCGCCGAGGCAGGCCTCAAGACAGCTTGCGTTACCAAGGTGTTTCCGACTCGGTCTCACACCGTGGCGGCACAGGGCGGCGTTGCTGCAGCGCTTGGCAACATGGGGCCGGACAGCTGGAAATGGCACATGTACGACACCGTCAAGGGTGCCGACTGGCTGGGCGATCAGGACGCCATCGAATACTTGTGCCGCAACGCCCCCGATGCGGTTTACGAACTTGAACACTACGGCTTACCGTTCTCCCGCACTGAGGACGGCAAAATCTATCAACGTCCGTTCGGCGGCATGACCACGGAATATGGCGAAGGTCCACCCGCGCAACGCACTTGCGCGGCGGCTGATCGTACCGGCCACGCCATGCTGCATACGCTTTACGGACAGTCGCTGCGCCATTCGGCCGAGTTCTTCGTGGAGTACTTCGCGTTAGATCTGATAATGGATCAGGATGGGGTTTGTCGCGGCGTCGTAGCATTGTGCCTCGATGACGGCAGTATTCACCGTTTTCGGGCCAAGAAGACGATCCTGGCAACCGGCGGCTACGGCCGGGCCTATTTTTCATGCACATCGGCGCACACCTGCACCGGCGACGGTAACGCGATGGTGCTGCGCGCCGGACTGCCGCTGCAGGACATGGAATTCGTGCAGTTCCACCCAACAGGAATTTACGGCGCCGGCGTGCTGATCACGGAAGGCTCGCGCGGCGAGGGCGGATACCTGACCAACAGCGCCGGCGAGCGTTTCATGGAGCGCTATGCGCCCCACGCAAAGGACCTCGCTTCACGCGATGTTGTCTCGCGCTCGATGACGATCGAGATCCGCGAGGGCCGTGGTGTCGGACCGGACAAGGATCACATTTTTCTGCATCTCGACCATCTCGATCCAAACATTCTTCATGAGCGGCTGCCGGGAATTTCCGAGAGTGCGCAGATCTTCGCCGGCGTTGACGTTCGGCGCCAACCGATCCCGGTACTGCCGACCGTGCATTACAACATGGGTGGCATCCCGACGAACTTCCATGGCGAAGTTTTGACGTCGAAGAACGGCAACCCCGACTCTGTCGTGCCCGGCCTGATGGCAATTGGCGAGGCCGCTTGCGTTTCTGTGCATGGCGCCAACCGCCTTGGCTCGAACTCGTTGATCGATCTCGTGGTATTTGGTCGTGCCGCTGGCTTGAGGGCGGCGGATACCGTCGAGGCTGGAGCAGGGCAGCCAACTTTGCCCGCCGATGGGGCGGACCTTGCATTGGCGCGTCTGGATCGCACTCGGCATGCCAACGGCTCCAGGAGCACAGCGTCGCTGCGGCTCAGCATGCAGAAGGTCATGCAGACCAATTGCGCGGTATTCCGCGATGGTCCGGTGCTGGCCGAGGGCGTTGCCAGGATTTCGGAGATCTGGAAGCAGAGCGGCGACATCAAGATCTCCGATCGATCGCTGATCTGGAACTCCGACCTTGTCGAGGCACTGGAATACGACAACCTGATTGCCCAAGCGGCGGTCACAGTAGTCAGTGCCGACAACCGGAAGGAAAGTCGTGGGGCCCATGCGCGCGAGGATTTTTCCAAGCGGGACGATATCAACTGGATGAAACACTCGTTGGTCTGGGCCGACGACAGGTCCAAGACCTGCCGGATCGACTACCGACCCGTTCATACGTTCACCATGACGAACGAGGTTGCCTACATCGAGCCCAAAGCCCGGACTTATTGATCGCCTGAGAGCAGACTTCCGCACAGGCACGTAGCGACTTGGACTCCCCCCTTGGCCTCACCCCCGCGTTCTCCGAATGAAATACACCACGACGATGCGGACGCTCGCATAGCCCCTGACCCGTTTGCAGCGGTGCTGCCAGCCTTGGCGGCCCTGGGCGCCATCTCCTCGATTGCAGCGATCAACTGGGTAGCGCAGGAAAAAACGGTCAGCCGACCGAGGGTCAAGCGTAAGGCCAGCATGGCGTTGCGCGACCTCGAGAGTTGCTGCCTCGGCCTTACTGAGATCTTCCGTCGGTTCCAGCGTAATCCAAAGATCTTCGCCGGTGAGGGGGCAACTTCGTCGCCGATGAAATTCGGCGTCCATGGCCCCCGCATCGACGTGGATGGCGCGCGGCTGTACCGGGCCATCATCAACGACACAGCCTCGATGCTGGTGCTCGCCTCGCAAAACGCGTTCGATGTCATGGCCGCGATAGAGGATGGCGAGATCATTGCCCCTGACGAGCTTTTCTACGGTTTTGGCGAGGTGCAGGAGCGGCTGAACAAACTTATCCAAGCCCGCGCGACGCTCAAGGCTTGCGTCGATACCGGGCTCGAGGTTGCTGAACGGCTGATCGTTCTCGTTCGGGAGCTCAAGCGGTATAAGCGGGAATAGCTAGAGGTCGAGATGTCTTCCAACGCACCAGCGGGCGCCGATATCGTGATCATCGGCGGCGGTGTCATCGGCAGCGCCTGCGCCTACTATCTGGCGACGATGGGAGCGTTTCCGCCGGGCCGTGTTGTGCTCGTCGAACGCGACATGACGTTTGCGTCGTGCACCACCGCGCGCTCGGTGGGCGGCATCCGGCAGCAGTTCTCGACGCCCGAAAATATCGCCATGTCGCAGGCGACGCTGGCGCTTGTCCGCGCGCTGAAGCAAACGTTTGGCGCCGATGCGGAAGTCGGCTTTCGAGAGCAGGGCTATCTCATACTGGCGTCCGAGACAGGTGCGGGCATTCTCCAGCGTAACGTTGCAATCCAGCGCTCCGCAGGCGCTGATGTCGTGCTGCTCGACCCGGTTGCGTTGGCGCAGAGGTTTCCGTGGCTCGCAACGGACGGCGTCGCATTGGGCAGCTTCGGGCAGACCGGCGAGGGATGGGTCGACCCGGTGAGCTTGATGACGTTGTTCCGCTCGGCCGCAAGGGCGGCGGGGGTTGCGACCATCAACGACAGCATCGTCGGGATCGAACACTCTCTGGGTCATGTCGGCAGTGTCACGCTTGGTCGCGGCAACCGGATCGAATGCGGGGCGGTGATCAATGCGGCCGGGCCCGCGGCAGGCGCGGTTGCCGCGTTGGCCGGCATCGTGCTGCCCGTCGAGCCACGCAAACGCTTCGTCTACGTGCTCGATTGCCGCGACGCCACTGACGCGATGCGGCAGGGACCGCTGACAGTTGATCCCTCCGGCGTCTGGTTTCGCCCCGAAGGTCGCTTTTTTCTCGCCGGTAAGTCACCGGAGGAGGCTGAGGAACCCGTATGCGGTGCCCTTGACGATATCGACCACGATTTCTTTGAGTCGGCGGTCTGGCCGCGGCTGGCTGCGCGAGCGCCTGTCTTCGAGGCGATCAAGGTGACGAATGCGTGGGCCGGTTACTATGACTACAATACGCTCGATCAGAACGCCGTGATCGGGCCGCATCCGACGCTGGCGAACTTCTATTTCGCCAATGGATTTTCCGGACATGGGGTGCAGCAGTCGGCCGCTGCCGGGCGCGCCATAGCTGAGCTGATCGTGCATGGCGGCTATCGATCGATCGACCTCACCAGATTTGGCTATGGCCGCGTCGCGCGGGCCGAGCCGCTTATCGAACTGAACGTCATTTGAAGATGGCACGGTTCCTCGCCCTCTCCAGTCAAGTGGCTCATGGGCACGTTGGGCTATCCGCCATCGTGCCGACGTTGCATGCGCTCGGCCACCAGGTCATTCCGTTGCCGACCGTGCTGCTGTCGAACCACCCCGGTCACAATACCGTTGCGGGCCAAACTGTCGATCCGAACGTGCTGGGTCAAATGCTGGATGCGCTGGCGGCCAACGGCCGGCTCGATGACGTCGACGCAGTACTGACCGGCTATTTGCCGACCGTGGAACATGTGCGTGTCGCTGCCGAGGCCGTGGCCCAGGCCAAGCGGCGGAGACCATCCACATTCTATCTTTGCGATCCCATACTGGGTGACGATCCGAAGGGGCTGTATATCGATGCGACCACGGCCGAAGCAATAAAGGCGGTTCTGGTGCCGCTGTCCGACTGGTGTTCGCCCAATCGGTTCGAATTAGCGTGGTTGTCCGGGCAAAACGTCGTGAATGCCACTGACGCCATCGCCGCCGGCCGAAGTTTGCAGCGGCATCGCGTATTTGCAACTTCGATCCCGGCCGCCGACAACACACTATTGACTATCCAGATTGAGCCGACCAGCGCCATTGCCTGCCGGGTTCAGCGGTGGCCGCGCGCGCCGCGCGGTACTGGAGATTTCCTGTCGGCATTGCTCGTAGCCGGGCAATCGCTCGGCCAGACTGTCGCCAGCGTCGATGCAGTCATCGAACAGAGCCAGGGTCACGACGAGTTACAGCTAATCGCGTCGCGGCAAGCTTGGCGCAACGCGCGTCCGCTGCCAGAAGAGCCGATCGATGGCGCAACCGGGGACTGATCATCACGCCGCCGCATCGAGCCGCATCGGGATGCCAGCAGTCGCCATGTGCCGCTTGGCTTCGGCAATCGTGTACGTGCCAAAATGAAAGATCGACGCGGCGAGTACGGCGCTGGCGTGCCCCTGTCTCACGCCCTCGATCAGATGATCGAGCGTGCCGACACCACCAGAAGCGATGACCGGCACCGCAACCGCATCGGCGATGGTACGCGTCAGCTCGAGATCGAACCCCGTCTTGGTGCCGTCGCGATCCATCGATGTGAGCAGCAACTCGCCGGCTCCAAGAGCCACGACCTCGCAGGCGAAGGCGACGGCATCGATGCCGGTCGGACTGCGTCCGCCGTGGGTGAATATCTCCCAGCGGTTCCGTGTTCCCGAATGCGAAACCCGCTTCGCATCGATCGCGACGACCACGCATTGCGCGCCAAATTTCTCCGAGGCCGCGCGTACGAAGCTGCGATCCTTCACCGCTGCCGAATTGATCGATACCTTATCCGCTCCCGCCCGCAGCAGCCGGCGGATATCGTCTGTTGTACGCACCCCGCCGCCGACCGTCAGCGGCATGAAGCAGCGCTCGGCAGTCCGCCGCACAATGTCGAAGATGATATCGCGGTTCTCGTGCGTCGCTGCAATATCGAGAAAGCAAAGCTCGTCGGCGCCGGCCGTGTCATACGCTGCAGCGATCTCGACAGGATCGCCGGCATCCCTGAGATCGACGAAGTTGACGCCCTTGACGACACGGCCGTCCTTGACATCAAGACAGGGAATGATGCGGATCTTGAGCATGGATCATGTCCGGTTCCAGTCGTCGGTTCGGATGTTCTAGTCCAAGTCGGCCCGATAGCCATATAGCCAGTCGTAGCTCGCCAACAGGCGTTCGCCTGACGTCATCCGCAGGGCCAAATTGCGGGCAAGGGCCGGTGCGCCCGAAAGATGATAGATTCGACCATTGCGGCGTGCGGCGCGCTGAACTCGAGTTCGACGAGGCCGACGACTATTTTCGTAACGGCCGAACGCTCGGCTGCCACCCGGGTCGGAGCAGACCGCGTGAGCCAGTGCCCATGCGTCCTCCATCGCCATCACCGCGCCTTGAGCGAGGAATGGCGCGATAGGCCCCGCCGCATCGCCGAGCAAAGCTGCTCGATTGAAGGCCCAGGACGTAGGCGGCGGGTTGTCGATCAACGCCCACTTTCGCCACTCGTCCGCGCGGCCGAGAAGCGCGATCAGGTCCGGGCTCAGACCAGCGACAGACGCCAGCACGGCCGCTGCTGTCACACTTGTGTTCCATCCATCCGGTGCCGTTTGCTCCTGCACAACGACGATGACCGCAAGTTCGGCACCCGCTCGCACAGGATAATGGACGACGTGCGCGCCGGGGGCCAGCCAGACGCTGACATCACTGGTCGTGTCACCTGGCATCTTGTCCGTTGTCTGGATGACCGCGCGCGCAGCCGTCCGTCCACTGTAAACGAGGCTGGTTGGCCCAAAGAGATGGTGGCGCACAGCCGACCGCGCGCCATCGGCGCCAACCAGAAACGGAGCTTCCGCGATACGCCCGTCTGTCGCAGTCGCGAAGGTTCCTTTCGCGGTTTGGGCAATTGATGACAGCTCGAACCCAGTCAGGATTTCGATCCGCGGCTGCCGCCGCACGGCCTCGAGCAAAGCCGTCTGCAGATCGGAACGATGCGCGGTCCAATAGGGCGCGCCGTGCCGTTGGTTGATCCAGTCGCCCAGCGGCACGCGGTTAAGCGTGCGCCCCGTCACCGCGTCGCGAACATGGATAAGGCGTGGCATCGCTGCATGTGAAGCCAGAAGCTCGGCGACGCCTAGTCGCCGCAGGATGTGCATCCCATTGGGGCCGATCTGTATTCCGGCACCGGCTTCGACGAATTCACGCTCGCGCTCCAGGACGCGGCTCGACTGGCCACGGGCGGCAAGCGCCAACGCGCAGGTCAAGCCCCCGATGCCGCCACCCGCGATAAGAAAATCAGGCGCGCTCACGCTGTCTCGGTGACGAGGCAGGCTTCCGGGTCGCTCTCATTGGGGTGCAGCCTTGCGTCATGAAGAAAGAGGGTCGAGCAATAGGGGCACAGAACCTGCGAATCGCCGCCCATGTCGAGATAAACATGTGGGTGGTCGAACGGCGAGCGCGCGCCCATGCATAGCAACTCCTTGACCCCGACGAAGATCTTTTCGGCGCCTTTGTCGTTGGCGAAGTGCGGGACAAGACCGGCGGCCATCGGACGTTCTCATGGGCTCGATTGAATCTGGCGGAGTCATAAGTAGCCGTTGACGACGCCACTGAACAGAGCGGACCTGTCGCAGGGGACAGTTGGCCTATTTGGCGCGAACCAACTGCTGTTCCGCCACGCTTACGGGCGACAGGTGCTTGCCGCTCGACGCTGCCGCCGCGGGCGTGGCAGGTCGCTGTAGCAACAATCCGACAGCGGGATTGCGTCTGCCGTGGGCCTCGAGACTGGCGAGCAACGCGGCAGCAAGCGGCACGCCGACCTGGGAAGCGTGCAGGTTGCGCGCCCAAGCATCTGAAGTCGAACCGGAACCGACCAGCACGATGTAGGAGTAGGCGGCGCCATTGTCGAACTGCAGCCCGCCCGTGATCCACGTATCAACCGTGCTGTTGATATCTTCGGTCACCGACGTGCCGGTCTTGGCAAAGTGCAACCTCAGCCCGGCGCGCCGTTCTGTGCACCATTGGCTCAGGCCCTTGAGGGTACCGTGATTTTGCCCGCCGGATTGATAGCAAATTGGTGCCTGCAACAACGCCTTGAGCATCGCATGACTGTCGCGGCGAATGACTTTGTTTGGCACGATATCGATCGATCGATCGCGCTCGGCCAACGTCGCATGGTCAGAGGCCACAAAATCAAACTTTCTGACTAGGGTCGGCAGCCGAACAGGATTCATACCCTGCTCGACCAGGCTCGCCAACACAACTGACGACATCTGGTGCACGCGTTGCGGCGATCCCGTGATCAGGCCTCGGACGACGGCAGTTGACGGTGGCGTCGCCGTTACCGTGCCGGCACCAGTCGGCAGGTTGAAGCCAAAGGCCTCGATTAATCGGCCGATACGGTCTTGGCCTATCTGCGCGGTGCGCCATTCCAACGGCCGGTTGAGCGAGCAGGCGAACGCCACGATTGCACGGCGGCTGCGACCCTCCGCGCGACCGTTTCCCCTGACGCAACTCTCCGCGCGCCTTTCGGGCGCGTCCGTATCGGCATAGAGCGTTTCAACGGTGTCTCGATGTTCGTTCGCGATGGCAATGGCCGAAAGAATTTTTCCCGTCGATGCAATCGAGCGGGTTTCGCGCTCGCGAACATAATGTCCGGTCTCGGCGGAACGGGCTGGAGGCGAGCCGAAATAGGCGGCGGCATCGCCGGAATCGTAGTAGCGTACAATCTCGCCGGTTTGGTTTGCGGCGACGACAATCACGTGCGGGCTCCTGCGACCGGGTGCGACCTTTGTCGGGTCAAGCGTCCAGCCGGGATTGAAACGGGCGTTCCATGACGCATCGAGCTTGCCGAGTTCCGCCTTGATCGTCTCGTGGAACTCGAGATTCTCAACCACGTCCAACGTCATTGTGACGCCACGCACGGTGTTGCGCCAATCGAAACCAAACGCCTGCTTCATCTCTTCGCGAATGCCGAGGCGAGCGCCAGGGATGAGTGCATTAGCACGAATGGTCGGGCTGGCCTGGGCGCGTTTCGATAGCTGTGGCGCATGGGCTTCGAGCGCTTGTTGCAGCTTCGGCTTGACCTTGGGATCGGGAGGACCGCTCGCCATCGCGATCAAGTCGAAGATTACTTGCTTCTGCACCGTCTCGTCCTGGAGCAAGCGCTCGGCGCAGGTCCGGGCGCGAACCTCGGTGATATAGCGCCAACGATCGAGCCGGACCTCGTTGAGCTTGTCGTTGCCCCTCATCAGAATGACCGGCTTATTGACGGCGGAGGCGAGGACGTACTGCTCGGCCGTCGTCAGGTCCTTGGCTTCCTTGCCGAAGAGAACGCGAGCCGTTACCTCGACGCCATGCAACGGCGCGGCGCCAGTACGCTGAGCCAACCAGATGTGGTTCGCCGACCATTGCTGCAGCGGCGTGTCGTCACCACCGCGGGTCAGCACACGATAGATCACCGGCGCAAGCCACCATTCCCTTATCTTGCGCTTCAGCTTGACGAAACCGCCCTCGTTCACGCTCGGCGGCGTGTTGTAGATCACGCGCGCGAACTGCATCGGCAGAGTCGAGCCACCCACACCAAGGCTCGGCCGGCGAAGTGCAATTGATCGGCGCACGGTCGAATAGGGAATCTTGAGTACGCCCAACAAATCGATACCGAAAGGGTTGAGTACACTGCCGATATGTCGGTCTTCATGAAACGAGAGGCAGCGCCAATAGTCTGGCGGCACTTCGCGCACGGGGATCGATTTATGATCCGGGTTCGCCGTGTAGTCGCCGACGTCGATGGCGGCATCCGTGTAGTTTACGTCGCGGCGGCTATCGAGACGCGGATCGAAAGTGCCAACAAAGTTGCCCCGCGCGTCGTAGACCGCCGTAGCAAGCCAGCGTTCTGCGTCGTACCGAAGTTTCTCGGACATGAAGTAGGCGCCGACAACGCCACGGAGCGGGGCAACGACATAGACCAGCAGCAGCGCAAATCCGAGGTAGCCGACGGCCACCAATACGGCGTAGCGCAATACCCCAAGTCGCGGACTGAATGCAATTCCGCGGACCAGCGCCCGTCCGAGCTGCATCGGCAGCACCAGCGCGAACTCACTCAGGCGCAGGACAAGACGAGACAGTAACAGCATCACACCCGACTCGGTCGCCCAATGTGTGCAGTGTCTAAGCCGGGTTTATGGCGTCAGCGCGCCGGTTCCTTGACGGCTTTATGAGAACGGACGCTCTAAGCCCGCAAGATTCCGAATTCCGAAAACGGAATGAAGTCGACGAGATCACCCAACGCCACGTCGCCTGCCTCTTCGGCAATATCGATCAGACCATCGGCGGCGCGTAGACCTGAGATCAGTCCCGACCCGTCACGACCGTACTTGTCTACGGCAAGGCCGTCGGCGCCATCGACCAGGATCCCGCGCCAGAACTCCCGTCGACCCGACTTCCGCCCGGTGAACGAGAACCGCGCCGGCAGTCGATATCGGCGTGGCTCGGTCCAGGTGCCACCACTCAACTGCCGCAGCATCGGCATCACATACATCAGAAAGCAGACAAAGACCGCGACCGGATTGCCGGGCAGGCCGACGACCAGGCAAGTCTGAGCGCCGGATGATCCGCTCCGCGGGACCTGCCCAAACATCATAGGCCGGCCAGGCTTCACGGCGAGTTGCCAGAAATGGACGGAGCCCAAGGCAGCAATTGCCGCTGCCATATGGTCCTCGTCGCCTCGGCTTGCTCCTCCAGAAGTCAAGACAACATCCACACTCGCGGTGGCAGCAACTAATCGTTGCCTGACTTCCTCGGCGTCATCGCGCCAAACACCGAGATCACGGGCTTCGCAGCCCGCCAGTTTGACAAGGCTTTGCAGCATCGGTTGATTGGCATCGAACACTTGGCCGGTCGTGAGCGGCCCGGTTCCGAGCCGGACAATTTCGTCACCGCTCGATACGATGCCGACTTTCAGCCGCTGGTAACAGGAAACATCGGCACATCCGGCCGATGCAAGCGCGGCCAGATCCTGTGGGCGAAGGCAATGGCCCGCCTCCGCCAATAGCGTACCAGTAATCACATCCTCGCCTGCGTGACGAATGTTGGCTCCTCGCTTCAATCCAGCAGGGATTGAAACTTCGCCATCAGCAAGCGTCTGACAGTCTTCCTGCATGGCGACCGTATCGAGCCCGTCGGGCACAACAGCGCCGGTCAGGATGCGCACCGCGCTCCCAGGCCGAACCGGTCCCTCATACGGGCGACCCGCGGTTGACCTTCCTGTAATGGGCAGGCGGACGCCATCTAACGGCCCATAGCAGCTATGGGCGAAGGCATAGCCATCGACCGCGGAATTAGTATGCGCGGGAACTGGCTGTCGGGCGATCACCGGGCCCTTTAAGACGCGCCCCAGAGCCTGATCGAGCGACAATCGCTCAGATTGAACAATGCTGCAAAGTCGAGAGCGCAGCAGGCCGATTGCTTCGTCGTGCCACAGGCGGCGCTCACCATGGGCAAAACAATCATTAGGCAACGGTAGAAGCGGTGTATCAGGAGATGGCATCTGAGGCCAGAAAGCACAGCGTCGGCGAACCAGCCATTACCTTAGACTGAACTTTCCGCTACACCAAACGGCGTACCGCCCGTGGGATTATCAGTTCGATTGCATCAGTACGAACAAACCGACACCAATCGCTGGGCCCAAAACAGTAGCTAACAACATCATTAAAAACGGCTTTGCAACCATGTCCTGCAACTCCCGCAACTCTACAACACGCAACGCCCCGTAATGGCAACCCATTGCCAACCAGCGCTCCGAGAGGCTTGTCCCTCAACAGACCTCATAGGCGTTAGAGTACATGATGATTTTCACCAGCGCATCTGTTATTTCATTTTTAGCACACTTCGATCTCGCGTGTGCGAAATGCGCAACTGATCCTTAACTGACCACTGCGCGCTGCTCGACCAAACAATGAAAAATCCATGAAATCAGCAGGTAGTCCGGTTATCTCCGCTTTGTGCAAAGAACGTGGGAAACGGGGCGACTCAATTGCTAGTCAAATGTGAAGATATTTTGCTGCCATGCGGCGGGACTGGAGCGTTGCGGCAGCGCAACAATCTCAAGCAGAAAAGCGTCACTTCATATCGAACAACCTTAGCTGTTTCTCGTCCTGGCCCTTCGTCTCGTGAGCCAACTGCTCAATCCGATCGAACGGTACTTGCTCGGCGGTAATCAACGAGCGCTGAGCCTTGATCGCACGCACATGCCCCTCCTGGACCAAATGGAACTCGCCGACGGTCTGATTTGGCAGGACCCGCGCGGGGTCAAGGCCGCTTTCGCTCTGAAATGCTGCCCGCAGCTTCCTTAAAGCGGTGTCTTCGCGCACCCGCCCAATAAACCAACTGGTTACCTGATCACGGCTCTTGTAGTCGAGATCACCGGGCGACTGGGTTGCCAGCATGATGCCGAGGCCGGCTGAACGCGCGCGCTTGAGCAAGCTTTGTAACGGCTCCGCGGTGGCTGGCTTCGCGTTGGCCGGAATATACAGATCCGCCTCGTCAAACATGACGACCGCCTGCAGCTCGTCGTTGGGGTTGCGTTGACAGAATCGCAAGGCTTCCGACAGAAACTGTGCCACCCAGAACAAAATGTTCTCGTTATCGCCGAGAAAGCCGGTGTAGATCACCGATAACCGCGTGCGTCCACTGCGTGCATAAGGCCCAATGCCGAGCAGGGCTTCCATGCTGAGGCTTTCCCCGCCGCCTTCGAACAGGGCGGCGTTGCGATGCCGCAGACTATCGAGCTGGGCAACCAGATCGCGCCGCAGCTTGCCGGAGGGGTCCATGCGCTGCGTCTGGTCGGTAAGCTCTGCGTCCTCGTCCTCGAGCAGATGAATGAGATCCGCGAGCGTTACTTCACGGCTATAGCGAGAGCCCAGAATCCGAAGCGCCACCGACAACGTGCCGGATTGCTTCTGATGGGTCGCGGAGTTCTTCAGGTGCAGCATGTCGCCGAGAGCAGCGGACGATAAATTGGCGAGCAGTTGCTGTTCGTGCTCCGGCAGCTCGTTGATGCCGTTAGGCAGCAGCGTGATGGAAATCGGCCGGCCGGTAGCACGCCCGGGGGTATAAACAGCGACATCGATTGCATCCGCCAGTTTTTCGCGGTCGCCGCGCCGTTCCTGGAATTCGTTGTCATTGGCGCGCCAGACGTCAGGATTGGCATAGCTGCACAGATCGCCCTTGCGATCGATCAGCACGGCAGGGATGCCGCGCAACAGCAGTTGCTCGATCAGGCTCAGAGCCAAGGTTGTCTTGCCCGAACCAGATCCGCCCAATACGGCTGCATGCCGCTTCAACACATCGCGATTGAGGGTCACCGCGCGGCTGCGTTCCGAAATCTCTCGACCGGCATGGATGCTGTAGGCATTGTCGCCGTTTTCGTCGAGAATGACCGACAGCGGCAGTTCGTCGTCGTTTGCCGGCACCGGCTCACGACGCGTGCCGGCATGGCCATTGAAGTCTGTCCAGCCCGACGGCGGCAGGGTGTTCTCGCCGTCCAACACCTCGCGCAGGCCGCTGGTCGGCTGGAAGGGCGCCGTCTCATCCGTCGAGGCGCGCGAGGGCTGACGCCCCAGCAGATCGAGGCGCAACAGCTGCACGACCGGTGCCAGTTCCGACAGCAGCCGTGCCTTCTCGAACCATTGGCGGAAACCAGGGTCGGAGCGATGATGCGCGTGGAACTCCCGCACGGTCATCATTCGTTCCCACTCTGGAATCGGCACCAGAATCGAACGACCGCCGCCATCCCGGAATTTGCGGAATGCCTGGGCAGTTTGGTTCTTCCTGTTGGGTGGAAAATCGCTGGCCCGTAGCATGAAAGCCGTACGACCCTGCATGTTGCTGAGCACGCGGTCGAGCTGCCGCTTGAGGCCGCCGCCTTGCGTCGGGCGGTTGCACAGAAACACGCGCGCCTCAAAGGAATGGCCGTTCTTCTGGGTGACTTTCAGATCGATCGCCGGCAAGTCGTCGGCAAGTTCCAGCCGTTCGATAGTCAGCTGAATGCCGCTTGCTGCTTCGTCCTTGGCCAGCCCAAGAGCCGTGACCAGCACATCCATGAGCTCTTGGTCGCCCGATGGTATTTCGGCCTCTGACGCGTTGGAAAACCGTTGCCACAAATCGCGAAAATCGATCTCGAAGTCGCCGGCATCGTCTTCGGGCGCATCATTGTTCGACGCAAAGCCAAGAGCGGCGGCAAGCGTAGAAATGAAACCCGCCTGGGGTGGGCGCTCTTTCTGTTCCTCGGCTTCGTTCTTCTGATGTGCGCGCAGCCTGCTTTGCGCATGTTCCAGCAGTCGGCGGGTCGAAAGTCCACCGAACTCCTCGAAAAACTGCGGACCGAAGAACGCCGCCGCATCGGGGAAGCTCATGCCGCCGGCTCGGGCTGTCGCTTCGTGCTCCAGCCGTTTCGCGATGATGAGCCGCGCCTCCTCCGGTGTTCGAGTTTCCAGCAGCAGAACCGGACCGGCCTTCTCGATACGGTCAATGTAGGATTGGGCCAGCACGCCGCGCACCTGGCCATAGAAATCTTCCAGGCACGAGATCAGAATGATCGAGGTCGGCAACCGATTTGCAATCTGGATCAGATCGCGCACAGCCTTCTGGAACCGCTCTTCGGCATCATCGAAGAAGCGCAGGTCCTCCACCTGATCGATGCAGAACACGAGCGCAGACCGATCGACCGTCCACATCAGTTTGCCAAGGCTTTCGATGATCTCGAAAGCGCGCCCGTCTCCTGCATTCGGATCGAGCGCGGCGACACCTGTAAGACTAAGTTCGTTGAGATGGCGGCCGTAAAGGTATTGGCGCACCCGCTGATCGATACGCGGGTCGGCGCGCTGCAGATACAGCAGCGCGCGCACGATATTGATATCCAGCTCCTGATCGGCAAAACGAGCGCTTGCAACGATGTCGTCCGCAAGTAGGTGGATGAGCCTGGCGAGCTGCCCTTCATCGAGCGTTGCTTCGCGCAGTTTCTCCAGCTCGCCTGCCGGCATCACGTCTGCATTCTCGACCATCCTCCGTGTCAGCCTTGCAAGCGCGGTCTCGCCGCCTTCATCAGGGTCGTAGGGCTTCTCCAGCGAGGCGATCAGGCGACGGAGGTAATAGTCGGCATAGCTCGCGACATCGGGCGTCATCTGCGCATAACCAAAATACGCCCGTCCCCGCCGATGTGCGCCGGTGCGCAGCGCGCGGATGAGATGGGTCTTTCCCGACCCGGACTGACCATGGAACAACAAGATGCGGGCTCGAGCCTCCGCACCCTTGTCCGACGTCACTGCATTGAGCAGATCGTAGAATTTCGCGCGCGCTTTCTTGTGCACGCTCTCGACGTCGACGGGATCGGCCCGCCAAATATCGTCCTCCCACGTGATCGAATGCTCGAACGCGGCGGCAAGCTCGCTGGTCTTGTCGATTTTCTGCATGTCCGGCTGCATTAGGGGCGGTTCTCGACGCGGGCGAAGGCGACTTCAGGTTGACGCAACGCTCACTCTTCAACGCGCACAAAGTGCAGCACGGTATTCTTGAAGGCGATGGCGGATTTTTGCACTCGGCCCAGCGTTTGGCGATCTTTCAGATCAGCGTTGGCCAGCACGACGAAGCCTGTTCGGTGGGCCTCGGCCAGCATCCCCTTAAATTCGATCTCGGTCAGGCCCCATTCCGGTCGACGTTCGCGAAGCACTTGCCACACGTCGCTGATATATGATTTGCGATTTCCAGGCCAGCCATCCGCGCAACTTCTGGCAGCGACCTGAATCTCATGAGCAAATCCCCTCAAATCCGGCCGCGAGGCGGCGGCTGGACGAGCGACTGGGGCTGATGGCGCACTTTGGGGCGGCGAGGCGGCGATAGCCGAGGGGCGGCTGGACTGAACTGGTGCTGGTGAAGGAGGAGGCGAGGGTTTTGCAACGCCGCCGCGCAACACGGCGAGCCGGAGCGCATCGATATCGGTCTGCTGGCAGCCGAGATGCTCGGCGGCCAGCGCCGCAACCAACCGCCTGTCAGTGCCGAAATCCCGCGGCTTCGTGCTGAGCTGGCTTGCAAGCAGCCGCCCGGCTTTGGCGGACAATCCCGCACCGGTGCCGAGGCCGTTCTTGATTTTGTTGCCGAACGCTCTTTCCAGGGCCACGACCGCAAGCGCAGTACGCAAGCGCGCAGGCGTGACGCATTCCCTGAAGGGCAGTCCATATGCCTTGCGCAGGATCGCCGCCTGGAGACCGTCGGCCCGCAATAGGCCTTTGATGCGCGGAGCGGATTCGCCTGCAAGTCCCAGTGCTACAGCTACAAGCCACAGATCCCGCACCTCGGTCCATGTCAGCGTCTGCGATTTGGTTGCAACCTTCGATCCGAGCGCCGCGTGGGCCTCGCCAACCCCTGTTGGCAACAATGAAATGCGATAACGCAATTCGGTTGCGTGAACATCCGCAACCAGCGTTGCGATTTCGATATCAATGGAGCGACGCAACTCGGCTGGCGACAAACGGTGCCCGGCGAGCGGCGCAAGATCCTTGACGAGTTCCGCCCGGGTCGCGCCCCCGCCGCATACCAATCGGGCGATCACGAGCAGTCGCAGTGGCCTTGGTTCCGGCACCGCAGGGAGCGAAATCGCTGATTGACGTGCTATCGCTGTCATCGAGTGAAGTCCTGTCCGTTGACCAAGGGTCACTCGCCGAATCAATACGGATTGGGCGGCAATAGTGCGGAAGTGCGCGGTTGGAGCCAAGAGGAGATGCGACCTATCAAGCTACTACACCGATCATTGTTGCAAATTCGCTTGCGGCGGGCCGTTTCGCGGCCTCATGTTCATAATTTGGAGCTAGCCCGACCTTCTCAAAGGGTTGGGGTCGGCACGGAGGTAATTTCGATGACAGGGCAGGAGCGGCGCGCAGAGCATAGCCCACCTATGGTCAAGCGTCGCGACGCACCCTGTCATCGAAATTACCCCGCCCTTCGGGT
>JBGTIU010000136.1:0-5429 GCA_041745515.1 Hyphomicrobiaceae bacterium | reverse complement strand
TTACGGGGCAATGCGCCTGGATGAAGCGTGCGTCCGACGTGCCGCCGCCCGTCGTCAATGCCGGCGAGCGGCCGGTGACGGCGTGCACCGCAGCCCGCATGGTTTCGACCAGCGGTCCCGGCCTGGTGAGGAAAACGTCGCCGGTGCCGGAGAACGTGACCTGCCAGCGCGCCGCGACGCGCGTCGCCGCCGCCTCGCATTGAAGCGTCACCCAGGCTTCGAGCTCGGGCCGTGACCACAGATCGTTGTAACGGATGTTGAAGCGGGCGCGCGCCTCCGCCGGGATGACGTTGGTCGCCATGTTCGGACAGGCAAGCACCGTCACTTGCAGGCTCGAGGGCTCGAAGCTCGCTGTTCCGGAATCAAGCGGCGTCGACGACAGCCGGTCGAGGATGCGCACGAGTTTCGGTACCGGGTTCTCGGCGAGCTGCGGGTAGGCGGCATGACCCTGCTTGCCGGCCACCACCAGTTCGCAGTTGAGCGAGCCGCGGCGTCCGATCTTGATTTCGTCGCCGAGCGCGCACGGGTTCGACGGCTCCCCGACGACGCAGGCATCAATGATCTCGCCCCGGATTTTTAACCAGTCGAGCACCTTCATCGTGCCATTGATCGAAGGACCTTCCTCATCGCCCGTGATGAGCAGCGAAATCGATCCGCCACCTTCGCGAATGGGGTCGCGAAAACCGCGAAAATCGCCCGCAGCGCGGACTTTGTGCACCGCAGCGACAAAGCACGCGATTGCCCCTTTCATGTCGACCGCGCCACGTCCATGAACGAAACCATGCTGCAGTGCAGCGTGGAATGGGGGATGCGTCCAAGCCAAAACGTCCCCCGGTGGCACCACGTCAGTGTGACCTGCGAAGCACAGATTGGGGCCGTCGAACCCGAGACGCGCGTAGAGGTTGTCGACATCCGGCGTGCCGGGCTCGCTGAACGTCAGGCGATGGCAGACGAAACCCATGTCCTTGAGAACGCCCTCGAGCAGTGTCAACGCTCCGGCCTCGTCCGGCGTCACTGACGGGCAGCGGATCAGCGCCTGCGTCAGATCGACTGCTGAGAGCGGCAACAGGGTCGCGTTACTCGGTTCGTTTGGCGGCATGGTGTCGGCACCAACCAAGAGCGCTTTCCAACGAGGCATCCATTCTTGCGACCTAGCTTGGGTCGCTTCTTTGGTTTTGAGCAGATGTTACCTTTTTGGGTTGGCGTGCATAGCAACTAACCCCCTTTTTCGAAAGTGGGGTTAGTCATCGTGGCCAGTCAATTGCCAATCAGACCAGCTCGAATCACGCCCCACTACTCCCCTTGGCATAGAACTCGGACGTCCATGCCGGCCAGTCGAAGGTCTGCTCAGTCCGTGCCCGATCGACGATGTAGCGGGCGACGGTCGCCGTGTCGCTGACGGCGAGGGCGCGGGCTTGACCCTGGTGTGCGCGCTCTCGCCAGGCATCGCCCCGCAGCAGCGCTTCCGCCTGCATCGCCAGATCGTCGGCGTCCTTGAACAGCAGCAGCGAGTCATCGCCGTAAAGCGTTTCGAACTGGCCCAACACCGGCTGGGCGACGAGGCATCCGGCACCGAGGTACTGCGCGATGCGATCGGACGCATACCATTTGTCATCGGCGTCGATACCGGCGGCAATGGCAATCCGGCTGCGCCCCAATGCCTGTGTATAGGCGGCTCCGCTGAGTGCCATCGCCTTGCCGGTCTGCAGGAAAAAACCGTACCGCCGATCAGGCAGTCGAACCTTCAACGCGTCGAGAATGCGGTCGCGGCCCTTGGGCTTGCCGGCAAAAAAGAAATCGTAATCGTGGCTCGGCTCTGCGAACGAGCAGGCACGCTCGACGGAAATGTCGATCGGGTTCGGCAGGAAGCCGACATTGCCGACATCGGCGTGTCGAGACAGCGTCGAACCGGCGGTGGTGGCGAACGCCAAGTCGCTGACCCGGGCCGCATTACGGAAACGACCGCCGAACAGGTCCGCGGATATGGGATCGAGGTAGACCGACACGATGCGCGTGCCGGGGTGCCTTTCGCGAATCGCGAGAATCGTTGCGTCCGTGATCAGATCCGCATGCATCAGGCAAACGATGTCGGGCTCGATTGTGGCGGCGAGCTGCCGGAGTTTTGCATTGGCGCCGCGGCTGCCAAGCGGGCGATAGCGAAACGGCGCACTGTAGTCGGCGATGTCGCGATCGCTGAACCAGATCACATGGCAGCCGGCGCGGACGAATCCGTTGCGCAGCTTGTGCACCGTCGCGTAGAAAAAGTTGCCGAAATACTTGTTGCGTTCTGAGAACCCGACCAGCAGCACGCGCGGCATCGGCGCTCGTCGCTTCGGCGTCATAGCCTTGCTCAAGGTTTCACCTTCGCCCAACAGCACGCGCACAAGCGTGCGACTGCCACGTCATTCCCGCAGGCAGGAACCCAGTCAATCATCAATAGATGCGTTTTCAAATCCGAGTCGAGGTCGCAGCGCCGCCCAGCCACGGTTTGCGACGCTGAGTTCACAACAACAAGGCCAGCCATTGGGACGCGCTATACTTAAAAAACCGACTTTCCAACCCGCTTCACCATGTAGGTCATCAAACGTCGGTCGAGCGCGTCCTTGCTCTCTCCCTTCCTGCGTTCCCGGGCAAGCGCGAAGCGCGCGACCCGGGACCACGTCCAAGGGGCGAGGCACGATGATTGCCACATACCCTTTGCCGACGCGACCCCGGGTCTTGGCGCTGCCGCGCCTGCGCCCGGGGAGGCAAACTGAGGGGGCGGGGCGTGCCGTGAACGGCGCGGCTGCGATGCGCGAGGTTCATAGGCCGCGCCGCAATTTTTCTGCAAAGCGTGCTGCCATCGCCGCCAACGCTCGCGGCTGTCTCGTGCGCTCCGCCTTCCAGCTCACGATTTTCTCTGCCATGTCGCGGGCCCTCACGGGACTGACCGCGTGCACTGCGCAGCTCGTCGAAGGCCTCTCCCGTTCTCGACGGGTAGAAACTGCTGACGTGACCTTCGGAAATTGCCGCCTGTCACGGAGTGAAGGGGAATTGTTCAGGCCTTGTCATCCGCATCTGGCACCACCGGCTGCGCAACTTCGGATATAACCACGTCCGTCGGCTCGATCCCTCCCTGTTCCCGGTCAGGCGATTGTTCCTTGATATCTGCGGCCGCGACCTCCACCTCCCGCGGCTTTTCGACCTCCACCGGTTTCCCCAGCCGGTCCCAGACGGCGGCCTCGTCGTCGGACAGAAAGCCCTGGCCGAACTTGTAGGCGGTCTGCAGCGTTTGACCTGCTGGAATTGCGACCGCCGCGTCGGTGTAGTCGCCGAAGTAATCGTGCAGGCCGTCCATGTTGGCGAGCACGGGGTCTGAGACCCAGAGCTTGCGCAGCGCCCGGTTGCGGATCGCATCGGGAACATTCGATCTCATGAAGCGGCCATAGTCGGAGGTGAAGTCGAGAGCTTCGAAGTTGACGTCGGCGAAGTCAGCCTCGGTCAGCATTGGGTCTTTCGTCGCGGCCGTTGGCGCCGCTTCCTGGCCCTCCGGCGGTCTTTCGACCGGTTCGGCGGAAACATTGTCTGCCGATCTGGCCGCCGGCGTTTCAGCCTCCAGGGCACGTTTGCGCCGCGACCATCGGCTCAGGAATGTCTCGTCATGATCAGGCATCGCCATCCGCCTCCCAGCCGCGTCTATTCCGCAGCTTGTGCAAGGGCTCCTGACCGAACTGATACGCGTCGCGGGCGTGATGCCGGTTGCGCTGGCGTTTGATGAACGGCTCTTCGATATGATGAGCGGCCACGAACCGCTCGAGCAACGCGATCAGTGGTTCGGGCATCGGCACCTGTTCGATGATCTCGGTGCCGGAGCCGCCATAGGCCTGCACCTCATCCGGCGAGGCCGTCGCCAGGTGTAGAGTTGGCCGCTCGTCGGCGGTACCCGGATCGGCGCGCAGGACGACAAACACGTACGGATGCTTCTCGGCCAGATTGCGCCGGTAGGCCGCTGTCTCCTTGCGGTGCAGCGCCAGCGCGAGGGTGCCGGCCAAATAATGCACGCCGCGATCGTCGCGATGCAGCTCGAGCCAGTTCGCATCCTCCGGCGCGTCGAGCAATAACTGGATCGGCCGCCAGCGGTGCGACGCCCAGGGGTTGTCGATGGGCTCGCGGGCCACTACGACGCCGACCGGCACTTCGATTGCGTGCGGCAATGGCTCATTGTTGGCGTCGGACATGGGGCAAGATACAGGAGCCTTTGCCTTCGGGTCCATCCCCTTCTAGAACAGCTCTAGAACATGACCATACCAGACCCAAACATAGGCTCCATGACCAGCCCAACCGAGCGCGACGGCCCATCCGAAACATTGCTGTTGTGCAATTGTCAGCGCAGCATGGAGATCGACGGCGGCAAGCTCGCCGCGGCACTGTCGCAATCGGACGGGCTCGTTGTCCACACCGAGTTGTGTCGCGGACAGTTGGCAGCGTTCGAGGCGGCCATTGCCGGTGGCCGACCGGTGCATGTGGCGTGTGCGCAGGAGGCGCCGCTGTTCGAGGAGATCGCCGCCGAAAAGCAACCGGCCGGCGCCGGTCTGCGTTTCACCGATATTCGTGACAGGGCGGGCTGGTCCGAGGCCAAAGCCACGGCATTGCCAAAGATGGCGGCGCTGATTGCGGCGTCCTCGTATGCCGAAAAACCCGCTGGACAACTGACCCTCAAGTCCGATGGCGTATGCCTTGTTTATGGCGCGGGCCAACAGGCACTCGAGGCGGCACTCGAACTTGGCCAACGCCTGAGCGTGACCCTGCTGCTCAGCGATCCGGGCGATGCCATGCCGCCGCGCACCGCATCGGTGTCGATCGCCAAAGGTGTCATTCGCAAGACCTCGGGTCACCTGGGTGCTTTCGGCGTCGAGGTCGATGGCTACGCCGTGGCGTTGCCGTCGTCACGCCGTCAGTTCGATTTTGCGATGCCACGCAATGGTGCGGCATCGACGTGCGACCTGATTTTGGATCTCTCCGGGCGCACACCGCTGTTTCCCGATAGTGCCCGCCGCGACGGGTATCTCCGCGTTGATCCGCGCGATCCCGCGGCGGTGGCGAGGGCCATCTTCAAAGCGGCGGACTTGGTCGGCAAATTCGAGAAACCGCGCTACGTCGCTTATGACGCCGCTATCTGCGCACATGCCCGCAGTGCCAAGGTCGGATGCAGCAACTGCCTCGACGTCTGCCCGACAGGGGCAATAGCGCCTGACGGCGACCATGTGGCCATCGATCCCGCTCTATGCGGCGGCTGCGGCAGTTGCAGTGCGGTTTGCCCGACGGGGGCCGTCGCCTACGACTATCCGACTCGCGGCGATTTCGCGGCACGCGCGCAACTGCTGCTGCGGACGTACGCGCGCGCCGGCGGCACGCGGCCGGTTCTGCTGTTGGCCGACGACCTGCATGGC
>JBGTIU010000135.1:0-11230 GCA_041745515.1 Hyphomicrobiaceae bacterium | reverse complement strand
GGGCAAAGACCCGTCGCGCCACTTCGGTTCACACCGGTCTTGACAGCGCCATATCCGCGAGCATTCCAAGAAACAATATCCAACCAATGTCCTTGTTGGAACGGAAGCGCCGCAAGCAGTTCGCCTGATCGGCGATGTCGAGCGTCGCCACCTGCCAGGCGAATTGCAACGCCGCCAGCGCGAGCGCCAGGAAAAATATCGTGGACGCGTTGGCCAGAAAGCCCGCAATCGCCCACAGCAATGTCGCGCCGGCGTAAAACCCAGCCAGCCAGGGCTCCGTCTGTGAGCCGAACCTGAGCGCCGTCGAGCGAAGACCGAGCAACGCGTCGTCATGCTTGTCCTGGTACGCGTAGATGGTGTCATAACCGATCGTCCACAGCACGCAGCCGACGTAGAGAACCAGACTTGCGGGTGCGATTGTGTCATGGACCGCCGCCCAGCCTACGAGCGCACCCCATTTGAAGGTCAACCCCAGCATCAGCTGCGGCCAATAGGTGAAGCGTTTAGCGAACGGATAAAGCGCCACCAGCACCAGCGATGACATGCCAAGCAGGATCGTGAAGCGGTTGAACTGAATCAGAACGATCAGCCCGACCAACGACAGCGCTATGGCGAACGCCAGCGCCTGGCCTACTGATACGGCTCCGGATGGGATCGGCCGCGCGGCCGTTCGGGCGATGCGGCCATCGTAGTCGCGATCGACGATGTCATTGTAGGTGCAGCCCGCGCCTCGCATGACGAACGCGCCGATGAAAAACAGGGCGAGATACCACGGGTTGGGATAAGGCCTGCCCGAGGACAGTTCCGCGAGCGCCAGCGACCACCAGCACGGGAACAGCAACAGCCAGGCGCCGATCGGGCGATCAAACCGGGCCAGCTGCATGTAGGGCCTGATCGCGGCCGGCGCGTGCCGGTCTACCCAGTTGCCGGGGCGGGCGTCCGGCAGGGACGACGAGGACGACGGATGCGGCTGCATGCGGTGCGAATTACAATTCTTGTTTGCCTCAACCCCACCCCTGTCATCCTGGGGCTTTTCCCCAGGACCAATCGAGCCGCAAACAGACGTCACGGTTTGCCGCGCGATGGGCAATGAATTCCAGGATGACAATCTATCCTGATGGAAGTTTCAATACCAGGGACCTCATTCCTGTCGACTGGATTGGCCAGTCACAGATTCCAAAGCACCTACCAACCAGCTAGTCTCCCCCCCATGGCGGTTCGCGAGTTCACCTTACAGCGGCTGTTCGTCGAACCTGAACTGCGGGCCGGGCAGGCGGTGCCCACCGACCCCGATCAGTCGAGGTATCTGCTGCGCGTCCTGAGACATGGGGACGGCGACAGGCTGCTGATATTTAACGGTCGCGACGGCGAGTGGCAGGCCGAAATTCGCGATGTGACGAAACGCGGCTGCAATCTGGTCCCGTTGACCCAGACACGGGCTCAGACTGCCGGACCCGACGTGCACTACCTGTTTGCGCCGCTCAAGCGGTCGCGCCTCGACTACATGGTGCAGAAGGTCGTCGAACTGGGGGTTTCGCTACTGCTTCCCGTGCTGACGCGGCATACGATAGCGGAGCGCGTCAATCTCGAACGGATGCGCGCCAATGCCATCGAAGCCGCCGAGCAGTGCGGCATTCTACGTGTGCCCGGCGTTGCGGAGCCGCAAAAACTGGCGGCGATGATCGCCGGCTGGGACGCCAGGCGCAGGTTGATATTTTGCGATGAGGCTGCCGAACTTGTGGACCCGATTGCGGCTTTGCGGGCGATCGGCACCGGTCCACTAGCGGTTGTGGTTGGTCCCGAGGGCGGCTTCGCGGCCGAGGAACGGGAGTTATTGCGAACTCAACCCTTTACCACCGCGATTTCGCTAGGCCCCCGCATCATGCGCGCCGATACGGCAGCGGTGGCGGCCCTCGCTCTGGTGAACGCCACGATCGGGGATTGGCGTTAACCCGCGCGGCGGCCGGCTCCTGGAATGGGAGTCGCCGCGCGGCACTAAAAAACTCAACCCGCCAGCGTCCAGACGCCAGCCGGGCTGCGGCAGGCGATGCCTTCCGCCTTGCGCGAGTAGTCGCCCGACGTCAGCGCCACCACGATATGCCGGCAAATCTGCCCGTCGGCTTCCTTGAAGGACGACGTGGGCTTGACCGCGCCGCTGAGCCGGCCATGCCGGCGATGCCAGATGTAGGTTGCGCCGTCGCCAACCTCGGAAAGCGCTAGCTGCAACGCCTCGAGCGCCGCAATCGCATCGGTCTCGTCGAGCGTCGCCTTGAGATCGGCGAGCGCGGGTTTCGGCCAAAGCTTATTGCGCGGGATCTGGTTGTCAGGCGTGGAACTCGGCGCTCCGCCCGGCGTGGTGCCAGGGCAGGTGCAGGGGCCGGATGGAGAGGACGCTGCCGGCCCGCCGGCAGGCGGCAACTCGACCGCCGCCGTATCGCCGGACTTGGTTTGTGCAGTGGCCGATCCGGAGTCGACCAGGACGGCAACGAACAGGAAAAATCCCACCGCGGTCGTAACCGCAAGCGTCGCAAGGTGCGACGAAGAACGCATGATCATACAGTACCCACCGATTAACACATGACTGATCCGCGACCGGCGGAACTTGACGTTGGGATCATGCCCGGCTCGGGTTAAGATCGGCTGAACGGCTGCCCCACCTGTGCCGCGCCAATACGATCTGCAATAGGTAAGCAAGATGACCGACGAACAGAAGACCGAGTGGAGCCGCGGTAGTTATTACAAGGGACCCGAAGCCGGCAACTTCGCGAGCGCCACTGAGCCATTCCAGTTGTTCGAAACTTGGCTCTCGGATGCCAAGGTACACGAGCTCAATGACGCCAATGCCATGGCGCTGGCCACCGTCGATTCATCCGGCTTGCCGAACGTGCGTGTGGTGTTGCTCAAGGGGTTGGATGATCCCGGCCAGCCTGCGCGCGGTTTTGTGTTCTACACGAACCATGAAAGCGCCAAAGGCCAGGAACTTGGTGAAACCGGCAAGTGCGCGCTCAACTTCCACTGGAAGAGCTTGCGCCGGCAGGTGCGTGTGCGCGGCACGGTAGCGCCCGTCAGTGCCGCGGACGCTGACGCCTATTTCGCGTCGAGGCCACGCGGCAGCCGCATCGGCGCATGGGCGTCGGCCCAGTCAAGGCCGTTGGAAAGCCGGTTCGCGTTAGAGAAGGCTGTGGCTGGCATTGCCGCCCGCTATCCGATTGGTGAAATCCCCCGGCCGCCACACTGGTCCGGCTTTCGCGTCACGCCGGTCGAGATCGAATTCTGGCATGATCGGCCTTTCAGGCTGCACGAGCGCGTCGTCTTCAGACGAACCGATGCCGCGCAACCGTGGAGCCTGTCGTGGCTGTATCCGTGACAGGTTTTTAGTTGGACGCTGGCGACTCCGCTTCGCGGAGCCGGCCGCCAGCGACGGAACTTGACCGGTTGTGATAGCCTGCCTGGGGTAGAGGACAAATTTATGGCCAGCAGCACAACATCCAACGCCGAGCGCAAGACCCTGATCCTGACCGGGGCCTCGCGCGGCATTGGCCATGCGACGGTCAAGCGGTTTTCCTCGGCAGGCTGGCGGGTCATCACCTGCTCGCGGCAACCGTTCCCGGAGAATTGCCCCTGGGAGATGGGGCCGGAGGATCACATTCAGCTCGATCTGGCGGATCCGAACGTCATGCCCAAGGCGATCGAACTGATGCAGCAGCGTTTGGCGGCGCAAGGCGGACGTCTGCACGCTCTCGTCAACAACGCTGCGATCAGCCCCAAGGGCGACAAGGGGAGCCGTCTTGGCACCATCGATACGTCGTTGGATGCCTGGCACAAAGTCTTCCAGGTGAATTTTTTCGGACCGTTGGTGATGGCCCGCGGTCTGCTCGAGGAGTTGGGACGGGCAAACGGGGCCGTCGTCAACGTGTCGTCGATTGCGGGCAGCCGCGTGCACCCGTTTGCAGGAGCGGCCTACGCAACGTCGAAGGCGGCGCTGGCCGCGCTCACACGAGAGATGGCGCACGACTTCGGCAAACGAGGCATTCGCGTCAATGCGATTTCGCCGGGCGAGATCGACACGTCGATCCTGTCTCCCGGCACCGACAAGATCGTACAGGAGCAGATCCCGATGCGTCGCCTCGGCGAGCCGGAGGAAGTGGCCAAGGCGATCTATTTCTTGTGCACCGAGCAGTCGAGCTACGTGAACGGGGCCGAGCTGCACATCAATGGCGGCCAGCACGTGTAATGCTGTCGTTCACTGCGGATCGATCTGCAGCTCCAGCAGACAGGCACTGGGTTGTTCCGCGCCGGCGATGTTCAGCGCCGGCAGCGTCCCAGTGATAGCCGTTGCGGGCGTGCCGACGATGATACCGCCGCTGCCGTCGGGCGCGGTGCCGCAATTGGCCACGGCTGCAACGCCAAGGGCAGAGCTGGCTGTTGCCATTCCAGGACCTGCCACTACGATGGTAGTGCTGCTGCTCGCGCGCGCAGCGAGCCAGTCCCGCAACCGCGCGACATTCTGGGATCGCAAATCCGCGGCGACCAGCCAGACCTGGCTCGACCCGCGGGTAATGCGCACGGCGGTTGCGGCTGGCATGTCGGGTTCGGCCGTACGCGGGGGCAGCACGTGGTCCTGCCCGCTCACCCGCAGTCCTGCCGTCCTCGATATGGCGACCCCCGTGGTCAATGGCGGCTCCAGTCCACCCGAGTCGCGCAGCAGTTGCTTAGACAGTATGACCTGATAGTCGCGCGCCGGAAACAGTGCCCGCACCAGGGCCAGGCTGCCGATGCCATGGAGCAGGTAGACATCAGCGCCCAGTAATACCGGATCGCCCGCAGGTTTTTCCGGAGCCGGCTTGCGTTGCGACCCGAATGAGTGGCGAAACTTGTAGCGACGTTGACCATCAGATGCGCTCGGTGCGGCCTGTTCCTGCAGTCGCCACACCGCTATTTTCAGGGGCGTGCTGGTAGTGCGGCCGTCCTGTGCATTTGCCGAGGCTGAAAGCAGCAGCAAAGCTGCAACCGACGCCAATCGCCTCGACGCCACGTCCGCCTCAACTGCCGAGTTTGACGCCCAGTTCCTTCTCCACCCAACGGGCGGTGCGGTCGAGGGCTTTCGCAAGTGCATCGAACATCGTGTTGATCTCATCCTGGTTGATGATCAGCGGCGGGCACAGCGCGATCGAATCACCGGCGACAGCACGGCAGATCAACCCTTCATCCTGGGCGAGAGCGACGATTTTAGGTCCGACGCCCTGGCGCGCATCGAAGCTTTCCTTTGTCGCCTTGTCTTTAACGACCTCGAGTGCGCCAATCAGTCCGATACCGCGCGCTTCTCCGACCAGCGGATGGCCTGCGAGCGCCTTCAGCCGCGACTGGAACGCCGGCGACACCGTCTGCACGTGGCGTACGATATTGATGCGTTCGTAGATCTCGATCGTTTTCAAGGCAACGGCACAGGCGACGGGATGCCCGGAGTAGGTGAAGCCGTGCGCGAACACACCGAGCTTTTTGCTCTCGTCGATCAGCGCCTGATAAACCGGCTCCGATACCGTGATCGCGCCAAGCGGCATATAGGCCGAAGTGATCGCCTTCGCCATGGACACCGTGTCGGGCCGGATGTTGAACGTCTGCGAACCCCACCAGTTGCCTGTCCGGCCGAACCCGCAAATGACCTCGTCGGCAATCAGTGCAATATCGTGCCGGGTCAGCACGGCCTGAATCTTTTCGAAGTACGTGCGCGGAGGCACGATCACGCCGCCGGCGCCCTGGATCGGCTCGGCAATGAACGCCGCGATCGTCTCGGGATCTTCGCGGTGGATCAGCTCCTCAAGGTTCGTGGCAAGCCGCGTTGCGAACTCCTCTTCCGTTTCGCCGGGCTCCGCGCCGCGATAATGGTGCGGACAGTCGGCGTGCACCGCCCATGCCAACGGCAGATCGAAATCGGCATGGAATATTGGTAGGCCGGTAAGGCTGGCTGATGCCAATGTCACGCCATGATAGCCGCGCATGCGCCCGATCATCTTTTTCTTGCGCGGCTTGCCGCGTGCGTTGTTGTAGTACCAGGCGAGCTTGATCTGCGTATCGTTTGCCTCGCTGCCCGAACTGGTGAAAAACACCTTCGATGTCGGTGCCGGAGAGAGTTCCTTGATCTTCTCGGCCAGCGCGATCGCCGGCTCATGGCTGCGACCCCCGAACAAGTGCGTGTATGACAGCTTCCGCATCTGGTCGGCCGCCGTATTTACGAGCTCTTCGTTGCCGTAACCGAGCCCGGCGCACCAGAGTCCGGCGAGCCCTTCGATGTAGCGCTTGCCGTTGGTGTCGTAGATGTGCACGCCCTCTGCGCGGTCAAGCACCAGCGGGCCATTGACACGATGCGTCGCAAGGTTGGTGGCCGGATGCAGGAGCGTCTCGACATCGCGTGTTTCGAAATTTGTCAGTTGCCGCATAGTGCTTGCCTCGTGTTTTTTTGCCGCAATTTCGGGCAAACAATAGCGCTGATCGACGGCGCAGGCAAAGCGCCCCCGTGCCGGTCTGTCATGTTGACGGCCCCATCGACAGAGTATGGAGGATCGATGACAGGTTACCGGTTCTTTTGCATGAGCGCAGGGCGATGGCAGCGCGCGTTTAAGGCAGCGATCGCGGCTGTGCCACTTTTGGCCGCAGGTTTGGTATCTGCGGCGCTCGCCGCCGATGCTCCAAAACCGATCCGGATCGTGGCTTATGGTGACAGCCTGACCGCCGGTTACGGCTTGAGCCCTGGCGACGCTTTTCCCGTGCTGCTGGAGAAGGCGCTGAAGGCCAAAGGCCACAACGTCAAGGTCATCAACGCCGGCGTCTCGGGCGACACTACCGCGGCCGGCCTCGAACGTTTCGACTGGGCTGTTCCGGACGGCGCAGACGCCGCGATCCTCGAACTCGGCGCCAACGATGCCCTGCGCGGCGTGCCGCCAGCCCAAGCGCGCACCAATCTCGACAGGATTCTCACGCGTTTGAAATCGAAGGGGATCGGGGTGCTGGTCGCCGGCATCCCCGCGCCGCGCAACTGGGGCGACGCCTATGTCAAGGCCTTCGACCCGATGTTTGCTGACCTCGCGACCAAGCACGGCGCGCTGCTCTATCCGTTCTTTCTCGACGGAGTGGCGCGCAATGCCAGTTTGAATCTAGCGGATGGCCTTCACCCCAATGCCAAAGGCGTCGCCATCGTCGTCGAGCGGATATTGCCGAAAGTGGAGGAGCTGATTGGAAGGGTGAAGGGGAAAAGGGGGTGATTGGGCTTCCAGGCAATCGCGGTAGGAACAGGTATAATGTCCCCCCTCCGCTGACGCTTGAACGCACTCTCGATTTTTCCATTGGAGCAGTTGCATGACATCGAACGCTGGGCAGTTGCCGCCAGGCATGACGGCATGGACGCTCGGCGCCATCAAGGAGCATAACCTCGCACTAGAGGGGTATTGCCAGAGCGAGGGCTGCGGCAATTTCTACATGTTCAACATCGACGATCTCATCGCCATGGCCGGGTTGAACTACCTCGTCCCTGAAATGCTGCCTGGCATCACATGCACGGCGTGCGGTGGTTTGCTGAAATCGAAGTTGGCGATGATGACGGTCACCACCCTGTGATTACGTGAGCGATCCGCGATGCGCTATGAAATCATGGTTGCTCCTTGCGGCAATCGCTCAAATCGGAAACCCGCCCCATGCTGAAGTTCTATTTCAACGGCTCACCCAATCCGACCAAGGTCGCGTTGTTCCTCGAAGAGGCGGGCCTGGCCTATGAGCCGATGCCGGTCGACACCCGCAAGGGCGAGCAGTTCAAGCCGGAATTCATGAAGATCAACCCGAATGCCAAGGTGCCGGTCATCGTCGATGGCGATGTGACCGTGTTCGACAGCAACGCCATCCTGCTTTACCTCGCCGAGAAAACCGGCAAGTTCCTGCCCGCCAGCACACCGGGCAACAGGGCCGACCTGCTGTCGTGGCTGATGTTCGTCGCGACCGGCGTCGGACCGTTCTCCGGTCAGGCCGTTCACTTCAAGCACTTCGCGCCGGAGAAGATTGCATACGCGACCAACCGCTACCAGTTCGAAGCCAAGCGGCATTTCGGCATCCTCGACGCACGCCTCAAGACCAACGCCTACATGGTCGGCAACACCTACACGATCATCGACATGGAGGTGTGGGGCTGGGCGCGAATGATCCCCTTCATCCTCGGCGACGAGGCCTGGGGCCAATTCCCCAACCTGAAGCGGCTGTTCGACGAGATCAGCGCACGCCCAGCTGCCGCCCGCGCGATGGCGCTCAAGGACAAGTTCGCGTTCAAGGCGGAGATGGACGACGAAGCCCGCCGCCACATGTTCAAGCACATCGCGGCTTGAAGGCCGGAGCCGCCAATTGAACGGCGCGGTCAGAATAACTCAGTGCGCCTGCAGGAAAATCGCACGATACGTGCCGCCGGCCTCGCGGGCGAACAGCTCCCGCACGCGGGGGTGCTTGACCGGAGCGCCGGATCTGTCGACCAGCAGGTTCTGCTCGGAAACATAGGCGATGTATGTGGTCTCTGCGTTCTCGGCCAGCAGGTGGTAGAACGGCTGGTCCTTGCGGGGCCGCATCTCCTCCGGGATCGACATCCACCATTCCTCGGTATTGTCGTAGACCGGGTCGATGTCGAATACGACGCCGCGAAACTGGAAGAACCGGTGCCGAACCACCGATCCCAACGCAAACTTCGCTTTGCGGACTTTCTGCTTTACTCGGATCGGACGCGCTTTGGGTGCCATGAACATTTCTGAGGCGTGTGTCACGCCACTCGACTTTCAGTGATCGGTAGGGAATAGGCCGGCTCGCTGCCTAAAGTCCATAGCGGGCTGCGGCGACGGGATCTTTGGCGGCGACAAGGCGCGCCAGATCGATGATGACCTTGGCCTGCTTCCAGGTGGCGTCGTCCTGCATCTTCCCGTCGATCATGACGGCGCCGGTGCCGTCCGGCATTGCCGCCAGGATCTTTTTAGCGAAGGCAACTTCGCCGGGTTCCGGGCTGAACACCCTGGCTGCGATGTCGATTTGTGTCGGGTGCAAGGTCCAGGCACCGAGGCAACCCATCAGGAACGCATTGCGGAACTGGGCTTCGCACGCGCTGGAGTCGGAAAAATCGCCGAACGGCCCGTAGAAGGCCTTGATCCCGCATCGTTGGCAGGCATCCACCATGCGCGCGACTGTGTAGTGCCACAAGTCCTGCTGATGGAATGCCCGGGCCGTACTGCCAGGCGCCGCATCGGCCAGCACGCCATAACTCGGGTGTCCGCCGCCGACCCTCGTCGTTTTCATGCCGCGCGATGCGGCGAGATCGGCGGGGCCGAGGCTCATGCCGTGCATGCGGGGGCTGGCGCTGGCGATCTCCTCGATGTTGGAAACACCCTCCGCGGTTTCCAGGATCGCGTGGATCAGGATCGGCTTTGGCAGCTTGTGCCTGGCTTCGAGCTGCGCCAGCAGCTGGTCGAGGTAGTGGATGTCCCACGGCCCCTCGACTTTCGGCAGCATGACGACGTCGAGCTTATTGCCGACCGCTGCGACGATCTCGATGACGTCATCGAGAAACCAAGGTGAGTTCAGGCAATTGACCCTGGTCCACAGCCCGGTCGAGCCGAATTCGTTGTCGCGCGCCATTTTGATGAATCCGGTTCGCGCGGCAGCTTTCTGGTCGGCGGGAATGGCATCTTCGAGATTGCCGAGAATGACATCGACTTTGTCTATCAGCCCGGCGATCTTTGCCGTGATCTTCTCATTGTGAGGCGGCACGAAGTGGATCATGCGCTCAAGCCGGACCGGCAGCGCCCGGTAAGGCTCAGGCGCGCCAATCGCGAGCGGTGAGTAGAACTTCGAAGGCGTGCGGATCGAGGGCATGGCGGCTCTGGGGTTGGCGTGCGCGGTCGCCCGCACCCTTACCATGCCCCGCGCTCAACTCCAGCGGCGGTTGCTCCACATCCATTGTTCCGGAGCTTCGCGAACCCACGACTCGAACTGTTGCTGCATGGCGGCCGTTGCCGAGCGGATGTCCTGCGCCTGATCTGCGGTGCGCGGGATACGCAACTCGACCAGCTCGATCTGAAACTTGACTGCGGCTCCAAGCCGCGTGCAGCGCGCCAGCCAGACGCGGGCGCCGACGCGGCGCGCGATCATGGCCGGCATCATGATGGTGCGTGCATCCCGGCCGAAGAACGGAACCAGGATGCCTGTCCTGTCGTACAGATCGGCGACAAGCCCGAGCCTGCCGCCGCGCCGCACATACCCCATGATGACTCGCGCGGCCTTCTGTCCCTCGCCGTGATCGCCTTCGACCTTGCCGCGCCCCATGAGCCCCCCGGGGTAGAGGTCGCGGCGTTGGTCGCGCAGGTATTGGTCGACATAGGGGTTGTTGACGGAGCGATAGACGGCCGCCGGCTGTGCGCCGGCAACGGTCAGCGGCCAGATGGCCAGCTCCCAGTTGCCCATATGGAGGGAGACCCCGACAATGGGGCCGAGCTTGTCGCGATAGCGCGCAAAAACGGGGAGATTGGCGATCTCGATGCGGCGCGGATCGCGCAGAATGCGATCGACCTGCATCGTTTCGGCCATCACGCGCCCCAAGTTGTCCCAGTGCGCAAGCGCTATGCGCTCACGTTCAGGCCGCGGCATTTCAGGGAACGCGATGCCGAGGTTGTCGAGCGCGCGCCGGTGCCGCCTGGGCGAGAAAATCGGCGCCAGAGATCGCCAAGCCCGGCCTGAGATGGCGCTCGCCGCATCGAGCGGCACGGCGCGCACCACGGCGACAACCAGCCTGAGCAGCGCGTACTCGAGCCTGAATTGCAGATCCCGCAATAATGGCGTGGGGGCGGCCATGGGAGCGCGTGGAGCCTGAAGAGTACGGGTCATTACGGGTGGACCGCCCTGTAGCCCACAGCAACGGGCCGGCGTCAAGCCCGCATCAGCCGCGGCAACGGTCCGTCGGGTTGCATGCCTTTGGTCATGACCAGCCGCTTCAAGGCCCCGATATTGGCAATCAGGTGCAGACCGAGCCCGCGCGCCAGATGCGCGGGAGCAAACTCCAGCAGCAAGGATCGGTTGAGCAGATCGACCGCATGGGTGCGGATCGCGATATCGGGTCCGCGCGATTGGCCATAGGCATCGAGAACGGCATCTGCGCCCCAGTCGCGGCCCGCGGCCCGAGCTTCGGCCACCAGTTCGGCGATGGTTGCCGCATCGC
>JBGTIU010000134.1:0-20581 GCA_041745515.1 Hyphomicrobiaceae bacterium | reverse complement strand
GGCCGCGGCCGTGCTCGGCGGCGCCACCGTCGAGGAGCGGCAACGCAACTTCGAGAACAGGGCCTCCGAGATCCGCGGGCGAGCCCGCAACATAGCCGCGCGCAGCAATCAGCTCGGGCGCTCGACCGCCGCCGAAATGCGCGCGCTGGCCAGCTCCGTTGCCGTTGCGCCCGGCGCTAGCGGCTTCTCCTGCTATGATCCGACGCTGGCGGAGCGGCTGCGCCAGGCGGCCAGCCAAGCCGAACAGCCGGCCGAACTCAAGCTGCGCGAGGCGGTCTTCAATGAAGGGCCGGCCGGCGTAGCCAATGCCGTAAAGAACCTGTGGCGCAATATCGGCGCTTATTCGTCGAGCCTGTTCAGCTACGTATTTTCGGGCGGCTCGGTTGCGGCGGGGCGCACCGATGGTGGCGAGCCGATCACCGGACGCGACCTGATCGCACTGCTTGCGACGATCGGCATCGACTTGGGGCTATTGGCGCTCGCGATCCTCAATCCACCTCGCGAGCCGCCGTCAATCCGTCCGTCAGGGACGCTCGCCCGGCAGATCCGCGACGCAATCGACACCGCGATCAACCGCGCGCCCGGCGCCGATCTCGAATGGGTACGCCGACACTTCATCCATCACTACAGGGCATCATACCTGGTGATCCCAAATCTCTACAGCAGTGATCCGAACAACAAGGAGGAATCGGCCAAGGCTCTAGCGATGAACCAGCTCGCCGGCGTGCTCAGCGATCTCGGCCTGGTGACGTGGCCGAAGCGCGGATTGTGGAGTTGGCAGAAGAGCGAGATCGACAAGCTCAAACGCGACGAGATGGGAGCCAGCGGCACCGACCTGACCGAAATCCGCAAGCAGTGGGCAAAGGATCAAGGCTTGACCGGGGAAGAGGCGCGGAAATTTGCCGACAAGCCACCCTTGCGCAACCACGGAGTGTTCTCGAAAGCCGAGCGTGCGCTCGAGATCGCCGGTTGGGGCGAAAAAGCGCGCAACGATATCGAAATCTTCCGTCTGGTCGACGTGGAAGGGCTCACGCCGCTGCTGATGGTGCTCAATGAATCGGGCGGCGCGGACAACGTTGCGCCGCTGCGTGCGAGCGGCGCCAGCAAGACTCAATAGGACGGTTCTATTTTTTCGGCTCGTCTTTGCGGAGTTCTTCGATCTTCTTGCCCATTTTGTCGCGCAACTCGACCGCTTTTTCCTTGGCCATCGTACCCAGCTCGCTCGCCCTCTCGCCGGCGATCGTGAGCAACGACTTCTCCGTCGCCTTGAAGTCGGGGGCATTCTCGAGAGCAGCCTTGCTCAGCGGCACGATGACGGTCCGCTCGCCAGTGGCGTTAGCGGTAACAGCCAGTGACGCGAACGGAATGGCGACGTTTTTTTCTCCCGCGCCGAGGAAACCACCAACACCAATGACCACTGTGGTGATGCGCCCACTGTTGTCGAACAGGAGATCGTTGATATTGCCCACGACCTCGCCGGTCGTGTTGGTGACATTCTGGCCGAAGAACAGGCTAGCCAGCCTTTCGTTCGCCGGCTGTTGAGTGGCGAAGCTCGGCGCCGGCGATGATGAGGATGTCTGCGCCATCGCAGGCCCAGTCATCAGCATAAGCGCGAGCGCCGCGTTCCGCGGAAAAGATCTGCAGCAATACATCGGACCCTCCTTGTTTGAGATGCCCCCGCAGGCTGTTGCCGGCGATCAAGACGCGGACGCACCCATTAACCTCTCCCAGCGTTCACCAAACTCCTGAAACATAGAAAATGTTCCGGAAGAGCGGGCCGGGCGGACGGAACCTCCCAGCATCTGTGAACGTTGAAACACACGATCGGCGACGACGCGGTCGCGTAACAGATTGGAGAATGTCATGAAGCCAATATTTACCACAGCAACAGCGGTTCTTGCGCTCGTCGCGAGTTCCTCGATCGTTGCTGCACAACAAGACGGGAAGCAGCAGGCGCCTGCCGGCCAACAGCAGGATCGGGGGAGTGGTGGGGCATCAGGGCAAAACCAACCCAGCCGCACCCAAACCGAGGATAAAGGGCCTGCGACGCAGGAGAAGCGGTCTGAACCCACTCAGCCCGCCGGTAAAGAGAAGCAGGCGCAGCCAAAGGACACGCCAGCCTCTACCAAGCAGAAGCAGGCGCAGCCCAAGGACGAGCCGAGCAAGAGTAAGCAGGCGCAACCCAAGGATACGCCCGCCGCAGGAAATGATAAGCAGGCGCAGCCGAAGGATACGCCGGCAACGTCAAAGGATAAGCAGGCGCAGCAACCCAAGGGCGAATCCAAGGACAAGCAGGCTCGCGACAAAAATGCAGACACCAAAGACAAGCAGGCCGGCACTGCTCAGGAGAAGGGTGGGCGCACGCAAGTCAACGACGAACAGCGTACGCGCATTCGGCAGTCAATCAACGTGACCAACGTTCAGAAAGTCACGAACGTTAATTTTGCGATCTCTGTTGGCACGCGGGTTCCTAGTCGCGTGCGCTTCTACCCGCTGCCTGTGACGATCATCGAATTCGCGCCGGACTATCGGGACCACGTGTACTTTGTGGTCGACGATCGCATTTGCATCGTCAACCCCAGGACGCGAGCCATTGTTCTGGTGATCGATGGTGACGGGCGTCGTTCGCCGGGGCAACAGGTTGCCCTCGAACTGTCGGCCGATGATCGCCAGTTCCTGCTCACGAGCATCGACCGTGAACGGCATCGGGCAGATGTGCGCATACGGTTGGCGCTCGGAGCCGATGTCCCCTCGCAGGTCGAGCTGTATGCCTTCCCGGACGTCGTGTTGAGCCGGATGCCAAACCTCAGCGGCTACCGCTTCGTCGTGGTCGATAGTGAGGTGATCATCGTGGATCCGAAGGACCGCGGTGTTGCCTTGGTGGTCGGACGATAATACACCGACCTTCCGCCGGTCAGCGAGCTAAGGCTTCGCTGGCCGGCGATTGGCGCCGTAGATCTGTATCGCTCCGTCCACATCGCCAGTCTGCAGCGTGCGAAACCGCTCTTGATATCGATGCGACATAAGCTGCCCGTTAGGCTCGGGGTGATCGAGCCCGATGGCGTGGCCGATCTCGTGAGCGATCGTGTAGCGGAGGTCGTAAATCTGCAGATTGCCGTCGAACCCAATCTTCCAGGGCTTGGTCGGATTAAGGCAGATCAGCGATCGCTCGATTTCTCGAAACCGTTCATTTCCCGGGCGATAGCGTACATCAGCGAATGCGCGCCCTTCGGGATTTTGCTGAGCGCCGATCAGTATTTGAGCGCTGGTTTGATCGCTAATCTCTTGAAATTCGATGTTCGCGACAAACTCCCACATGTCAAACGCGGCGCGCGCCTCTTTGCGGAAATCCGGTCTACGGATTCCCGACTTGCGCAACAGCCCGTCGACTGGGGCTAGTGCCTCGCAGTTGCTTGCATCAGCGAAGTAAACTGGGGATACGACAAAAGCGTAAGTGACGGTGACCTTTTCGGTGCCGTCGCTGGCCCATCTCACATGGCTCCCGTTCAGATCCAGCAAACGGAATCCGAGGAAGGACTGCGCACTCGCTGTCGTGACAATCGAAACTGCGGCCAAAGCTAGGCCGATCAAACGCCCCCTCAAATGCCCCTCCCCGATTTTAGTATGCGCGACGCTGCGTTATAGATCCCTCGATCCGCACATTGCGCGCCGCAACGTCATGGCTGGGCCTAGGCTCGGTTTGCGGCAGAATCTAGACAGAGCGACCGGCTGGGGATCGGAACCTCAGCGCTGCGTTTCTCGGGGGGTATACATACCCCGCCCGACGCGCCTGCCGGACCAGGCACGCGATGCGGCGCATTCGCCGGCGATCGGACGAGCGGAGACACAGGCAGCAACAACAAAATTGAGAGCGCATGATTGAACCTGGGAAGCCTCGCGATGCCGGCGCCGCCGATGAAAGTGCATCAACCATAGGGTGCCTCAATGCTCGAGAGATCGACATGCGGCCAAGCGCACTGACAGGCAACAGCGGGAACATTCTCGCCGCCGCGACGTTGATGACCTGAACAATCATCTGACAAGGAGACAGGTCATGCGCAATATCATTTTATGGGGCCTTGGTGTCCCGGTTTCTGTCCTAGTTGTTCTGAATCTGCTCAACGTCATCTGACATTTCCGAAGCCGAGCCTAGGCTCGGCTTCGGCGCTTATGAGCTGATACAAGCGCATGCCGCGCTCCGCCAAAGGCGTAACGCGACATGGCGAAGTCCAACAATTCGGCCACCCGCCGAAAAGATTTGCGTAGCGGTTCGCCGTTGTGGCTTGCGCACGGTCGCCCTCGCGTTCCAGTCGAAGTTCTCGACAAAGCCATCAGGTGTGACGTGATCATTGTCGGCGCCGGAATTTCCGGAGCGATGATGGCGGACGCCCTGACCAGAGCAGGCTTCTTCGTTTGTATTCTTGATCGCCGGCATCCTTGTCTCGGCAGCACTGCCGCAAGCACCGCATTGCTTCAGTTCGAGATCGATACACCGTTGATCGAACTGTCGTCCAAGATCGGAAGAGCGAAAGCAGAGCGCGCATGGCGGCGGTCTTACTCCGCTGTCGCTGATTTGCGCCGGAAGACACGCGAGCTTGGCATCTCGTGCGATTTCCGCTCGCGAAACGCCATCTATTTGCCGGGCAATTTGCTCGGGAACAAGGATTTGGAAAAAGAGGCGATCGCGCGCCAACGCATCGACTTGCCGTCCGAATTCCTGACCGGAGCGGCGTTGCGACGGCACGTTGACCTTGAACGCAATGCTGCGATCGTTTCGAGCGGCTCGGCGGACGTCGACCCCGTCAAACTTTCCGCTGGGCTGCTCCGGCGATCGGTCGAGCTGGGTGCGCGGATTTTTTCGCCGGTTACGGTTGCGGATATTGCGCCGCGCGCGACGGGGGTCGACGTCGCAACGGCCGACGAGCGCAACCTCAGCTGCCGCCATCTGATCTTCGCCACCGGCTACGAAGTCCCAAAGGGAGTGCCCATGGACGGGCACAAGATCAATTCAACATGGGCCATTGCGACGCGCCCGCAGCCCGAACTCTTGTGGCATTCGCGTCAATTGATCTGGGAGGCAGCCGACCCCTATCTTTATATTCGGACCACCGTCGACGGACGGGTTATTGCCGGGGGTGAGGATCAGGAGATCGACGATGCCTCGACACGGGATGCGCTGACGTCCCGAAAGACAGCGGCCATCCAGCGAAAACTGGAGCGCCTGTTGCCGTCGATCGATGCGACGCCTGAATTCCGGTGGGCCGGATTCTTTGGCGAAAGCAGCACCGGTCTGCCGACCATCGGCGCTGTTCCCGGCATGAGAAACTGCTACGCTGTGCTTGGCTATGGCGGCAACGGAATCACCTTCAGCATGATCGCCGCGCAGGTTATCCAACGAACCTTGTGCGGCATCGCCGACCCCGATGCCGACTTGTTCAAATTCGACTAGTGTGGCGGTTCGGAAGTTCGCAACCGAGCGCGCGCAGGACTGGGTGCGAACTTCGGAAACGGGACACTAGACCATGTCATTTTGTTACGCGGCCTGACGGGCAGGAAAACCGTATGACGCCAGAGATCGCGATCTGTTTGACGATCCTTGCTGTCGCCGTCGCGGCTTTTGCCTGGGACCGCGTTCCGGCTGACGTTGTTGGCATCGGCGTCATGCTGGCCCTGGTTATTACGGGCTTGCTCAAACCTGCCGAAGCCTTCGCCGGATTCGCCAGCGATACCGTGATGATGATCCTCGGCCTGCTGATCATGACCGCAGGATTGATCCGCACCGGCGTTGTCGAGCAAGCAGGTCATTTTGTCTTCGACATCGCCGGTCGCAACCCGGCGACCTTCCTGCCGGTGATGATGGTATCCGTGGCGGTTCTGTCCGCTTTCATGAGCAACACGGCGGCCACCGCTTTTTTCATCCCGCTGGTCATCGGCTACGCCAGCAAGACCAAGACCGATGTAAGCAAACTTTTGTTGCCGCTGGCGTTTGCTTCGATCCTGACAAGTTCCGTCACGCTGATCAGCACTTCGACCAACCTGATCGTCAGCGAACTCATGACCAGGCATGGTCAGACAGCGATGGGGATGTTCGAGCTGGCGCCGGTCGGAGTGCCGATCGCCGTCGTCGGTCTGCTTTATGTCTGGCTGCTGGGATCGCGGCTCATTCCAGAACGCGACCGCGGAACCGATACAAAGGATGTCGGCGACCGGAAATACAGCGCCGATGTGGTTGTGCCGCCGGATTCGAGCGTGGTCGGAACCAGGATCGCCGAAACCCGGATCGTGAAAAACTCCGGCCTTGTGGTCACCAAGCTGCTGCGAGCAGGTACCGTTCTGTCGGATCAGTCGAAGATCGCCGATATGCCGTTGCTGACTGGCGACGAACTGGCAATCGAGGGCGATCGTGACAACGTCCTCAAGGTCAAGGACATTACCGGCTTCGAGTTCAAAGCCGATGTCGATCAGGCGCCGACCGACGAGAAGGTCGAAGACCTCACCATCGTCGAAGGAATGCTGTTGCCCAATTCACCGATGATCGGGCAGACCCTGAGCAGTCTCGAGTTCAAGGATCGCTACGGTCTGAAGGTGTTGGCGATCCATCGCGCCGGCCGGCTGCCGCAGAAGATCAGCCGCACGCGTATGCGGCTTGGCGATGTGCTGCTGCTGCAGGGAACCAACGCCAATGTGAAGGCCCTGGAACGGGGCAATCTGTTCAACATTTTTGGCGGCGTCGACACCGCCCGGCTCGACACCAGCAGGGCGCTGCTCGCCGGCGGCATTTTCGCGGCAGCGATATTGGCGGCAACATTCAACCTTGCATCGTTTGCGGTCGCTGTCCTTACCGGCGCATTTGCGATGTTGGTCACGCGATGCGTCTCGTCGGAAGAGGCTTATCGCCAGGTCGAGTGGAAGGCGCTGATCCTGATCGGATCGTTGCTCTCGCTCGGAGCCGCAATGGAGGCCAGTGGAGCCGGCCAGTATCTTGCCGCGCAGCTGATCGCTATCCTGGGCACAAAGAACCAGTATGTTCTGTTGTCCAGCTTCTTCCTGTTGACGGTGGCATTGACGCAGCCAATGTCGAATCAGGCCGCGGCGGTCGTTGTATTGCCGGTTGCGATGCAGACTGCGCTGCAGCTCGGACTGAACCCTCGTACTTTCGCAATGATGGTGGCGGTTGCGGCAAGTTGCTCGTATCTCACGCCGCTCGAGCCGTCGTGCCTCATGGTGTATGGCCCCGGCAAGTATCGATTTATCGATTTCTTCAAAGTCGGCCTGCCCCTGACGTTCTTGATCTATCTGATCGCTATCGTTGGGGTGCCAATGGTGTGGCCATTGACGGTCTGAGACCGGGCGCACCCGACCGAACATTGACCCATTTGCATTAGTCGCGTAGAAGCCGGCGGCTGTCACAGGCAGCATGGCAACCGTTACGGTAGGATCGGTTTCCTGTTTGGCGGGATGTGAAGCAGTCACGGGGGGAACCGTGAATAGATTGTTGATGGGCCTATTGATCATAGGCCTCGCCCTGATTGGGCACATCGAGCGCGGCGGCGCCGAGGCTGGTACGGGGACGGAATTTCGCCTCCTCAAACTCGGCGGCGGTCACGTCAAATGGAGCGGTACGGTGCTCGGCCACGGCGCCGTTGTCACTTATGCCTTCGCCACCGATCGGATGCGTTTTCCCGAAGCGCGCAACTGCGGCGAGATTGTCCCAATCGACGCGATTCTGGCAAAATCGCGGATAAGCTCTGAAGCGCTGCAGCGGGAGGTCACCGAGGCGTTCGCCATGTGGGAACGAGCGGCGAACATCCGTTTCCAATTAGTACAGGATCCGGCTCAAGCAGGAATCCTGATCGGGGCTCAGGCGTCTCCTGAAGGTCGAGCATTCGCCAATGTCAATCAGCGAACGACTCGCGGAGAGGTACAGGAGATCGAAAAATCACTGGTCTGTCTCAATCCGGCGGTGCGATGGAAGATTGGGTTCGACGGCGATTTTGACGTCTACGATTTGCGCTACACCATGGCGCACGAAATAGGCCACGCCATCGGTCTCGATCATCCAAAACCGTCCGGGCAACTCATGGCATACAAGTACGATGAAAGGTTTCGCGAACTGCAAAGTGGGGACACGCACGGCGCGGCCACGCTTTACGGGCCGCGCCGATAAGAGGGCTGGTTTAGTCAACGCCGCTGCAGCGAACCTGCGAACCGCTATGCCAAGGATCGACTGGCCTCATCGGACGGCGAACCATTGTCGCGCAGCTGCTCCAGAGCCTTGCCGATCTCTTCGATCATAGCGGCTTCCTCGGCGGTTTGCCCCGCCGGCGGCGCCATGCCCTCGCCGGTCGCTCTAATGCGATCCTGCAGCGCCTGACTCCAGCGTTCCAAGGCGGCGATTTTCTGTCCGCGTGTCAGGCCCGTCTCGGATACGATATCGAGGGGGCGATCGAACACCGTATCGGGTTCGAGCCGCGCCTTGTCGGTGTTCAAGTTCATGATCTCTGACATGGGAGCATCCTTCTGGTAGCGGGATTTGCTTCGTTACGCTGGCGGGACCAGCGATGAACACTGGGAGCCCGTGAGTCCGACAGCACTGCTTGCGGACACGAACCGTCGCGGAATAACCGCCGTCGGGCTGGCCAAGGCTTCAAACGGTGCCGGCCGTCGAAGCACAACCGCAGCGACGCTCGAAAGTTCCCACGGTTCGGAACTCCAACGCGACTGGCACGTTAAGCCCAACGTGCCAAGGCCCCGCCGAAGGCAATCAGGTGCTGGGCATCGCTAAGGGGATGTCGATGCAAAGTGACAATTCGGACGGCGTGGAGCTCGTCCAGCGCCAGCAATTGGCGACCGTGGTCACGATGTTGACCGCGGTTATAGTCGTCGCGGTTCTGTACCTGGCGCGCGATCTGTTCATTCCGCTTGCACTCGCCGTACTGATCAGTTTCGTGTTAGCGCCCCTGGCCCGTGCGCTGCGCCGCCTCGGTGTGCACCGTGCGGTAGCCGTGGTCATCGTTGTCGGCTTCAGCTTCGGCGCGATCCTTGGGATCGGCGCGTTGGGGGGCTCGCAGCTAGCGCAGCTCGCGGATAAATTGCCGCAATATCAGTCGAACCTCAGGGACAAGATTCGCTCCGTGCGAGGGTCGGCGACCGGCAGCGGGCCGGTGTCGCAGGCAACCACCGTTATTGAGGACCTCGGGCGCGAGATCAGCGGCGATGCACAGAAGCAGACGACGTCTCCAACGAGCACGCCGATCCCCGTTGAAATACGTCCGGCGCCATCCAACCCGCTGAAGCTGGCAAGCGAATTCCTGCTGCCGATCTTCAGCCCAGTGGCGACGACTGCGCTGGTGATCCTGTTCGTGATTTTCTTCCTGTTGCAGCGGGAGGATCTGCGCGACCGCGTGATCAAGGTCCTGGGCACCAAGGAGTTGCATCGCACGACAGAAGCGATGGATGAGGCGGCAGCGCGCCTCAGCCGTTACTTCCTGGTGCAAACGGCTTTGAATGCCGGCTTCGGCGCCGCCGTCGGCTTAGCGCTATGGGCGATCGGGGTACCGAGCCCTTTGCTGTGGGGCATCTTCACGATGCTGATGCGTTTTGTTCCCTACATCGGTTCGATCCTGGCGGCACTTTTTCCGGTCGCGCTCGCCGCCGCCGTTGATCCCGGTTGGACGATGGTGGCGCTCACGATCGCGCTGTTCCTGATCGGCGAGCCGATCATGGGGCACGTCATCGAACCTCTGGTGTTCGGCCACAACATTGGCTTGTCGCCTGTCGCAATCGTTGTTGCCGCGACCTTCTGGACCTGGCTGTGGGGGCCAATTGGGCTGATCCTCGCGACGCCGTTGACCTTGTGTCTGGTGATTTTGGGGCAGTATACGCAGCGTCTCAAGTTTCTGCAGGTGATGATGGGCGACCAGCCCGCCCTGACGCCTGCGGAAAGCTTTTACCAGCGTTTGATCGCCGGCGACCCTGCGGAAATTCTCGATCAGGCGGATCTCCAGCTGAAGGAGAAGACGCTCACTCAGTACTATGACGACGTTGCTTTGCAGGGCCTGGTGTTGGCGCAACTCGACGTTACCCGTGGTGAGTTGTCGGCTGCGCGCGAGGTGCTGCTGTTTGACGGCGTCAAAGATCTCATCGAGGGATTGGCGGAATACACCGATCCGGTCCCCGCCGGAGACGCGAAGCCCACGCCGGGGGAAACGGCAGATGGCGATGACGGGCCAGGCGTGCGCGAAAATACCGTGCCTTCGCAAGATGCGTTTCTGTGCGTTGCGGGGCGGGGGAAGATCGACCACGCGGCGGCGGCGTTGCTGGTGCAGTTGTTGGATCGAGCGGGCATCGCCGCGCAGCTCGGCGGCGAGCGATTGCTGCAGGATCAAACGGCCTTAAAAGAGCTGGACAGCGACGTGCCGATGCTGTGTCTATCTTATGTCGGAACCGCGCGTCCGGCGCATGTGCGCTTCATGGTAAGGCGCCTTCGCCGCAAATTTGCGTCTGCCAAGATTTTGATCGGTCTTTGGAAAATGCCGTCAAGCGAGATGGAATGGCAGGATATCCGAAAAACGTCCGGTGCCGATTTTTTTGTTTCCACCTTTGCCGAAGCTCTGGAGCTATGCTCGGTTGGCCGTCCCGGGGTTACCTGTCCACACAAGGATGTCTCGAGCCCGTCCTCCGACGTAGGCAAACTGAAGGCACGGGATTTGGCGCCGGCACCAATCGGGAACTGAGGCGTGTCCGCAAAGCCGATCGAGCTGCATGACAACCCGAAGGCCGGCGCTCCGGCATTCGCGGTATCCGCGCCTGTCGTTTGGCTGCTCGGCAAGGTACAGTCAGGCAAGAGCTCCATCGTTCGGGCGCTCACCGGTTGCAGCGATATTGAAATCGGCACGGGATACAAAGCCTGCACCCAGACCGCGCGAATCTTCAATTTCCCGGAAGCCGCACCGCTGATCCGGTTCCTGGACACGCGCGGCCTGGGAGAAGTGATGTACGATCCGGCTGCCGATATTGCATTCTGCGAGCAGCAGTCGCATCTGCTCCTCGTCGTAATGAGAGCCCTCGATCAGCAACAGGATGCGGTGCTCGACGTACTGAAAACAGTGCGTCAGCGTCGGTCCAGCTGGCCTATCCTCGTTGCCCAGACGACGCTTCACGATGGATATGCGCAAGGGGCTGCTCATGTCCTGCCCTACCCGTTCGACGATGCTGATCCTGCAACATGGCATGCCGCCGGAGTGTCGACCGATCTTGCGCGGAGCCTCGGTCGCCAGCGGTCGCTCTTCGCGCAGGTTTCGGGTCGCGATCATATCGCGTTTGTGCCGCTGGATTTTACACGCGCGGACGACCCCTACCTCCCCAACGACTATGGTTTGGCCACGTTGCTCGCCAAACTCGGCGAGGTCGCTCCGGCCAGCATCTTCGCGTCGATCAGAGAATCGCTGGCTGCCGCCAACGATGCGATCGCGGCAAAGGCACACCCGCAGATCCTTGGGTTTGCGACCGCCGCTGCCGCCGCCGACATCCTTCCTGTCGCCGGTGTGGTGGCAGTGCCTGGCATTCAAGCCAAGATGCTGCACAGCCTTTCGACGGCCTATGGAGTGCAGTGGGATCGTCTGACCGTATCGCAATTTGCCGGCTGTCTGGGTACCGGCACCCTGGTGCGGATGTTATCGACGTTCGGCATCCGCGAACTGGTGAAGCTGCTTCCTGTTTACGGTCAGTCGGTCGGTGCGGCTGCTGCCGCCGTCACCAGTTTCGCGACCACGTTTGCCGTCGGCAAAGCCGCGACATACTTCCTCGGCCAGCGCCGCTTAGGCGAGATCGACCCGAAAGGGGTGCACAAAGTTTATGGAGACGCGTTGCAGCAAGCGTTCAAACTTGCTCGCGATCGAGGTGCGGCACCACCCTCGCAGTCGGGCAAAACGGCATGAGCAGAAGGCGCAGCGTTGCCAGGTATTTGCGCGCCTCCATGATCGCAATGGCGCTGCTTCTGCCTGCGCTCTCGCTCATTCCGTTTGGCTCTCTATGGCTTTGGCAGCAGGGCTATCTGTTGTATTGGGTCGGCGCCGCGCTGGCGCTATCCGTCGCGAGCTATCTGTTGCAGCTTTGGCTCGTGCGCAGCGCTAACCCGGCGCCCGTCGCTGCGGCCGCATCGCAATCGTCGATCGTTCCCGACCCGGCCTGGACGCCGCGGGAGCTCACGGCCTGGAACGCAGTGCAAGCGTTGGCTACCAGCTCCGATCCGGCACAGATCACCAGCCGGGATGCGCTTGTCGATCTTGCGCTTCGCACCGTCGACACCGTAGCCCGCAGCATACACCCGCAGGACAACGAGCCGCTGTGGCGATTCACTGTTCCTGAAGCGTTGGCCCTGATCGAACGGGTGAGCCGAGATCTCAAACCTTTCGTCGTCGACAACATTCCGCTTGGCGATCAGCTCACGGTTGCTCAGGTCATCAAGATTTATCGCTGGCGCTCCGCGATCGACGTGGCGGAAAAGGCCTACGACATCTGGCGGATTGTACGCCTGTTGAACCCGATCACCGCAGTGACCAACGAAGCCCGCGAACGATTGAGCAAGAAACTATACGCGGGTGTGCGCGACGAACTGGCAAGGCGGTTGACGCAAGGATTCGTCAAGGAGGTTGGACGCGCCGCCATCGATCTGTATGGCGGGCGTCTGCGAGTGTCCGGAGAAGAGCTTGCGGATCACGTCAGCGACGCAACCGAGCGCGATCGCAAATCGCCCGAAATAGCCGAGCCATTGCGGGTACTAGTGGCCGGCCAGATCAGCGCAGGGAAATCAAGCCTGATCAATGCATTGACGAGAGAGTTGCGAGCAGCGGTCGATGTGCTTCCGGTGTCGGTCGGTTTTACCGCCTACGAGCTGAAACATGAGACGCTGCCGCCGATCCTGCTGATTGACAGCCCAGGCGTACAACCACACGCGCAGGCGCAGGGGCGGCTTGCCGAAGAAGCCGGTACCTGCGATCTGATTATCTGGGTGACCCCGGCAAACCGCGCAGACAGAAATCTTGACCGTCAGGCTCTCGACGTTATTCGCGCGTTCTTTGTGAACCGGCCGGACCGTCGGCATCCGCCAATTCTGGCTCTTGCCACTCACATCGATCAACTCCGACCATTCCAGGAATGGACCCCGCCATACGACATCAATGATTCATCAAATGAGAAAGCAAAGTCCATTCGCGCGGCGTTGGAGCAGGTGGCGCGTGATTTGGGCCTAGCCATGGACAACGTGGTGCCCGTCAGCATGGCGGCGCACAAGCCGCCCTACAACATCGCGCAGGTATGGACGAAAGTTGCGGAGTTGTTGCCTGAGGCGACGCGTGCGCAACTGGTGCGCCGTATGCGCGGCGCGTCGGGATGGAAATGGCGCAAGCTCTGGTCGCAAGCCGTCAACGCAGGCCGTTTGACAACGCGCGCACTTTCGAAATGAGGCAACAGGCAATGGTCAGCGCTTCAAGCTTCTCGCTATTCCAAGTCCCAGCATGAAAGCGCTGCCCATCACGCGCAGTGGACCGAAATAGTCGACTGCTTCGGCCACCTCATCCTTCACTGCGGCCACCGTCGATTCCGGTTCTGCCGCCGCACTTTTTGCCTTCTTCTCCAGCCAATCGAGAAATTGCGGGATCATCATGCTGATGATGCCAACACCAAAACAGCCGATCGCTATGAACAGGCCCGACGCAATTGCGCCGTATCGAGGTTCAAGCGCCCAGAAAACAACGATAAGGCCGAAGATGATCCCGACGAGCATGGAGAATACCGCAAATCCACCCCAGGAGGCTTTGCGCGTAATACTATCGACCGCGCCTTGCGTGGCGCGGTTCGCCGCATAAAGGAGAAGATTGCCGAGCATGAATTTGCCCTTGGGTTATCTGCGAGCCAACATTGCCAGCACAAAGCCAATTCCGGCGGCTATTCCGGTCGCCTGGAGCGGATTGCGGCGGATGGAGGCGGCCAATTTGTCGAGCTGTTCCTGCGCCGCCTGCTGAGCCTGGCCCGCCGCGTCGGCGAGCTGGTCGCCCGCAGTGTTGGCCATCGTAGACATATTGGATTTCAATCCTTGAACCGTGTTTTCAACCTTTGCCGAAGGCGAGTTTCCGAAACGATCGTGGGAGCTTGTCATGATGCTGTTACCTTGTTCAGGATGCGCGTCTAGAGCGAATTTGCGGACCGTTACCGAGAAAGGATCAGCCCGAATAAAAACCCTACGCCTGCGGCGATCATCGCGGACTGGGTTGGATTCTTGCGGATAACCGACTCAAGATCGCCGAGCTTCTGCTCCGCTGCTGCCTGGGCATCGCCAACAGCACTGCCGACCTTTTCGCTCGCCAGCTTGCTGACCGAACTTGCGAGATTGGCGATATCGCTGCGAAGGGAGTCAACATCATCTTCGACGGCCTTCTTCGCACCAGAAAATGAAGCGGAACTGTCATCTTGACTCTTGTAGTTCGTACCAGCCATGGCGCGTCTCCTTGCGTTGCCGTGCGGTTTTTCAGAGGAACCGATCTCAACGCGCGCTTTGGATATTTGTTCCGATGAATTTGCCGGAACGCGCGCGGGCAAGGAACATTTTGCGCGCTGATGCATTTACTGCGCACGTTCGCATGAGCCGATACCAATATGGGGATTTTTCAAATGGCGACTCCAGACCAAACCTCGGACGCTGCAAGCCGCACAACAACGGGTCCTGATCGGTCCGCTCAGTTGGCCGAGTTGAGAAAAGATCTTTCGATACTTGTTGCCGACGTCAAAAAAGTCGCGGATGCCCGTGTCGTTCAAGTGCGGGATGCGGCGACCGAAGGCGTGAGCGCGACGCGCGACATCATTCGCTCATACCCGGTGGCATCTGTCGCGGTCGCCACCATCATCGGAGCGGCCGCCGCAATCATCATTCTGCCTGCGTCGCAAGCTCGTCCAACCAGCAGATTCAGGGCCTGGATGCCCGATATCACCCAAGCCGATCTGCGCGAAATGGCTCACGGCCTGCAGCGCACAGCCGCGCAAAATTTGAATGGCCCATCGCTCTTGTCGACATTTGAACGTGTGGTCGACAGTGTGTCTTCAATCGACCCGAAGGCGACGCTGACGCCGGCAATCGAGAAGGCTGGTACGTGGTTGAGTTCGATGCGTGAAGCCCTGAAAGGCAAGTAGGACGCTGCCAGTCGATGCATCGCGCCCGCGCGGCAGTTGATGTGCGCGGGCGATCCCGTTTGTTGTCTGCCAATCGGTCTTTAGCCCCGGCAGCCAGAATGGCATCCGGTGTTGCATCACGATTCGTCAAAAAGGTAACTGCCGCCAAGCACACGGCCGTGCGACCGGCGGCTACGTGGCGGCCGCCATCAGCAACAACACCGGTACGGCTATCAGCACTTGGGTCAGCATTGCAATGATGACGATCGCCATCAGCGACCCGTCGGGCCCGGACTTTTGTACGGAACGCTTTTTCGCTCTTGCGGCCATAGCACCAACTCTACTGAACCATCGGCTATGAGTGCATAATGTTGCAGAGTTTGAATGGTTCCAGAGTACCTGTCGCCGACGTCGAAGGCTCTCGCCAAAGCGTATGTTTCACTTCTGGCGGGCGACGGGTTCCCTTTTTACGACGGTCTCCGACAAGCGATCCGGACCGAAGTCGCCAGCACGCGGGAGTTCCAAAAGCTCGGCCAGACGGCTTCGAGCTCGATTGACCCGGCTCTTGATGGTGCCAACGGCGCAGCCCGAAATCGTCGCCGCTTCTTCATACGAAAAGCCTTCAGCGCCCACGAGTATGATCGCTTCCCGCTGATCGTTCGGGATTTGCTTGAGGGCGATGCGGAAATCTTCAAAATCCATATGGCCGTTCTGTTCAGGGTGGACGGCAAGTCGGGCCGACAAATGGCCATCGGCATCCTCAACCTCGCGCCGCCGCTTCCGGTGCTCCGAGAAGAACAAGTTCCGAAGGATCGTGAACAGCCATGCCTTGAGATTGGTGCCTTCCTGGAACGAACCTAGGTGGCTCCAGGCTTTCAACAACGTCTCCTGCACAAGGTCATCGGCCCTGGTGGTGTCCCCACACAGCGACATGGCGAAAGCTCGCAGGTTTGGTATCGCCCGAATCAACTGCTCGCGAACGATGGGTGACGGACCACTCACTCCTCGTTCTCCTTGCGGTCCAGTTCCTCGAGCAAATGCAGGAACTTGTCGGGCACCGGCTGGCGCACGAGGTCATCGTAGGACGCCTTGATCTTGCGCCCGAGATGGCTTCTGATGTGCTGGTCTATTTCCGGCACGGGCGCAGACTCAGCTGGCGCATCGTTGTTCTGGGTCTGCACTTTTTTTGTTTCGCTTTGGTTCGGCTGTTTTGTGGTGTCGGAGGTCAGGCCTAGGCCTGTCTTTGCTTTCTTGTCGTTATCGGTCATCGAATGCCCTAATCCGCCCTGGAATTCATTGACGCGCGCATCGCGGCGCAAACAAAAAGGCCGAACCCCGCCGGTGTTCTGCCCTCGTCACGAACAACCATCTCAGCGTAACGCGCTCGGTCAAGAGATGTTCCACGTCCAGGGAACCTTTTGCTGCCGACATCGTTATTGCTCTTGCTGGGGAGCATGTCCTAGGACCAGCCGGACATACAAACACACAGACTATGGGTGGATGACACATGTCGATCTCCGCGAAAATCGCACCGCATCTCCCTTACCTGCGGCGCTTCGGGCGAGCGCTGACCGGCAGTCAGACGAGCGGCGATGCCTATGTCGTCGCGGTGCTCGAGTCATTTGTTGCTGATCCGCAGAGCTTTCCGACCAACCGGGAGCCCCGAATCGCTCTCTACCGAGCCTTCCTGAAAATCTGGAACTCGGTCGATCTTAACCATGCCGCGCCGGAGACCGCCCAGGACGCAGCAGAGGAAAGAAGCATCGAATCGATAACGCCGCTACCGCGGCAGGCGTTCCTGTTGACTTCGGTTGAAGGCTTCACCGCTGCCGAGGCGGCTGCAGTCCTGGACACTTCTGCGGAGGAAGTGGCACGCTTGGTCAGCGAAGCAGGCCGCGAGATTGCCGACCAGGTCGCGACGGATGTTCTGATCATCGAAGACGAGCCGCTGATCGCCATGGATCTGGAAGCGCTCGTGCAGGGGTTAGGACACCGCGTGGCCGGGATGGCTCGGACTCATGGCGAGGCGATCGCCGCGGTTAGAAAGGCGCGGCCAGGATTGGTGCTTGCCGACATTCAGCTTGCCGACGGAAGCTCCGGTCTCGATGCCGTCAATGAGATCCTTCTTGGCTACGACGTTCCGGTCGTTTTCATTACGGCGTTCCCCGAACGTTTGCTTACAGGCGAGCGGCCGGAGCCGACATTCCTCATAACCAAACCTTTCGAGACCAATACCGTCAGGGCCGTCATAAGCCAGGCCTTGTTCTTCGGCTTGAGTGCGCGCATTCCCGGTCAGCGCACCGCTTCAGCTTAACTCATAAGACAAGTGCGGGTGGCCGGAACGTTCTCGACCACCCAAGTTAACGAAGTTCCGGGGCGGGGCTGACAAGTGTATTGTTCGACATGCCGCCATGCCTCAGTTTGCGAGTTCAGTGAGGTTGCAACATGAACGATGGCGAAGCAGCGCACGTAGGCCCCAACCAACTTTCCGAGCCTGTGCCACGCGGGCCCATCGAAGGCCGAGAGCTCCAAGAGCTTCTGCAAGCGCTGCAGGCCGTGCGCATGGGCGATTTTTCGGCGCGCATGGCAAGTGACCGACCTGGCCTATTGGGAAAGATCGCCGACACGTTCAATGACATCGTCGCAACCAACCAGCATATCGCGCAGCAGCTCGAGCATATCGGCCATGTTGTCGGCAAAGAGGGACGAACCCGCCAGCGGTTGCGTGTCGGGCTGCCGATCGGGTCATGGGGCGGCATGGAACACTCCGTCAATGCGCTGATCGATGACCTATTGTGGCCGACCGCCGAAGTGACCCGCAGCATCGAAGCAGTCGCCCAGGGCGACTTGCTCGTTACCATGCGCCTGGATGTCGATGGCCGTCCGTTGAAAGGGGAATTTTTGCGGTCGGCTACCATCGTCAATACCATGATCAAGCAGCTCAGCGTGTTCACCTCCGAGGTGACGCGTGTGGCGCGCGAAGTCGGCACCCACGGCAAGCTCGGCGGACAGGCGCAAGTCAGCGAGGTCACCGGAGTCTGGAAAGACCTGACGGAAAGCGTCAACTCGATGGCGAGCAACCTGACCGATCAGGTGCGCAACATCGCCGATGTCACGATTGCGGTCGCCAACGGCGATCTCTCGAAGAAGATTACGGTCGACGTTCGCGGCGAAATTCTGCAGCTCAAGGAAGCCATCAATACGATGGTGGATCAATTGCGCTCATTCGCCGCCGAAGTGACGCGCGTCGCGCGCGAGGTCGGCACCGAAGGCCGCCTTGGCGGTCAGGCCGTGGTGCCGGGCGTCACGGGCACCTGGAAGGACCTGACCGACAACGTCAACCTGCTGGCCGCCAACCTCACCACCCAGGTCCGCAACATCGCCGAAGTGACCACTGCGGTGGCGCGCGGCGACCTTTCGCGCAAGATTACCGTCGACGTGAAGGGTGAAATCCTCGAACTCAAGAACACCATCAACACGATGGTGGATCAGCTCAACGCCTTCGCCTCGGAGGTGACGCGCGTTGCCCGCGAGGTTGGCACCGAAGGCCGGCTAGGCGGACAGGCCGCGGTGCCGGGTGTTGCCGGGGCATGGAAAGACCTTACCGACAACGTCAACTCGATGGCCGGCAACCTGACCACACAGGTGCGCAACATTGCCGAGGTGGCGACCGCCATTGCCGGCGGCGATCTGTCCAAGAAAATAACGGTCAACGTCAGCGGCGAGATCCTGCTTCTCAAGGATACGCTGAACACGATGGTCGATCAGTTGAACGCGTTTGCCTCGGAGGTGACCCGCGTTGCCCGCGAAGTCGGAACCGACGGACGGCTCGGCGGTCAGGCCGACGTGCGCGGCGTTGCCGGTACCTGGAAGGACCTCACCGACAGCGTCAACTCGATGGCGAGCAACCTGACGACACAGGTGCGCAATATCGCCGAAGTTTCCACCGCCATCGCCAACGGCGACCTGTCCAAGAAAATCGCGGTGGAAGTGCGCGGCGAGGTTCTCGAGCTCAAGGAAACCATCAATACGATGGTCGATCAGTTGAATGCCTTCGCCGGCGAGGTGACACGCGTCGCGCGAGAGGTCGGCACCGAAGGCAAACTCGGCGGCCAAGCCACGGTCCGCGGCGTCGCGGGCACCTGGAAGGACCTCACGGACAGCGTCAATTCGATGGCGAGCAACCTGACGGGCCAGGTGCGCAATATCGCGGAAGTGGCGACCGCAGTTGCGAAGGGCGATCTTTCCAAGAAAATCACGGTCAACGTCAGCGGCGAAATCCTGCTTCTCAAGGATACGCTGAACACAATGGTCGATCAGCTCAACGCCTTCGCTGCCGAGGTGACACGCGTTGCGCGCGAGGTCGGTACCGACGGCAAGCTCGGGGGCCAAGCTGCCGTGCCCGACGTTGCCGGTACCTGGAAAGACCTGACCGACAGCGTCAACTCGATGGCCGGCAATCTCACCGGTCAGGTGCGCAACATTGCCGAAGTGGCAGCCGCCATCGCCAGCGGCGACCTGTCACGCAAAATTACCGTCGACGTGAAGGGCGAAATCCTGCAGCTGAAGGAAACGCTCAATACGATGGTCGACCAGCTTCACCGTTTCGCCGGCGAAGTGACGCGCGTTGCCCGCGAAGTGGGAACCGAGGGTAAGCTCGGCGGCCAAGCCGCGGTGCCCGATGTGGCCGGTACCTGGAAGGATTTGACCGACAGCGTCAACTCGATGGCCGGCAATCTCACGGGTCAGGTGCGCAACATTGCCGAAGTAACGACCGCGGTCGCACGTGGCGATCTTTCGCGCAAGATCACGGTCGACGTCAAAGGCGAGATTCTCGAGCTCAAGAACACCATCAACACGATGGTGGATCAGCTCAACTCCTTCGCCTCCGAGGTGACGCGCGTTGCGCGCGAGGTCGGCACGGAGGGCAAGCTCGGTGGCCAGGCCGAGGTGCCGGGCGTGGCTGGAACCTGGAAGGACCTCACCGACAACGTCAACTTCATGGCCAGCAACCTTACCGGCCAGGTGCGCAATATCGCCGAGGTGGCCACCGCCATTGCGGGCGGCGACCTGTCGAAGAAGATTACGGTCGACGTGCGCGGCGAGATCCTGCAGCTCAAGGAAACGCTGAACACCATGATCGAACAGCTGCGTTCGTTCGCGGCGGAAGTGACGCGCGTGGCGCGCGAGGTCGGCACCGAAGGCCGCCTCGGTGGCCAAGCCGTGGTGCCGGGTGTCGGCGGTACGTGGAAGGATCTGACCGACAACGTGAACCTGCTGGCCGCCAATCTCACCACCCAGGTGCGCAACATCGCCGAGGTGACGACCGCTGTTGCGCGCGGCGACTTATCGCGCAAGATCACAGTCGACGTCAAAGGCGAAATCCTCGAGCTGAAAAACACCATCAACACCATGA